>QEUW01000743.1 GCA_003577005.1 Chloroflexota bacterium | reverse complement strand
GTTTGTGGTCACCTCCCGGAGGTCGGCTCACGTTGCTCTTGCCAATTTAACGTTGTCGTAGTAGAGACCTTTGGCGAAACCCAGAGAGGAAGAACATCCATGGTCAAAAAAGATGTAGTCAAGAATTCCAACCAGGTGAAGGTGACCTTTGTCTTGCCCGTTGACCCTAAACGGGCAAAAGTCTCTGTGGTCGGCGATTTCAACGGGTGGGACCCGGCAGCCAATCCCATGGGAAAGCGTAACAACGGCACCATGAGTACTTCCGTCAAGCTGGATGCCGGGCAGAAGATCTGTTTCCGCTATTATACGCCTGAGGGTGAGTGGTTCAACGATGAGGCTGCCGATGCCTACGAACCAGGCGAATTTGGCACAAACAACAGCGTTGTCTTTGTGTAGCGGCTCGCCTCGGACACATTTCGGACGCGTTGCGGACGCCTTCACCTCCTCTTTCGGACGCAGCCGCGCTATGCTGACTGTGGAATCAAAACGAGGGTGCAAATGGGCAAAGGCCCAAAGGAGCGTTTGCAATGAAGGAGCAATCCTGACCGTGACCCGTACGCATCGACAAACTAGCTCTACATCCAAAGGCGTACCTGCAACCGGGGAGTTCAGAGAAGCGAACTCCCCGGTTCTCTTTTCCATCAGGTCATATGTATCTGCCCCGCCGGGAAATTGGACAGGCTGGCTACACAGTAAAATCAACCCCAGAATCAACTTTAGTGGAATGACGTCGTCGTCGCTTGCTGCTATGCTAGCGGTCATCATGTATGTACGATGTGCGAGCAAAAACGAAAATCGGAGACTATACTATGAGGTTCGCTAGAATCACCTATCTCGTCGCCGGCATCTATGGCCTGCTATTGATTACGCCCTTGTATTTTCTGGAACAGCAGATTGGTCTGGAGATGCCACCAGCCATCACCCATCCTGAGTATTTCTATGGCTTTGTGAGCGTTACCCTGGCATGGCAGGTGCTCTTTCTGCTGTTGGCGCGTGACCCGGTGCGCTACCGCCCGCTGATGTTGCCAACCCTGTTAGAGAAGTTCCCCTACGGAATCGCAGTGATCATCCTCTTTGCACAGCAGCGGGTTTCAGGAGTGGTCTTGGTTTTTGGTCTGATCGACCTAACTCTGGGCGTTCTCTTCCTGATGGCCTACCTGAAGACTGGCGCCGCCCAATCGCACGTTTCAGCCCCGGCCGTAACTCGTCAGGCGGCGGCCCACTAATCACACCGAATTCCTCTGTTCATCTTAGGTATGCGCCAGAGTGAAACGGTGGCGCGTATCTGAAGTAAACAACCGGATTTCGTATAAGGAGGATGTTCCATGTCTCACGCGACGACACTTGACCGAGCGACGACACCCGGCAGCCGAGTGCCCGGCCCCCGCGGCCATCTGCTCTGGGGTATGTTGCCCGAATTGCGCCGCGATATGCTGGGGCTCTACCAACGCACGGCCCAGGAATATGGCGATATTGTGCGGCTGCGCTTTCTCTGGGTCAATACCTATGCCATCAATAGCCCGGATGGGATCAAGCGCGTGCTGCAAGACAACAACCGTAACTACATCAAGGGCCAGTTTATCAACAACATTCTCAAACTAGGGCTGGGCGAAAACCTGTTGACCACCGACGGCGAAAGCTGGCTGACCCGCAGACGCCTTATGCAACCGGCATTTCATCGCCAGCGCATCGCAGGCTTTGGCGCCGCCATGACCGACGCCAGCCAGTTGATGTTGCAACGCTGGCATGAACTGCCCGCCGGCGCCCAACTTGACATGGAAGAGCAGACGATGGCGGTCACGCTGCGCATCGCCGGCCAGACCCTCTTTAGCGTCGATCTGCTGGGCGAGGCGCGGGCGCTGGGCCATGCCTTTACGTGTCTGTCCGAATACGTCAACTACCGGATGCAGACGCCTTTCCCACCGCCGCTCTTTGTCCCGACGGCGCAGAACCGCCGGTTTAAGCAGGCGTTGCAAACCATCGACCAGACGGTGCAAGCTATCATCGACGAGCGCCGGCGACATGGCGGCGAGCATCATGACCTGCTCTCCATGCTCATGGAAGCGCGCGACGCCGACACCGGTGAGGCGATGAACGATGCACAACTGCGTAACGAGATCGTGTTGATGATGTTCGCCGGCCACGAGACCACCGCCACGACGCTGACCTGGGCGCTCTACGAACTGGCGCGCCACCCGGAGGAGGAAGCGAAGCT
>QEUW01000742.1 GCA_003577005.1 Chloroflexota bacterium | reverse complement strand
CGCCTTGAAGGACGCGAGCCAGAAGAACAACCGAGATCAAGTAGACATCATCATCGCCCTCGGCATGGCCAAGGAGGGCTTTGACTGGATTTGGTGCGAGCACGCGCTGACCATCGGCTACCGGGCAAGCCTGACCGAAATCGTGCAGATTATCGGCCGCGCCACCCGCGACGCGCCGGGTAAGACCCGTGCCCGCTTTACCAACCTGATCGCCGAACCTGATGCGGCGGCGGAGATCGTCACCGAAGCGGTGAATGACACCCTCAAGGCCATCGCCGCCAGCTTGCTCATGGAGCAGGTGCTCGCGCCGCGTTTCGAGTTCAAACCCAAGAACCCCGGCAATACGGCGACGCCCGGTTTCGACTATGGCGAGGGCGGATACGATCCAAATAGGACAAATATCGGATTCAATGAGCAGACCGGGCAATTCCAGATCGAGATCAAGGGCCTTGCCGAGCCCAAGAGCAAGGAGGCGGAACGCATTTGTCGTGAGGATTTAAACGAGGTCATCGCAGCCTTCGTGCAGGATAAGACCGCTATTGAACGCGGCCTGTTCGATGAAGAGCTTGTGCCCGAGGAACTGACCGTCGTTCGCATGGGCAAGATCATCAAGGACAGGTATCCCGAACTGGATGACGCCGATCAGGAAGCGGTGCGCCAGCACGCGGTCGCGGCGCTGAACCTCACGCAGCAGGCCAAGAAGATCGTTCTTGGCGGCGACGATCAGCCTAGCGCCAACACCGCCCTGATCGACGGTGTGCGCAAGTTTACGATGGACGTGCGCGAACTGGATATTGATCTGATCGACCGGATCAATCCGTTCGGCGAAGCCTACGCCATCCTCGCCAAGACCATGAGCGAGGAGAGCCTGAAGCAGGTGGCCGCCGTGATCGGGGCCAAGCGGGTCAACCTGACCCCGGACGAGGCGCGGGAGCTGGCCAAGCGCGCCCTGAAGTTCAAGCAGGAGCGGGGGCGGCTACCCTCGATCACTTCGCCGGACGCCTGGGAAAAGCGCATGGCCGAGGGGGTGGCGTTCCTCGCCCGCATGAAGGCGGAGGCGGCGCGTGGCTAAGGCATTCACCGATGAGGACGACGCCCTCCTCGCCGAGCTTGGCGTCGAGACGGAATCGAAGAAGGAATCCAGCCGGACACCCCGCGACGAGCGGGTCATCGCCGGCTTCGAGGAAATTCAGCGTTTGGTCGCGCAGCACGGTCGTGCGCCGCAGCATGGCGAGGGCCGCGACATCTTCGAGCGGCTTTATGCCGTGCGGCTCGACCGGCTGCGCGAGCTGGCCGACTGCCGCTCCGTCATCGAACCCCTCGACCATCAAGGGCTGCTGACAGGCAGCGCGGCCGTTCCTGCCAGCGTTGGAACAGATGATGGAGGGGTATTGTTACAGGCGGTGAATAAAAAAATGAGTGAAAAAGCAATCAAAACAAGTGTCAGGCGATAGTTCATGCGGTATTTCCAATACAAAAATGTTCGCGTTCATTATACCCCTGCCCTGTTTGCAGGCAACTGGGGTGTTTTATGGGTGTTCAGGTAATAAAGTGTTCAAGTGATCAGGTGTGGAGATGATGCAGATAAATAAACTGACTCTTTCGGATGAGGATCGCCAGGTGCTAACGCGCCTTGAGGAGAGCATGTGGCGTGCGGAAACACGCTTTGATCGGCAGTTTATGGAGCAGGCTTTTGCCCCGGACTGTTTTGAATACGGCCGTTCTGGGCGAACCTACACCAGAGAACAGTTATTTGCGATGTTACCAGCCCCCATTGATGCGATGTTGCCATTGCCCAACCTGACGATTCGCCTGCTCGATGAGAATACCGCCCATGTGACCTACAACAGTGCTGTCACCTATGATGGGGTAGTGGAATACGGCCGTCGTAGCTCGATTTGGTCAAGAACTGAAAACGGTTGGGTGATGCGTTTTCATCAAGGCACACCCTACACCGCATAAGTAGAGTGGACGTACCACCACAAATGAAAACCCATGGTAACTATTCAACACAAAGACACAAAGGCACAAAGTTTTAAGCTGGTTTTTCTTTGTGTCTTTGTGTCTTCGTGGTTCAATTCCAGAGAACCTGAATAATTACAATCCGTGACAATCTGTATGATTCGTTCAATCTGTGGTTAATTTTCATAGGATGTTGTTATGAACATTATAGGGTTACACCATTTTACGCTGGTTTGTTCCGATGCCCAACGCACGGTA
>QEUW01000741.1 GCA_003577005.1 Chloroflexota bacterium | reverse complement strand
TGTGGCAACTCGGTGCGCAATGTGACAGCCTGCCCGCTGGCCGGCGTCTGCCACACCGAAACCTTTGATGTCACTCCCTATGCCAACGCGATGGCTTACTTTTTGATGGGCCACGACGACGCACAGGATTTTGGTCGCAAGTTCAAGACGGCCTTCTCCGGCTGCGAACACGAAGCGTGCGGCCTGGTCATGCTGCACGACCTGGGCCTGCTGGCGCGCATCCAGGAAGTAGATGGCGTGCCCCGGCGCGGCTTTACGGTCTATGTCGGCGGCGGGCTGGGTACGGTGCCCTATCAGGCCAAGGTGCTCAAAGAATTTGTCACCGAAGAGGAGATCTTGCCGCTTGCGCAGGCTATTGCCCGTGTATTTGCTCGCCTGGGTGAAAAGCGCAATCGCAACCAGGCGCGCCTTAAGTTCCTCGTTGCCAAGCTCGGCATCGACGAATTCCGCCGGCTGGTGGATGAGGAGCGCAAGGTCCTCCCGCATGACGACCGCTGGACAGCCTATCTGGCGGATCTGGACAAGTTCACCGAGACACCGCTCAAGCCGGCGATTTCGCTCAATGGCGCTGACAAACCGGCCGGGTTTGCCGAGTGGGCCGCGACCAATGTCTATGCGCAGCGCCAGCCCGGCTACTATGTCGTCACCGTCAACCTGCCGCTGGGCGACCTCACTACCGAGCAGGCGTTCCAACTGGCCGACATTGCCCGCCAGTACGTGGGCGATACGATTCGCACGACCGTGGAACAGAACATCATCCTGCGCTGGGTGACCGAGGCCGACCTGCCGGCGGTCTACAGTGCGCTCAAGGCGCTGGGATTGGGCGAACCGGGCGCCGGCACCATTGTGGATATCACCTCCTGCCCCGGCACCGACACCTGCAAGTTGGGCATCGCTTCGTCGCGCGGGTTGGCGGGCGAGTTGCGCACGCGGCTGGTTGCCCGCAACGCCACCCTGCCCGACGCCATCAAGAATCTGCGTATCAAGATCAGCGGCTGTTTCAACTCGTGCGGCCAACACCATGTGGCCGACATCGGCTTCTTTGGCAACAGTCGCCGGCGCAACAACCGCACTGTTCCCCACTTCCAGGTTGTGTTGGGCGGTCGCTGGCGCGAGAATGCCGGCAGCTATGGTCTGGCCGTCGGTGCAGTGCCCTCCAAGCGGGTGCCTGATGTGCTCAATCTGCTTGTCAATCGCTATGCGAATGAGCGTGACCGGGAAGAGAGCTTCCAGGAGTGGGCCACCCGGCTGGGCAAAAAGCAGATCAAGGAGTTGCTCGACCCCTTCACCGAAGTGCCCATCTACGAGACCAACCCCGAGTTCTACAGCGACTGGGGTGACCCGCGTGAATATGGCATCGGCGACATCGGCGTGGGTGAATGCGCCGGCGAAGTGGTCTCGCTCTTCTCGATGGAGGTGACGCGCGCCGAAGCCGAACTCTTCGACGCCATCATCGCGCTCGACGAGCACAATTACGCCCTGGCCGACGAACGGGCCTACCGGGCGATGCTGTTGGCAGCGCGCTCGCTCTTGCGCGGCCAGGGGGTCGATTGCACTGATGATCCCGATCAGATCGTGCGCGACTTCCGCACACGCTTCTACGATACGCAGCTTTTCTTTGACAAATATGCCAAGGGCAAGTTCGCCGAATACCTCTTCCAGCGCCACGAAAACCCAAACCCGCGCTTACGCATTACGCATCATGAGCAAGGAGTCATCACGTGGAAGCACCGCGTAGAATCCGAGTGAAATTTTTCAGTCAAGAGCCGTCTGCCGTGGAGCTGGCGGCGATCACGCCGCTCTTTCATCGTTGGATTCAAGAACACCGCGTCGACGGGTTGTTGCTCGACGTGGCCGATTATAAACATGTGCAGGATGGCCCCGGCATTCTGCCGCAAACGCGAGTGGGAGGCAAACGCCTCCTTGGCCGAGCGTCTGCATCTCGTGTTGCGCATTGGGCTGGCCAGCTGCCAGACATTGGTGGAAGACCTTGCCGAACCGGTCCGTTTTCAACTGGATGAGGTCGAGATCGGCCTGCTCGACCGCCTACGCCTGCCCAACGAGGCTGCGGTCTTTGATAGGGTGGTGGCGGAAATCCGCCCCCTGCTCGCTGAGCTGTATGGCCGGGATGGGTACAGCCTGGCGCGTGTCAGCGAGGACCCGCGGCGCGCCCTATCGATTCACCTGCGCGCCCAGGAAGCGCCCACGTTGGAGACGTTGCTAGCGCGGATTGGGAGCGCTACTCCGGTAACGGCGTAGCAAAAGAGCCGCGGGTTGCTGAATCCGCGGCTCTTTATCCCTTTACCCCCGTAATCACAATCCCCTGGAGAAAAACGCGCTGAGTGAAGAAGAAGATGACGATCGGCGCCAGGGTCGAAACGACCGTCATCGCCATCAGATATTGAATATCGGTCTGGGTGCGCCCCATAAAGCGTGTGAGCCCCAACGTAATCGTAAAGAGCTCTGGCGAATTCAGATAGATTAAGGGGCCAAAGAAGTCATTCCAACTGTAGGTAAACTGGTAGATCGCCACGACAATGAGCGCCGCGGTGATTTGGGGCAGTAGGATCCGCCAGAAGACGCCAAAACGGCTGCAGCCATCGATGAGCGCCGCCTCGTCGTAATCGCGCGGGATGGTCAGCAAGAATTGGCGTAACAAAAAGATGCTAAAGGCATCGCCAAAAAAGAGCGGCACCACCAGGGGCCGAAAGGTATTCACCCACCCCAATTTGCTAAAAATCATAAAGAGCGGAATGAGCGTCACCTGGGCCGGCAACATCATCGTGCTGAGGACGACCAGAAAGAGCACGTCGCGGCCTGGAAAGGTCAATCGAGCAAACGCATAGGCTGCGATGGAGCAAGAGAAAACCACCGCCACGACATTCAAAAGCGCGATCAAGGCGGTATTGGTATAAAAGGTCGCAAAGTTCCCCTGCTGCCATGCCTCCATAAAGTTCTGCCAGCGGTAGCTCGGCGGAATCCAGACTGGTGGGATCTGCCAGATCAGCTTTGACTCTTTCCCTGCCGTCAGAATTATCCAGACCCACGGTGTTAGAAACAAGGCTGCGCCCGGCAGCACGAGCGCCGTCAACCCAAGC
Source organism: Chloroflexota bacterium (assembly GCA_003577005.1). The sequence continues at coordinate 1,014 of QEUW01000741.1, read as the reverse complement.
TGGCGCGCTATCTCGCGCCAGACCGGCCGGCTGCGCCCGTATGCCAATGCGGGCGCAGCCGGACTGACTGCTCGCTTCCCCGTACTAGACATCGCCATAGACCTGCTCCGTTAGCGGCTCTGTTCACCCTCGTAATAGACCCAATAGCGGGATAGACGTTGAAACAGCAGCGTAAATGAGATAATGATGGCAAAAAGCACCCAGGCCACGGCCGAGGCGTAGCCAAAACGCACCTGCCCAAAGGCTTTGTTGTATAAAAAGAGTACCATACTGAGCGTGGCATTGTTTGGCCCGCCCTTGGTCATCACAAAGGCCTGGGTAAAGAACTGAAAGGCACCGATGAGGCTGATCGTCACATTGAAAAAGATGGTGGGCGAGAGCATAGGGACTGTCACAGCGCGAAAGCGTTGCCAGCCGTTGGCGCCATCGATGGTAGCTGCCTCGTACAGTTGCGTCGGAATCCCTTGCAGCCCGGCCAGATAGAGCAGGATATTAGCGCCCACGCCCCACACGCTCATGATAATCAACGACGGCAGCGCCCATGTGGAGTCATAGAGCCAGGCCGGCCCCTTGACGCCAAAGAGCGCCAGAAAGTTATTGATCAGCCCGGCGCGCGGGTTGAAAATCTGCAACCAAAGCAAGGAGACGGCTACCCCCGAAATCACCGTTGGCAGATAGTAGATGGTGCGCCAGAGCCCTAGCCCCATGATCTTCTGGTTCAACAAGAGGGCGACCAGCAGCGCGATGCTCGTCCCCAGCGGCACGGTGGTAAAGGCGTAGATAAAGGTGACCTTCAGGCTCTGCCAAAAGAGTTCCTCCTGGAAGAGCGAATGATAGTTTTTCAGCCCAATAAAGTAATTGGTCGTCAACAGGTCGGATTCATAAAAGCTCAAGCCAAACGAAAAGAACATCGGCCCTACCACAAAGGAGAGAAAGCCGATGATCCACGGCGCCAAACAGAGATATGCGGTGAGAATATCCTGTCGCTTCTGCGACGACCCCAGGCCGAGCCGC
>QEUW01000740.1 GCA_003577005.1 Chloroflexota bacterium | reverse complement strand
GGCGCTGCTCGGCCTGGGGATGGGGCTGATCCTGACCAGCTTTCTCATCTCGGTCCAGAACCGGGTTCCCCGGAGCCGGATGGGCGTGGCGACATCCAGTCTGCAGTTTATCAGCCAGATCGGCGGCACGGTGGGCGTCAGCATGCTCGGCGCGGTGATGGCCGCGCGCCTGAGCCGGGGGCTGGCGGCGCTGCCCGGCAGCGCGGGACTCGATCCCGTCGCGCTGCTGGACCGGTCCGGCTCGGTTGCACTGCCGCCTGAGGTCGATGCTGCCTTCCAGACCCTGCTGGCGGAATCGCTGCACCCCGCCTTCCTGCTGGCGTTCGGCGTGGTGGCCCTGGCGCTGGGAGTCGCGCTGCTCACGCCGCGCGGCACGCTGGCGCAGTGGGAGCGCGATGAGCAGGCGCACGAAGCCGCGCCGGAACCGGTGCTCGAAATCCCCGTCACCGACGAGAGCGTGTGCTCATGACCCGGCGTGCGCGCCGCGCGACGCCGTCGACCGCCGGAGCGGTGGCTGACTGCGCGCAGCTAGAGGCGGTTGTGGATTTTGCAGGCCAGATCGCGGGGGAAAGCCGGCGCCACAAGCTGCGCCCCACAACCCCCCATCACCGGCGCTTCCTCTCAAGTCCATAACACGCTCTAGACCATCTTCCTGATGAGAGTGTCGACTTTGTCTTTACCGATCCTCCGATAGTGCAACTTTGAATCTGTAAAAGTGAAAGTCGTGATCCTGGCGTTGGCACGAAAACGGTTAGTCGAAGGAAAGGTAGGCTTTGCCGGCTACCCACTCTTCACTGATTTCCATGGCAATCGCACTGATCAAACGTAAACAGGCAGCTTCGTTAGGAAAGATGCCCACCACACGGGTACGGCGCTTGAGTTCTTTGTTGATGCGTTCAAGACCATTGGTTGTGCGCAACAGACGACGGTGAGCCGCCGGGAAATCAAAGACGGTCAACCCTTCTGGCAGGTTCTGCTCGATCCAAGTGGCGAGTTTGGGAGCAGACTTGGCATACTTCTCAACTGTCTTGGCCAGTAAGGCCTCGGCCTCGGTGCGGTTGGGAGCCGTGAAGATGGCACGAATGTCAGCTGCGACTTCTGCTTTCAGATCGACCTTGGGCACAAAGGCACTGGCATTCTGTTGCAGGTGAAAGTGACAACGTTGCCAGGGCACACCGCCAAAGACAGCCCTGCGTGCTTGTTGCAGACCGGGATGGGCATCACTGACCACCAGTTGCACACCGCACAGACCGCGCTCGACCAGGCTTTGCAGAAATGCACGCCAATGCACTTCTTGTTCGCTCACCGAGACCGAGACGCCCAGAATCTGACGCTTGCCCTCAAGGTCAACGCCGACTGCCACCAAGACAGCCGCATCCCGCACTTGTCCTTGTTGCCGCACTTTCTCATAACGGGCATCCAGATAAAGATAAGGTATCTGTCCCAGCGGTCGATGGCGCCACGCTTGCAGGACCTCATCGAGTTGGGCTGCGGCACGGCTGACTTGCGTGGAGGTGACACTGTGCCCACACAATTGCTCAGTAATCGCCGCCACCTTGCGCGTCGACACCCCTTGCACATACATCTCGGCCAAAGCCAAGGTCAGCGCACGCTCGCTGCGCAACCCTCGCTCAAGCGCTTGCGGCACAAAGCCCCCTTCACGCACTTGCGGCACAGCAAAGGTCACTTTGCCCACTCGCGTCGCTACCGTGCGCGGCTTGTAACCATTGGCATGCCCCTGCCGCCGCTCCGACCGTTCGTAGGCTCCTACGCCCAGGTGCTTCTCTCGTTCTGCTTGCATGGCACTGTTAATCAGCACCCGCAGCAATTCCGGCAACGCATCCAATCCGTCACTGGCGATCTGTTCCAGGATTTCACTTGGTAAGGTACAATGGCTTGGGTAGGTCATCGTGTTTGCTCCTTTTGGTGTCTTTAGCCAACACCCAGGATACACGACGACCTACTCCTTTTTCATTTTTACAGACCTAACGATACACCATCGATCCTCCATTCGGTGGAAATATCAACTACTCGGAAATGAACTTTCTTTGGGAGAGTTGGCTCAAGGAGTATACAGTTATTTCCGATGAGATAGTTATTAATTCTGTCCAAAATAAAGGTGTAGACGAATATCGGATCCTGCTCAGCCATACGTTCCTCGAAGTAAATCGGGTCCTTCATAGCAACGGCTGGATGTGCGTTATCTTCCACAATTCCTCTGAAAA
>QEUW01000141.1:1415-26258 GCA_003577005.1 Chloroflexota bacterium | reverse complement strand
ACAATTGCCGCCAGTCGATACGGGCGTAGTGGTAGAAGCAGGAAGAGTTGAACCCCAGCGTGTTGATGTGACCGGCGCCGGTCTCTTCGTTGGCTTCGCGCACATCGTCCACCGCGGTGAAGTAGTCCATCTCCATGCTGACCCGGTGGGTGGAAATAGCGTGCGCCACCTGGCAGGCGGCTTCGAGGTCTAGTTGAGGATGGCTTGTCAACATCCGGCCAAACAATGCAATGTCTGGAGCGCTGACGCGTCCATAGTATGCTTTCACCATCTCTTGCACAATTTCTGTGAGCGCCTTCTTGCGCGCCTTTTCATCCTCCATCAACTCATCCCAGCGATCCAGAAGCTTCTGTGCAATATCCTGAACTTCTGATTCACTGATAAATGCCAGAATGGCTGTCTTCTGTGGATCGTCTTTCTCTTGTTTAACCGCTTTTCCTGGTTTGGTGGTGAACGTATGGGCCAGATCAATGGTGATCTCGCTGATGGCATCTTTAGACTTGCCGCTGTCCTTGAGAGCTTTCTGCAGCAGGGTTGCCAGATAATGCGTACGCTGACTAATTGGCACCTTGGTCGTCTCGGCGAAGACTTCGTTAGTGCGGATTGAGCGTTTGAGACATTGCGATGAGATGCGGGCGCGGCGGTGGCCGCCAAATTCGCAATCCTTGGGGGACCCCGTATCGTCGCGGTTGAGGTTGGCAGGGACAAAGTTCTGGATCAGGTGTAGTTCGATAAACATCGGTTGGCTCCTTCTGTCTGTTGAATAGGACTTTGTGCGGTTGTTCAGTTGTTTTCAGACGCAGGCTGTTGCTCGTCCTGAGTGCGCCCCCAGAAGGAACGCGCCCAGGTCCGTTGCACCCAGCGACTCGGATGGCTCCAACCTTGTACATTGCGGAAGAGCTGATGCCAGTCGATGGGTACATGATTGGCTTTGCAGAGACTCACTGCCTGGCGCAGGTGATAGGCCAGGTCGTCCTCGTGCGTATCGAGCAACGCGGTAAAACGGCGTTCGACCGCCTCTTCGCTCTGGGTTGCCTGGCGGATGGCGGCAAAGTGTTTGCCCATGTCGCCGGCGCCGCCAGGGTCGGGGTGGAAGGCGAAGAGCGAGGCAATCAGGAAATAGGGGCGGTCGCGCCACGGCTGCGCTTCAGCGGGCAGCCGCGGCACGACGTAGCGCATGACGTTGGCGTCTTCGCCAGGCTCCTTGCCCAGCCCACGCCGTAGCGTGGCGAGCACGGCGCGGGCGCGAGATTGGTCACTCCCGTCGCGTATTTGCTCCAGGTATTCGATAAATTCATTACGTGGTGAACTCATCTTGGCTCCTTTCGTGAACGATTTAGTGGCTAGACCTCCGGGAGGTGACCAGAATCAGCATCATCTGCCAGACAGTCTGTGGTCACCTCCCGGAGGTCGGAGTAGGCCGGCAACACGAAGTATTGTTGTATTGTTATAGTTCGATCTTCAATACAGCACCCAAACCACGCGCCAACTGCTCCCGGCCGCGGACAACTGCTTTGAGCGCGCGTGGATCGTCCCCCAGGCCATCACACACCTGGTTAAAAACATCCCAGGCGCTCTGGCGCAGCCAGTCAAACCAGGTAGTCATGGCCGCTGCGGCATCTTGTGGAATCGCCTGCATGGTCTGGCGAAACTGGGGTTCTAACCGGGCCCAGTAGCGGCGCTCGGCGGCCATGGTGGCGCGCAGATCACGCACATCCTCCGCATTGGGTTGGCGCTCGCTTTCCTCGTCCAGCACCAGCAGCCAGCGCGCCAGCGTGCCGGTGGCTTTCCATAGCTCGCTGGCGACATGTTCGGCGGCCGTTAATGCCGTTTCGAGGGTAGGGACGAGGTCTGGATTGTCGAGATAGGCTAGCGGCAGTGGCAGATATTCACTCCGATAGAAATCGATGAATTGTTTGCCTGCCTCTGTCGCCATGCCCAGCGCCATGCAGCGCAAGGTCTTCGAACGGTCAAGAATGCCACGTTCGACAAGTAGATCAAGCCAGGCAAAGACCGCTGGTGGGCGGTAGTTTTCTGAGTTGAATTTCAAAAGGGCGACGCTGTCACGCCAGAGCGCACGGTTTTCCTGGAAACGGAGTGAGATGTACCCGCGTTTCTCATCAACTCGAAAATGCTTCATGGGGTCTTGATTGATAAATCCGGTATCGAGACTTAGCCCTGGCAATAGCACCATTTCACTTACACGGATACCAGCCAGCGTGGGTTTGGCAATGAGCCGGATGCGCCGATCCTGCCAGGTGAGGTAGTCGAGATAGCCAAAGGGAACTTGACGGGCGGGTTGATAGGGATCGTCCATTTCCCAAGCCGGGCGGTCATCTCCGTTCTGGTGGATGGGGCGCTCTGCATTGTATTCGAGCAGATTCAAGACCAGTGTCTCGAACAATGAATCTCCTTCGGCGAAAAAAAGCACATCGCGGACGCTGGGACCATCCGAGAAATAGGCGGGGCCACTGACACGTCCACAGAAACCGTAAAGGTGAACTGTCAGTAACAGGCGAGCAGCAACAGCAGGGGTGAGTTCAACCTCAGGGTCAGCGCTTGTATGGTCAAATAATGTTGCATTCCCACCAGCCCCAAACACATACAGCAATACGACGAGTGGCGCTGTCCCTTTTTCCTCAAGAGGTTCTGGGGATTGGTAGAAGCGGTGACCACTGCCGAAAAGCTCAAATCGTTCGCGCCACTCAGCAAAATAGCGGTCGATGCGCTCCGCATCAAAACGCCCGGCCTGCCAGATTTTTTGCCATTCGCCGCGGTTGCGCGGCCCGTCGTAGACCCTGTGCAGCAGGGCCAGGATCACGCGCAGCAGGGCGGCGATCACCAGCGGTGAGTCATCGTGCAAACTGCGCAGTTCGTGGGCCTGCAACAACAGGTCGCGCAGGCTGTACTCTTGCAGCCGGCCCTCGTGGTCGACTGCGCCGATCCAGGGTTGGTCGATCAGATTGAACGTGGGTTGCATGGCTCCTCCAAGAGAATTGGGTGGTTGGCAACAAGATACCACAGGTTGTTGTCAAATAACGCCACTTTTGCCGATCTTCATTTGAACCAGGTTCCGTTTGCCCATGCACAACGCTGGCTGGTTCGACCAGGGCTGTAACTGTGCGTTGCACCTGCAAGGTGCGATGCACGTGCGCCGGCATCCCCCATTGCGAGAGGTGCAACGCACTTGAAAAGTGCATCGCACCTCTGCAATCAATCTTCGGCGTCGGGTGATGCCGATGACCCTATCTTGACAATCTCCAGGCCCAGGCGACGCGACAGCCGCAAAACATAATCGGTCCCCTCCAGACGACACTCGCCATCGACAAAGATGGCGGCGCGATGCGTGTGCAGCAAGGTGTGTTCGCGCCAACCGGATGGCGTATTCTGCCGCGTGAAATAGTTGTAGATGGCGCGATGCGTGACGGTGACGACGCGCTGCGCCAGTTCTTTGGTCTGCTCATGCGAGGGTTTGGTTTTCAGATCGACAGCGGGCGGTCCGCCGGGGTCGAGCGCCAGGCCATCGGCTTCTTGGTGCAGACAGACCAGCCGCACCGATGGCTCAATCAAGCGGGTGAGCGCCTGTAGCGATTGATGTACGTCGGCCTCCTCTTCAGCCAAGAGATCGTTGGGCAGCCAGAGCAACTCTTCATAGGCGGGCAGGGCAACCAGCCGGTTGTATGCTTCCATTTCTGCTTTACGCTGCCTTGCTGCCATCGACTGGCGCGCCTTGTTGAACCCGTCAGTCCATTCTGAGGGCAGGTCGGGCATCTTCGCTTCTTCCCCGTAGACGGATTCAATCAGGTCCACTGTTTGCACGGGGAGAACTAGCTGCTCGTCGGCCGCACGTAAGGTGAGAAGCGAGCGGAAGAGGACGTACGGTTCGTAGACATACTCATCCCCACTCCAATCGGGCGCCCCATCGTTCTTGTTGGCTGGGGTCGTGATCAGGAGTGTTGGACGCTCCAACCCCAGAGGTCTAGTGTCACGTTCGTGACGGTGCAGACGACCCGCGCGCTGCAAGATGAGGTCAACCGGTGCAAGGTCGCTGACCATGAGGTCAAAGTCCAGGTCCAGGCTTTGCTCGATCACCTGCGTCGCCACCACGATGGCCGGCCTGCGTTCCTGCGCCTCCTTGCCAAAACGGTCCAACACATCCTTTTCCGTGGCATTGCGCCAGATGCCAGGCGTGCGGGCGTGGAAGAGGATCAAGTCGTCATCTGGCACGAGTTGGGCGGCTTGGAGCACCGAGTAGATTTCCTGCGCTCGTCGCACGCGATTGCAGATGATGGCGACGCATCCCCCGTTTTGAAGGCGGGGGCGCAGTTCAGCCACGATAGCTTCTGGGTTGTGCCCAATCCATTCGAGGTTGATGGTGCGTGTGTCGTCCACCGGCAGCGACTGACTGTAAAGCTCACTTGCCGCAGCAACGGTCACCGCGGGATAGCACCCTGAGAGGGTATCCAGGCCATCGGTGCGACCCCGCCAGGCCGCAACTAGCTCACGCCGGGTAGAGGCTGGCAATGTGGCCGAGAGGACGATCACAGACGAACCCACCGCCCGCAACCAGACCAATAGCCGTTGAAAGAGCGAACTCATGTAGGTGTCGTAGGCGTGGACTTCGTCAAAGATGACCGTCTTGCGGCTCAGGCCAAACAGACGTACAAAAAAGTGGCGTGTTTGTAAGGTGCTCAACAATGCCTGGTCGACTGTCCCCACCGCAAAAGGCGCTAACAGCGTGCGCTTGCGGGGCAGGAACCAACTCTGCGCCTCGACATTGCCTTGAGCACTCTCATCCCCCGTAGTGAATTCGAGATCAGGTAGATCATCCCGCCACTGTGCATTGCCGTGGATCAGATGAAAGTTGATCTTCTCCTGCGGATAGCGCCGGCGGAGAAATTTACCGACCCGTTCCCACATCTGGTTGCTGGTGGCCTGGGTAGGCATGGCGACATAGAGACCCTGTTGCCGGCGTGTCACCGCCCACCGATCCGCCAGGTAAAGGGCCAGTTCGGTCTTGCCAGCGCCGGTCGGCACCTCGGCGATGATCAGGGTTGGCTCACGCTCGCCGGGCGCGAGATCGATCACCGCTTGTTGGGCCGGGCGCGGGCCAAAGCCATGCAACGCTTCAAAGGATAGCTCTGTTGCCGTCGGTTGCCAGTCGGTCCAGCCCAGTTTTTTGAGCACGCGTTCAGCGCGACGCGCTGCGATCTGAACATAGAGCTCCGGCGCAACATGGGCCGTGCTAAACTGAAAATAGTCGCTCATCGAACCCATCCAGTCCGCCACCGAAGCCAGGCCGGACAGGAGGACGAGAATCGCACCTCGTTCTGTATCGTCGCGCCCTAATTGGCGGATGGTGGGCGGGTTGAAGAGGTCGACCAGTTCGCGTAGGAGGGTGCGCTGCGCCTCTTGCCAGCGTTCATCACCAATTTGTGCTTCGTGCTGGCGGCGGACCACTGCGGTGGGCCAGGAGCCGTGATGGCCTCCCAGCGCTTGCGCCACTTCTCTGGCCTGGTCCGCATCCAGGTCTGTCTCCGCCGTGAGTAGTGCGGGCAGGATCAGGGCCGATATCGTTGCGTGGTAGCACTGATTTTTGCCAAAAACAGGAGGGAATGTGAAACCGATGCGTTGTAATTGTGATTGCGCAGGACCGAACTTCCGCTGAAAATTAGGAGAGGCCTTGCCGATGTCATGCGTTCCACTCCAGAAGGCGAAGAGCCGACCCGCGCTGGCTGGGTCAGTGCCAAGCGCTTCGGCAATTTGTGCTTGAAAACCGCTGGTCAGCACATCGTTCCACAGCGCCAACGCCACCTGCCCGACATCGATCAAGTGACAAAAGAGCGGGTGCGTGTGTCCTGCTGCATCGGTCTTGGCCCAGAGCAGGCGATGTGCGGGTGGCGGCGTTTCGGTGGCGTAGGTCCTTGCCAGGCGACCAACCTCTGCGACAAGCCGTTCGCGCAACTCTATTGGTTCGATCACTTCTACATTACTGCCCCAGCCCTTCACCCATGATTCCATCTCGCGCCATTCGGCAACCCGCACCTCCCATACGCAACTACCTTCCTCATCAGGCGGAAAGAGACGAGCTTGCGGGTGCCAGATCGACTCCCTCAGCCTGGGCACTGCCCATTTGTTGAAGCGCAATTGCACGGTGACCGGTTCTTCATCAGCGTGCCAGATACCCCAGGCAAAATTGAGTAGATCGTGGATGTTAAAATCGCCGGGGGCGGCTCTGAAACGTCCCACCGACTCGGTTGCCTTTTCGATGCGGGCCAGCTTGAAGGTGGCGAGTTTGCCGTGATATTCGCTATAGCCGAGCAGATAATTGCCATCACCCCAGACGGCAGGTTCGATCTGCCACGGATGTACCACGTAGTTGCGAGGCTCGCCGTGAAGCTTACGGTGGACAATGCGGACGGGGATTTGGTCGAGCCAGCAGCGAACGATGGTTGCAAAGACCTGTTTCTGTTGTTCATCTTGCTCTTGGGCAAGCACATGGTCAGCCGCTTGCACCAAGCTTTCCGCTAACGGCTTGCGCAGCGCATGAGCGACTTTTTGGAGCATATCTGCTACGTGTTGCTGGCTGGTGCGCGTCTGCTGTTGGAGTCGCCGCCCGGCCAGGTAGAGCGCAGCCATCTGCTCGCGGCTGAAAGCAATATGGGTGATGCTATACTCAGGGTGGATATACCACTTGCCGCGCTCGGTCGGATGTTGCTCAATCGGGATGTACATCTTGTCCATCATGAGCTTGCGAATGCGCCAGATATTGGTGCGATCAGTACCCAATCGCTCTCCCATCTCTTCATCACTAAAGGCCGATCACTAAAGGCCGCTTGAAGATACAGGCGCTCCATCTCATAAATAAATTCATATCGCTGATACTCTTCAGTACGCTGGCTCATTGCTCTGCTCCTATATTGGGGGCTGGGCGTTATTTGGCAACAGCATAGCACATATAGTTGCCAAATAACGCCACTTTTTTCGGCGCCCTCACAAACTTACTTGCGTTGACCAAACCAACTCAACCGGCCCTTGTCATCCTGGAACAACAGATCGCCGCGGTCTTCGAGCTGCACCAATGCTCGCTGAATGGTTTTATCATCCAGACCAAGCTGGGTTGCAATTGACCCTGCCTTCTGTTCGGATTGACGCAAAATCGCAGCCAAAATCTCATCCAATCGTCGATCGTCTTGCTTGCGTCCCATGGCATCTCTCCTTCACAAAGTGTGAGTAGCGACATGCCACGTACGCTATGATTGGGTTGTTGCGAACTGCGCAACAAGGGCGCTATCAGTTTGGGAAACGTAGGGCGAATGGACCGGTCTATGCGCCGCCGGACGGCAGCTTCTGGTTGAACAGAGTATACCAAATTCTCAAACTGTGAGGAAGATGGCAGCCAGTTTTGTCAGCTTTTTGTAAGGAAGTGGTCGGGTGCAGGGCGGGTTGTGGGGTGCTGTCCGGCCTGGCGGTGGCGAGAGAGATAGGCGTTGCGGATCAAAAAGGTGCGGTTACTAACCGCACCTACGTTCCTGGATATGCTGCTTGCGGGTACGATCGATGTTTGCTCAATCCGCCAGCACGTAGGCGAAGACCAGCGGGGCGACGATGGTGGCGTCGGACTCGATCATATATTTGGGGGTGTCGATGGCGAGCTTCTCCCAGGTGATCTTCTCGTTGGGCACCGCCCCTGAATAGGAGCCATAGCTGGTGGTCGAGTCGCTGATCTGGCAGAAGTAGCGCCAGAGCGGGATCTCATCCATCTCCAGGTCCTGGCGCAGCATGGGGACGACGCAGATGGGGAAGTCGCCGGCAATGCCGCCCCCGATCTGGAAAAAGCCAATGGGCTGTTGCGGCGCCTCTTCGGTGTACCAGTGGGACAACGCCATCATATATTCGATGCCCGTCCGCACGGTGTGGACATTTTTGATCGCACCGCTGATACAGTGTGAGGCGTAAATGTTGCCGTTGGTCGAGTCCTCCCAACCGGGAACAAAGAGGGGGAGATTGCGCTCGGCCGCAGCCATCAGCCAGCTGTCTTTGGGGTCGATCTGGTAGTAGTGGGCCAGTTTGCCGCTCAGCAGAATCCGGTAGAAAAACTCGTGGGGGAAGTGGCGCTCGCCCTTCTGGTCCGCCTGCGTCCACTCGTCGAGGATCGCATCCTCGATCCGGCGGATCGCCTCTTCTTCGGGAATGGCGGTGTCGGTGACTCGATTGAGATGGCGCGCGAGCAACTCGTGTTCGTCTTCAGGCGTCAGGTCGCGCCAGTTGGGGATGCGCACATAGTGGTCGTGCGCCACCAGATTGTAGACATCCTCTTCCAGATTGGCGCCGGTGCAACTGATGGCGTGGATCTTCTCCCGGCGGATCATCTCGGCCAGCGACAATCCCAGTTCGGCGCTGCTCATCGCCCCGGCCATCGCCAGCAGCATCTTGCCGCCGTTCTCGACAAACGTGCGGTACCCTTCCGCCGCATCCACCACCGCCGCCGCATTGAAGTGGCGATAATGATGCTTGAGAAAGGCCTTAACCTCGTTGGCATATTGCATTGGATTTAGGTCATGCAATCCAGGTGCGACGCACTTTGTCAAGTGCGTTGCACCTCCCGGCGGCTACCCAACTTGATTTGTCAATACACGTAGAACGTAGAACGGTGGATGTCTGTTCTACGCTCTACGTTCTACGTTCTATGTTCCATCGCGTATGTAATCGTCTTGTAGACCAGCTTGGCCACGGCAAAATCGGCGGCGTGCTGGCCGGGGTAGGGGGCGAGTTCGACACAGTCCAGCCCGCTGATCAGCCCGGCTTCGGCCACGGTGCGGATGGCCGCCAGCGTCTCGCGCCAGGTGAGCCCGTCGGGTTCGGGCGTGCCGGTGGCGGGGACGATAGCCGGGTCGAGGCTGTCCACATCGATGGTAAGATAGACACGGCGACCGCTGAGACGGGCGATGAGTTCGCCCTGCCAGTCGCCGGCGTGGACCTCCTCGGCGTACCAGATGCGCACCCGTTCTGGGTTGGCGCGCGCAAAAGCCACCTCTTCGGTGCAGACCGAGCGGATGCCCAGTTGCAACACCTGCTCAATGCGCTCATCTTCGAGCAGACGGCGAGCGATACAGGCGTGGCTGTAGGGGTTCTCTTCATACTGGTCGCGCAGGTCGCTATGGGCGTCGATCTGGACGACGGTGAGGGGTTCGTCCAGAGCGGCCAGGAGGCCGCGGCCGACACCCACGCTCACCGTGTGTTCGCCACCCAGGCCCACGACCAGTTTGCCGGTCCGGGCGATGGCGGCCACCGCATCGGCGATCTGGCTGATGGCAGCGGCAGGGTCGGCGGGCAAGGATAGCGCCGGCAGCGTGTGAACGCCATAGTCGAGCGCTGGTTCGCGGTCGAACTCGCGGTCGTACAACTCCACCTGTTGCGAGGCAGCGATGATAGCGGCCGGGCCAGCGGCTGTTCCTTGCCCATAGCTCACCGTCGCCTCAAAGGGGATGGGAAGCACCAACACGCGGGCAGTCTCAAGGTCGCTATAAGGGGAAGGAAGGCCAAGGAAGTTGTTGGGCGTCATAATGGTTCATGGTTAACCGTTAGTGGTTCATGGTTAACCGTTGACCGTTAACCATGAACCATTAACCGTTAGACCAGGATGGCTGCGGCGATGGTCGTGGTCCAGACGCCGCCCGGTGCGGCGGTAACGGCCATAGTGATGCTGGTTGTTTCGACAATCTCGCCACCCATGCCATATTGTTCGCGGCGGGCATTGTAATCCTTGTCGGCGTCAAAGGGGATGCCGAGCGTAGTGGCGAGCATGGTAGCGGCGAGGTCTTCGGCATAGTCTCCGGCTTCTTGTTCTGTCTGGCCGTAGCTGTGGTGTTCAGAGAGATAGCCATACTTATCCGGGTCGGACGGGCGCGCCACGCCGATGGAGGAGGCAATGCGGCGGCCCGGCTCGTTGGTAGACATTTCGGCCATGACGGCAAAGACGATCTCGCCGGCCTGTAACAGCGGCAGACCCTCCTCGCGCTCGATGATCTTGCAGCCGGGCGGGAAGATGGACGAGACGCGCACAAGGTTGAATTGGGCAATACCGGCCTCACGCAGGGCCATTTCAAAGCTAGTCAACTTTTCGCGGTGGATACCGACGCCACGCGTCAAGAAAAGTTTACGTGGGATGAGTCGCATGTTCTGGAACCGGTCCTTTTGCTTGGTTGATTGCGGCTTCCGCGTCGGAAGTACAACATACTTCAAAAAGTTTATGTTGTTTTGTCACCGGCGTCAAACTGAATCAACCGGTGTAACGTCTCACTCATCTCTTCGATGGTGTAGGGTTTGGAGACGACGCCACGAAAGCCGTGGGCGCGGTGGTTGGCGACGATGGGGTCGTGAAAATAACCGCTGGAAACGATAGCCTTGACATCCGGGTCGATCTCACGCAAGCGCGCCAGCGACTCGTGACCGCCCATACCGCCGGGCACCGTCAGGTCGAGGATCACGACATCAAAGGGGTCGTTGTTCTGCAGCGCCGCCTGATACCGTTCGATAGCTTCGACGCCATCTTTGGCGGACTCGTAGCGGTAGCCCAGATGTTCGAGCAGCGCACCGGTGGCTTCGCGGATCATCTCCTCGTCGTCCATAATCAGCACCCGGCCCTTTCCGGCGGGCTGTGGCTCCGGCTCAGCCGGCTCGCCACACGCGTCGCTGGGGCTTTCAACAGCCGGAAGGTAGAGGGTGAACGTTGTACCGGCGCCCGGTGTAGATTCGACGGTGATATGGCCATCGTGCCGTTTGACAATCGAGTGAACGGTCGCCAGCCCCAGACCGCTCCCCCGGTGTTTGGTTGTAAAATAGGGGTCGAAGACCTGAGCAATATTTTCCGGTGCGATCCCGGCCCCGGTATCGCGCAAGGCAATCCGCAGATAGTTGCCGGGTTTTAGAGCAGGGTGTTGCTCATCGGATATCGTCATATTCTCGGCGATGATGGTGAGTGAGCCACCGGTGGGCATAGCCTCTTTGGCGTTGGTAAAGAGATTATGGAGCGCATGACCTATCTGCCCGACATCGATGTCGGCCTGCCACAGTTCTGGCGCGATCTGATAGTCAAGCTGGATGGACGAGCCGTCCAACACCAGCGCTGCGGCCTCACGCAAGAGGGTAGCGACATGAACGGGTTTTCGTACCGGCGCGCCCCCTTTGGCAAAGGTGAGCAGTTGCTGGGTCAACTCAGCGCCTCGCCAGAGCGCCTTTTCCAACAGGTCCAGCCGGCGGTGGATCTCTTCTCCATTGTTCAGGCGTGTCTTGATCAAGGCGATATTGTTGACAACGGCCGAAAACAGGTTGTTAAAGTCATGGACGACGCCGCCAGCCATCAGGCCTAGCGCCTCCAATTTCTCTACGCGCAACAGTTCTCGCTCGATCCGTCGCTGTTCGGTCACATCGCGAAAGATAACCACCGTACCCAAAAGTAGATTATCGGAGCCGCGGATCGGCGATGCGTGGTACCGGATTGGGATTTCATCCCCTACCCGGCTGATCAAGAGGCCCACCGGATCGACCGCGTGGTTGGTTGCGTGAACCAGAGCTGAGGGGTCCAACAGTTCGCTGGCGACACGCGTTTTCTCATCAACAACGGAGACGATCTCGCTGAGATGCCGCCCAATCGCTTCTTCGCGGCTCCAGCCGGTCAACGCGCACGCAGCCGGGTTGAGCAGCGTGACATACCCCTGTTTGTCGGTAGTAATGATGGCGTCGGTAATACTGCTGATTGTTGTCGCAAGCCACCGTTCACTCTCCTTGAGCTTGCGATCCATTTGATGTTTATAGAGCGCCATGTCGATAGCAATGTGCAACTCGCGCTCCTCGAACGGCTTGAGCACATAGCCATGTGGCTCGGTTATCCTGGCGCGGCGCAATGTATCTTCGTCGGCGTATGCTGTAAGAAAAATGACCGGGATGTCTAACAGCAGACGGATCTGATCGGCCGCGGTAATACCATCCATCTCTCCTTTGAGGCGGATATCCATCAACACCAGTTGAGGCCGCAACTCCAGCGCCCGTTGGATGGCTGCGCTGCCGGTTGCGATCACTTCAGGCGCCACGTAGCCCATGTTGTTCAGCCGGCGTTGGATGTCCAGGCCCACGATGCCTTCATCTTCAACTACTAATATCAGGCTCTCGGTCATAGCTGACATCCTCTTAAACCATATCCTCGGTGTTCGACCGGTAGTATGATCGCACCACTCGTCTACTTTGGATGACACTGTGAGGCACAACGATGAAGCGACTCAAGTAGCCAAGAACAGGTGAGTCTATTCTACCTAAAATCTCAACGAGGTAAACAAATGATACTACTTGTAAATCAATAAACAGCATGTCAATGCAACCTAAGAGGCTGTTTGAAAAGGGTTGGTGTATCGCACGCTTTGCGTGCGATACACCTGGGCCGCCGGGCATTTATGAGGCGCCGCGCCCCTTGCAGGTACACGCACCAGCGTGGAACTCCCTTTTCAAACAGCTTCTATCACGACAACGAGACTTTGCGTGACAGGTCTTGGCGAAGGTGGTCGTCAAAGTCTCGTTGCAATACGTAATACTAATGAGGCTCCGCAAAACAGATGCGAAACTCGGCACCGGCGGCGCGATGGATCTCGATGTTCGCATCCAGTTGTTTAACCAGGGTGTGGACCAATTGCAGCCCGAGAGATGCGTTCTTTTGCAGGTCAACCTCCGGTGGGATACCGACGCCGGTATCCCGCACGACCAGAACATAGTGGCCCTCCGGCTCGCAACGCAACCCGACATGGATTTCCCCGCAGCGCCCAGCGGGAAAGGCATGTTTCAGCGCATTGGAGAGCAGCTCATTGATGATTAACCCGCAGGGCATGGCGGTGTCGATGCCCAGTTGCACATTGTCCACCTTGACGTACAGTTGGATGCCGCTCGCCTGGGCTGCATAAGAGCGAAAGAGGTAGCCGGTCAGATTTTGGATATACTCCGCCACATCAACGCGCACCTGGTCCTTGGCCTGGTAGAGCTTTTCGTGAATCAGCGCCATCGACTTGACCCGGTTCTGGCTATCCTGCAAGATCGTACGCACGCGCGGGTCGGTGATCTGTTCGGCCTGGAGATAGAGCAGGCTGGAGATGACTTGCAGATTATTCTTTACCCGGTGGTGGATCTCTTTGATCAAGAGCACCTTCTCCTCCAGTGACGCCTTGATCTGCTCTTCCGCCACTTTGCGTTCGGTCAAATCTTGTACGAGCGTAAAGAAGCCCAATACCTGCCCCTCGGCTGCAAAGTGGGGAATATAGGCGATTTCGACAAAACGCCGGCGCCCATCAGGGTAGGTGCGCGTATAATCAAAGGTGATCGGCGAACCTGATAACGCCGTATCTACATAGTTACGAATGGCCTGATACTGGCGTTCGCCCGCAATTTCCTTTAGATGTTTGCCCACAATGTCGTTGGTTGCATACCACTCTTGGAATTTGCGGTTGGCAAAGCGATAGATCTCCTGGTCGTCGATATAGGCGATCAGCGCCGGTACGTTGTCAGCGATCAAACGGATACGCCGCACGCTATCGTGCAACGCCTCCTCCGCCTCCTTCCGCTGGGTAATGTCGAACATCATGCCCTGGATCTGGATGGGCCGGCCACTTTGGTTGTAGATCACAATCGCCTGGTCACTCATCCATAGCAGGCGCCGGTCGCACGTGTAGATGCGATATTCGATCTGGAGCGGTTCGCCGGTGGCGCATAGTTGAGCCATAGCAGCTACTACCCGTTCTTGATCATCAGGGTGCAACTGCCGGGCAAACAGCCCTGGATCCGCCACCCATTCCGCTGCGGAAAAGCCCAAGCGGCTGATTTGCGGGCTCACATAGATCATGCTGGCGAAGCGGTCTAACGCCGCTGTGTAGGTGATAGCCGGCAGTTGTTCGACAAGGGTGCGGTATCGTATCTCCGTCTCGCGCAGCGCTAGTTCCGCCTGACGCCACTCAGTAATGTCCAGATCCACCCCCAGGATACCGGCTGCGTTGCCGCTGGTATCGTGGAGTAACGCTTTATACGTCAGAACGGTACGGAGACCCTTGTCGGTCGGCAGCTCCTGTTCGACGACCACTGATTCGCCTTTTTCAAGCACCTGCCGGTCGGTCTCTTCGTCGATCAGGGCCTGTTCAAGCGTCAGCACAGCATGGTCTGCGCGAGCGTGCGGGTTGCGTGGAAGGTAGAGCTGATCAGCCGGGTTGGCGCTTGTATAGCGGCCATCGAGGGTCTTGGTGAAGATACCAACCGGGGCCGTTTCAAAGAGCGTGCGGTAGCGCAGTTCCGATTCGCGCAGCGCTTCCTCGGCCGCGCGCCGCACCTCGACCTCGGCGCGCAAGTCCTCATTGGCAGCGGCCAGGGCGGCTGTGCGTTCGTGGACGCGTACTTCGAGTTCGTCGCTTGTCTTGCGCAACGCCTGTTCGCGGTCGGCCAACCGGGCGGCCATCTGGTTGATGGCGAGCGCCAGTTGGCCCAGTTCGTTCCAACTGGCGGTAGGGATACGATACTCCAGGTCACCGTGGCCGATGCGCTCAACGCCGGTGCGCAGGCTTGTCAGGGGAAGTAAGAGCATCCGGTGTAGAAAAAAACCGCCAACGACCATCACCATCAAACCAAACAAAATCGTGCTGCCAACCACCAGTTGCCGTGCGCGGGTGCGCATGACATAGGTGAGTTCCTGTGGCGCCTCTGTCACCACCAGCCAGTCGGCGCCCGCCACAGGCGCCGTGCCCCCAACGACTTCGAGACCCTGGAAATTGACATAGTGACCGTACCAAATTCGATCCGGTGCCGCCAACATGGCGGCCCACTCGGGTCGCCCGGTCATCCGGGAGGCGGTTGTAACAAGATCGGGATCCGAGTGGGCGACGATCCGGCCATCGTCGGCAACAATGTAGGTATGGCCGACATCCGTCTTGTGCAGCCGGTCGAGGAGGTCAGACAATGCCGCCACACTAAGACGTGCAGCAGCCAGCCCTCCGGTCTCAGTTGGTGTCGTGATGACGACATAGGGTTGGGCGGTCAGGGTCTGCTCCAATCCGCCCAGGAAGATATCCATGGTATTGTGGGCCGGTTGGGCAGCGCCCAGCCAGGGTTGGGCAGCGAGCAGCGCCTTGTCCAGATGAGCCGCGGCTACGACCTGACCATCCGGGCCGAGCAAGGCTACCTCAAGCAGCGCCGGCGCACTCACTAGCAGCGATTGAACCGCCGGCGAGTCGATATGTATCTCTTTAGCGTCTAACCCACCAAGTAACGCAAGCGACAGGCGCAAGTGGCCCAAAAACTGGACAACCGTCTCCGCTACATAGCGCGAAGCTTCCCCTTGCCGCTCCTCCCATAACTGCTCCTCTGCGTTCTCCACAAAGCGGTCGATACCAGCCCCCACCAGCAAAAATGCGGTCAGAAATAAGAGGCCTAACAAGATAAGTAACCGCCAACGCAGGCTATACCGATGCCGCACATACATGGGTGAAGAGGGAACAGTCGCTCGCAGGGGGTTCGCCATTGTGAGTTGACTCCTCAACCAGGTTCAACAAGAACCTGGCCTGATAGATCGCTTTTCTGTAAATTATACTACAGGTATGCCTGATTGTAACCGCGTATTTTTTGGCAGGTAGGACAATAGCAAACTCTGGCCCGTATACCGTGTTTCCGCCACAGCTAACAGGCGTCTTCGTCTACCAAGATTTCGTCTACCAAGATCAAGATCGCCGGCGCCTTGTAACAGCAAGGTGTGTGCTACCCTATTTTGGCGGATAGAAGGATGAACTTGACAGACACATCCAGAAAATTGATACTTATCCCATGCAAGCGCGCACGGGACGCCGCCGGCCCCCTCCCGCGGCTCCGCCACCTCGACAAGCCACCGATCCCTCCTTTTCTCCGGCTTTCGCTAGCCCGGCTGGTCAAACGCGCTCCTGGCGCGCGCCCGAGAGCCAGGCAGTCGAGATGATGGGTGACGAGAGCAGAGAGATTGCGGCTGCGGGTGTCGAAATCGAAGGGGAAGCAACGCCAGTGCCCACCCTCCAGGGTGATCCGGCAGCCGATAGGGCCGTGCCAGCCACTATCACCGACCAGCGCGACGAGGTGATCGCAGCCGGCTTAGACACGCTCCGGCTGGCCATCGCCGCCGGAGAGACGGGGATTGTGCGCCTTGCTTTGCTCAACAACGGTGACCGCCATGCGCAGTTCCAGATCCACGTCGAAGGCTGGATCGACGAACAGTGGGTGCGCATCACGTACAGCGACCAAGAAGAACTGGGCGCTCCCAGCCGCCAACTGTGGTTACACCCTGCCGAACGCGCTTTGCTCACGATTGCCATTACGCCACCCCGGACGCCATCCAGCACTGCTGGGGAGCGCCCCTTTGCTGTCGTCATCCGCACCGCTGATTATGGCGCGCGCCAGTGCCGGCTCGGCGCTCTTTTGACGATCCAGCCGTACACTGGCCTGTTGCTCGGCCAGCTTATACAGCACCAGCCAGTGACCAACTGGCGGCGCCGTACTGCCCGCCTGGTGCTGCCAGTCACCAACCGGGGCAACGTGGCTGCCCAACTCTTTGTGCAAGGCCATGACGCCCGCCGCCAATGCCACGTCTCTTTTCGCGTACCAGGGGCAGAGCGCTGGCAACTGCGCCGGGCGACCTTTACAGTACCCCCAGGTAAGACAGTACAGATCGGGCTGCGCATCACACCTCCTGCTCCGCCCCTGATCGGCCTCCGCTCGCGGACGGCAGAGGTAGGATTGGCTGTCGGCTATCTGAAAGCAGCGAATACGCCACTGCCGGCAACGGCTGTAATAACCACGCAGCCCGTGATTGGTCCGTGGCTGCTGGCAGCTCTGTGCGCGCTCTGTACGCTGGTAGCAGCCGGTGCGCTCTTGTTGACTACGGCCACAGCGATGCTGGCCTCGCGCGACCAAAGAACCCCGGTGGTGGCGCAGGTAATGGCGCAACCTACTCCACTGCCGCCACAAATTATTACTATTGTCGTTCACCTGGCCCAGCCGGCGCCCGTTGGCGCCCCAAGCGCCGGACGCACCGAAAGCAGCGCCGTGTTGCCCTTGCCGGTGATCGATGCGGATGCGCCGATTGTTCGCCCCGAACAAGTCACTGCCCCCGGCACACCTTACCGGGCGTCTACGTTTCATCCTGTTGCGCCGCCCGCCGACACGCAGACCCAGCCGCGCTCATCACAAGCGCCCTTTACCTACCAACAGATGTTCGAGGAGATCGCGCTCCAGTATGACCTCAACTGGCGCGTGCTTGCTGCCCAGGCCTATCTTGAAAGCGGTTTTGATTCGCTGGCGCTTAGCAACAGCGGCGCTATGGGGCTGATGCAGATCCTGCCCGGCACCTGGCGCGAGTGGGCGCCTGCGGTCGCTGCCAACGACCCGTTTGATGCGTACAGCAGCGCCCTGGTGGCCGCCGTCTATCTCGACCATCTGCGTAGCGAACTGGGCAAGCGCGGCCACCCACAGATCGAATGGATGCTCGTGGCCTACAACTGGGGTATCGACCGTCTTGTCGAACACCTGGAGGCAGGCCGTACCTGGGACGATCTGCCGGCGACCAGCCGGCAGTATGCCGAAGACATTTTGCGCATCGCACAAACGATCCCGCTTGATTGAGTGGATAATCTGGCGCCCATCATATCACCGGCAGCAAGGCCGCGCCCGGTGCGTGCGCCGGCCTGCGCGCCCAAAGGAGCTATGCGATGAACCTGGAACGACCCGATCTAAGCACGCTTCCCCCTGCGGTCGCCGCCTATATCGAAGCGCTGGAGGCCGAACTCGAGGCGCTGCGCCAGCGTGATGACGAATCGACCGCACGCAACGAAGCGCCGTTGGAGCCAAGCGAACCGCCAACGACGATGAATGTCATCACCATCAGCGCTCAGGGCATGGCAAAACGCACACCGCGCCACCACTACTGGCGCCAACGGCGTGGCGGCATGGGCGTCTTTGACCTCGATTCCGGCGAGGACGACCCGCCCAAATTTCTCGTCATCGCCGATGAAAGCGCTGGAGTGATCCTGGTGACGGACCAGGGGCGCGCGTTTCGCTTGCCGGTCAATGAGTTGGCCGAAGCACCTGTCCGCAGCCGCGGCCGCAATCTGGCCGAACTCTTCCCGTTCCGGGCAGATGAGAAGCTGGCGCTGGCGGTGGCCGACCAGGGTGGCGCCTACCTTGCTCTCGTCACCACTCGCGGCCAGGTGCGGCGCATCGGCAGCCAATATGTAGGCAGAAATCTACAACCCGGCACGGTCCTCTACAACATCAAAGAAGGCGGCCCTCCAGCAGCCGCCTGTTGGACAGGGGGGAACGATGAACTGCTGATCGTCACGCGTCACGGCCAGGGGATCCGTTTTGCCGAGCGACTGGTGCCCGTGCGCGGCTGTCTAGGGATGCGTGTTGAACCAGACGACGTCGTGGCCGGCGTTGCGGCTACCGATGCAGCAGGCGGCGTCTTCTTATTGGGGGCCGACGGCAAAGGAACAGTACGCCTGCTCAGCGGCTTTGCGGCCAACAAATCACCCGGCGCCGGTGGGAAAACGGTCATGAGAAGCGATGATCTGGTGGGCGCGGTGGCAGTGACCCCAGCGCATGACCTCTTTGCCATTTCCCGGTTGGGCAAGATCATTCGGTTCCAAAGCGCCGAAGTTCCTGCCAAAGAAGGCGTCGTCCAGGGTGTCAACTGTATGGCCCTGCGCGCCGATGAATGTGTGGCGCTGGCCGCGTCCATGAGCGGTTAAGCCGGTGCGTTGCACGCGTAGCGTGCGATGCACCTCAGCGCCAGCTAGAAATTTAGCTGCATCACCCTGGCGTCCGGCTTGGATACGCCAGGCCTCTTCAGTGCTTGTCACAGCGGAACCTTAGAGCCGATTGTTACGTATATCACAATGTGTAACTGAACAGCAACGGCATTCTATTAAGATCCGAATGCAAACGATTGCATTGCCATGTTCGGCTGGCAGGCGTGGTGACAATGCACATCGGTAGTGCATATAATGAGCAGGATCGTAAGCTCGTTGCTGTGCCGGTTGCTCAGGTGCGAATCCGATGTGATCAAGTTACAAAGATTGTCAGCCTATTTTCATGTATTTGACTGATCCTGGCCGCCAAGAACCATGCTACAATGGCGGCGAATCGGTTGAGCAAGTTTCAAGCTGTCTCGCGAAAAACCGATGATGAAGGAGTGTGCATGGCTAGTCCACAACAGCAGGTATCCGCCCGCGAGCATTATGCTCGCAATGTCCAACGCGCCCAGATTGCTGATATGCTGGGCCTCATTACCGGGCGCAATACGGACCTCGTTAGTTTTGAAGAAGTCGCACGTAAGCTCAAGGCGCGCCAACAGGTTGAAATCGGCACCCAAATGGTGCCCTTAAACAAGATTGTCGGCAGTGTCGGACGGTATCGAGACTTCACCCGTACCTTTCTGCCGCGCGCCAGCGCCAACCCGGAACGATGGATCCGCCTCGATGCAGCGGTCAATGCGTTGGAGACGGTGCCGCCGGTTGAACTCTTTAAGATCGGCGATGTCTACTTTGTGCGCGATGGCAACCACCGGGTCAGCGTCGCCCGCGCCAACGGTGTCTCGCACATCGAAGCGCGTGTCACCGAGGTAAAGACGCCCATCCCGCTTACGGTGGATGACTTTGAGCGTGACCAGTGGCTCATCAAGGCCGAGCGCGCTGATTTCATGGCCCGCACCCGGCTCGACGAACTGCGGCCAGAGAGCGACATCCAGGTCACCGAACCAGGTCGCTACGAGATCATGTTGCACCACATCGAGGTGCATCGCTATCTACGCGACCAGGAACTGGCCCGCAGCGGTCAACCACCCCTTACCTGGGAAGAGGCGGTTTGCAGTTGGTACGATTGGGTTTACATGCCGGTGATCGAGGCGATCCGCCGCTATGATCTGCTCACCGACTTTCCGCACCGTACCGAGGCCGATCTTTATCTCTGGATCGCCTATCACCGCGAGCGGCTGGCGCGCGAGTATGACCTGGCCCCGCTCGACCCTGACACCGCTGTGCAGACCTTTGCCTCGCTCCACGACGACAATCTGCTGGCGCGCACCTGGAAGGGGCTAATGCGCAGCTTTCATCGCCTCTTTGTTGATGAAATCCCGCTGGGCATGAGCGAAGAAGAGTTCGAAGAACTGCGCGCTCGCCACGACGCCGGTGAACTGTCCATCTCAGAAGCCGAGGCCGTTTGCCACAAACCTGACCCCACAGATCGTGCCCTCTCCTCCGCCGCTGCTACACCGGAGGGGGAGGAGGAAGCTCTCCTCGTCCACTAGGTCCCTCTCTATCGCACACCTTCTGTGTTTCGTGCTACAACCGCACATCTTCGACGTAGATTCGTCACACGGTCTAGAACCCTTGGCCGAGCGTGCCCCTGCTGACTCATGTGGCCTGGCTCGCGCCGGTCGGGAACGTTCCCAGCATTTTTCAAAAATGCTGGGAACGTTCCCGTGCAACAGTTGTAAACTATGGTAAGGTGAGGCGCGTGTTGACGGAAGATGTAGTGACCTTTGGAGGTAAGTGATGAGGAAAAGATCAGGTGTAGCGTTTATTGTGGGAATCGCCATGGTGTTAGTGGCAAGTGGAGGGCTAGCCATCGCTGCCGGCGAAATCTCAGAGAGCGCCAGCCAACACAAAGCACGCCAGCTTCGTCTGCTGCGCACCGTAAAGGCAGTGGAACCTCCCCCTTCCGTTTTGCGTCAGGACCAATTTCAGCCCCCGTCGTATCAACGGTCAGCTACAGCTGGACGAGGAATCGAATCGACTAGCCGGATCTCGATCCCCTTCGGGATTACGACTCCACTGATGCTGCACGACATGGGCCAGAGCATCCTCGTCGCCGGGCACGGCGGCTGCACCGAAGACCAGCAAGTGACAGTCCAGGTGACGCTCATGCAGACCTCAACCGCTGCCGTTGCGACTGGGCAGACGCAGGAGGTGTGTACCGGCGTTCTTCAATTGTGGAGCAGCACTGCCGTGGCTACGACCGACGTGCGATTCGTAGCTGAACCCGCTCAAGTTTGCGGTGTCGCGGAAACGCGAGAAGGTGAAGCCGTTACCGACCGCTTTGAGTGGTGCCGGGATGTCGATCTGGTCTATGGGCTCTATCTTCCTCTGGTGCTGCAAGACTAGATGCCCGGCTGTTGCCATAGCTACAAACCCGGCACCGGATTTCTCCAGTGGCCGTCTGGCAAAACTTCATTGTACGCCCTTACCTGTGGTACGATAGGCTGAAAAGAGATTTGTTTTCAGCGAAATTTTGGGGAGGGCTTATGCTCCGCGTCAAAATCCTCTGCACGCTTGGCCCAGCGAGCCACGATACCGCCATACTGACGCAAATGATCCAGGCTGGGATGAATGTGGCCCGGCTCAATTTTAGCCACGGCACCCAAGAGTACCATGCCGAATCTATCGACCGGATCCGCACTATCGCGGAACAATTACAAAAACCCGTCGCCATCCTGGCCGACCTGCAAGGGCCCAAACTACGCATCGGCAGGATGCAAGAGGGCGGCGTGCCTATTCAGGAAGGCGAGGAGCTACTCCTGACTACAGAAGA
The DNA here is from genome assembly GCA_003577005.1 of Chloroflexota bacterium. The sequence goes on along the minus strand of QEUW01000141.1, from coordinate 4,628 downwards.
GATGATCGGCGTACCCGGTCGCATCCCCATTCAATACAAGGAACTGCCCGGTCGTGTGCGCCCGGGCGAACGTATTTTGCTCGATGATGGGCTGCTCGAATTGCAGGTGCTCGACTCGACCGAGTTCGAGATCCGCACACGCGTCGTCATCGGTGGGATTCTCCATGATAACAAAGGGATGAACCTGCCCAACGCGTCGCTCGACATCCCCGCGCTGACCGACAAAGACCGCGAAGATGTCAAGTTTATCCTGGGGCGGCAGGTAGATTGGCTGGCGCTCAGCTTTGTGCGCACCGCCGCCGATGTGGAGGAACTCAAGACGATCATCCAGCGCGATTCCACCTTTGGCCGGGTCGTGCCTGTCGTCTCGAAGATCGAAAAACCGGAGGCCGTGCGCAACATCGACGCCATCATCGCCGCCTCGGACGCCATCATGGTGGCGCGCGGGGACCTGGGCATCGAGGTCAACCCCGAATCGGTGCCCATGATCCAGAAGATGCTCATCACCAAGTGCCATGCCGCGGCCAAGCCGGTCATCACCGCCACGCAGATGCTCGACTCGATGATCCGCAACCCGCGGCCCACACGCGCCGAGGCCAGCGATGTAGCCAACGCCGTGCTCGACGGCAGCGACGCTATCATGCTCTCTGGTGAGACGGCCAATGGCGCCTATCCGGTGCTCGCCGTCCAGACTATGGCCAAGATCGCCGAGGAAGCCGAGCGTTATCTGGGACGCGCCCGCATGGTCTACGAAAAGCCGGCTCTAATGAGCGCCACCGGCGCCATCTGCCACGCCGCCATGCAGACCGCCGAGGAAGTGGGCGCGGCAGCCATCATCGCACCCACCATCAGCGGCTCGACGGCCAAACTCGTGGCCGCCTATCGCCCCACCGTGCCGATCATTGGCGTGACGCCCAGCCCGATGGTGCAACGCCAGCTCTGTCTCCACTGGGGGGTGATCCCCCTGTTGACACGCCGACTCAACACCACCGATGAGGTGGTGGTCGATGCCATCAAGGTGGCGCAGAGCAAAGGGTTGGTCAACGAAGGGGAGACAATTGTGCTAACCGCCGGCACGGTCGGGAATATCCACAACACCACCAGCCTGATGATGGTGCGCACCATCGAACGGGTGCTCGTACGGGGCACCGGGTTGGGGCAGCGCGAGGTAGCCGGGCGCGTTGTGCGCATCGAACCCCCGATCAACGGTGACCAACCCCTGGTCGGCCCCCAGGACATTGTCGTCAGCGAGCGGATCGACCGCAGTTGTCTCAGCCTGGTTCAACGAGCCGGGGGTCTCATCACGCGCGAAGGTGGGCTGGACAGCCTGGGCGCCATCGTTGCCATGGAGATGGGCATCCCGACGGTCATCGGCGCCGAAGGGAATTACGAGGAGTTGACCGACGGCGCCTGCGTGGTCCTCGACGCCATCAACGGCGAGGTGAGCGAATGGAAGCGCTCAACGGCGCTCAATTCGGTGTAGGCAGCGGATCGTGAGGATGCGTCTGTCATGAACCCAACCGATCAACCCCCAGCGCCCACCATCGACCTGGAGGGTATGAAGCAATATTTTGCCCGGCAACTGGATATTGTCGTTGCCTACCTTTTCGGGTCGGTGGCGCGCGGCCGCGCCCACAAGCTGAGCGATGTGGATGTCGCCGTCCTCTTTGCGCCGGAAGTGGGGCTGGAAGAGTCGGTCGAACGCCAGTTGCAGTTGATGGGCGATCTGGAACAGTTTGCCGACCGCGAGGTGCAGGTGACAGTGCTTAACCGGGCGACGCCGCTGCTGGCCTATCAAGTAGTCAAGTACGGCATCCTGCTGTATGAACGTAGCCGCGCCGAGCGTGTTGACTTCTATGTACGTACGCTGTCCATCTACTTTGATTTTAAGCCAACATTAGACCTGCTCAATCGTGCGGTTGAACGACGAATCAAGGAGGGGCGCTTTGGCCATCGACGAGACCGTCATCCGTCAGCGGTTGACACTGCTCGAGAGCTACTTCGTCCACGATTACGTGCGGATTGACGATGCGATAGTCTACGGTATTCTTAAGCGGCGACTGACGGACTTTGAGACGTTTGCCGGGGCTGTCAAACGCTATCTTGAAGAAATCAAACAACCATAACTTGCACTCAAACGCCAAGAGAACGCCCATGCTCATCCACGACCTCGACACACCTGCCGTTATCTGCGATCTCGACAAGCTAGATCGTAATATCCGCGAGATGCACGACCGCTGCCGCGCGATCGGCATCCCGTTACGCAGCCATACCAAATCCAACAAGATCCCAGAGATCGCCCACATGCAGCTTGCAGCCGGCTCGGCGGGCATCTGCTGCCAGAAGGTGGGCGAGGCCGAGGTGATGGCAGCCGCCGGTATTCACGATATTCTGCTGCCGTATAATATCGTCGGCTCGACCAAGACCGACCGCTTGTTGCGCCTGGCCCGCCGGGGCGCGACGATTACTGTGGCGGTCGATTCGTTGGAGACCGCACAGGGCATTAGCGACACGGCCCGACGGATGGGGGGTGCCGTCCGGGTGCTGATCGAACTCGACACCGGCTCTAAACGCTGTGGCGTGCAATCGCCGCAGGCCGCTCGCGACCTTGCCCGGCAGATCGTCGGATTGCCGGGGATCGACCTTCAGGGCGTCATGACCTATCCCAGCCGTCTGGAGGCCAAAGCGTTTCTGGATGAAACAGTGGCGCTCTTCCGGCAGGACGGTCTACCGATCGACACGGTCAGCCTGGGCGGAACGGGCGTCGAGGCGCTTTCCAAAGCGTTGGGCGCCACCGAACATCGCGCCGGGTCGTACTTGTGGGAAGGGCTCGACCGCATCCGCAGCAGCGCCGACCTGAGCGGTGAGCGCTGCCCGCTGCGCATCATCTGCACAGTGGTTAGCACCCCGGCGCCGGGGCGCATCATCATCGACGGCGGCATGAAGACCTTTTGCAGCTACCCGCCGACTCCCTACGGCTTCTGCGTTGAACACCCCGAACTCAAAATCTATGCCATGTCGGTCGAACACGGTCACGTGGACGCCAGCGCCTCGTCGCACCAGTTCAAGGTGGGCGAACGGCTGACCTGGATCCCCTTGCACCAGGAGATGGCCCTCAATCTGCACGATGAACTGGTCGGCTACCGCGGCGAACAGATCGAGGTGGTCTGGCCGGTGGCGGGACGGGGGAAGGTGAAGTGATACGTGATACGT
>QEUW01000141.1:0-1377 GCA_003577005.1 Chloroflexota bacterium | reverse complement strand
CGTAATGCGTAATCCGTAATTCGACGCCTCACGCCTCATGCGTTACGCATTACGTATCACGCATCAGACAAATGGCAGACGCACAATGTCTTCCGGCGCATGGGCCGGAGTGGGGCGGTCGAAGGCTTGCAAGACGAGGTTGCGGATCGCGAGCAGTTCGGCCCGGCCTTGGGGGACGAGCGTGCCGAGGAGGAGACGGGGCAGGTGGTTATCCAGCCACTGCTCCACAAAGTGGCCGGGAATCTTGAGCCGCTTGCACGGCCAGATGATCAGGTCGGCGGAGAGTTGGCTGCGGTCGAGACGGGCAAAACTGGAGATCGGTTGCTCGTCAAAGGTGCGCCGGTTGATGGTCGCCAACAATGCGCCTTGTTGCAGCGCTTCCACCACCATCACCGCCTCGCAGGCGTGGCGGTAGCAGGCGGTTTCATCACAGCCGGCCAGGTCGGGTTCGGCGAGAAAGACTTCTTCTGCTGACTGGCGGCTAAACAGTTTGTAGCCCGAATGAAAGTCGGGCGGGTCGTTTGCCAGGGTGGCAAATTGGAGGGCCAAGGGCCGGTCTGTACGCACGGCGTCGTATTGAAGCGCATCGAGCAACATGCGGTTCGCCAGTTCCTCCTGTTCGGCGCGCAGAAAGCCCAGCGCCCGATGCACCGACAGCCGCCCGCCCAGCACCAGAACCCGCTCCGTTTGCATCTGCGCCGTTACATCTTCGGCACAGCGGACAAAGTTGAGCAGTTCGTTGGCGAAGTGGTCGCCATCGCAATCGGCGACGGCCAGATGGCGTAGCTGTGAGTTTTGCAAGAGGCGCATCATGCCGTTGCGCACACTCGCCAGCTTGCCCCGATTTGGTTCGGCGTGAACCAGTTGTACGCCAGATTCGCTTGCTACTGTGCGGGCAATGTCCAGTGAAAGACCAGCCCCATCCACGCTGAGACAGATCGCCTTTGGATCGGCGACTTCGCGGACGAACATGTGGACCGTGGCCCGTAGCAGGGCGGTGGCATACGCCGCGTCGGTCTCCGGTCGAAAGTAGACAGGGATGGCCACGCCAGTGGCGTGCTCTACGATTTCAACTGCGCGCTGGATATGAAGTTCTGCTTGCATGAGGTCTATTTCCTGATCACGCCCGGACAGGGCTCTAAGATAGAGTGGGTCGAACAACTAACCAAATGATGAGGTCGCACCTCTATTATGTTTCGACGCTATCAGTTTGGATTGTGGACAGTGCTAAAAAGTTGGTGCTATCATAATCTGGATTATCACAATTTGGATTATTGCAGTTTGAATTGTGTGGCAAATCAGAGGCTGACTTTTATCGAGACGCCGGGGATTCCGGCTTATGGTATAATTGCCAGGCGACAGTACATGCCAGTCCCC
>QEUW01000739.1 GCA_003577005.1 Chloroflexota bacterium | reverse complement strand
TTAGCGTAAATCCTTCAGACCGTGCGCAAACCCTTTCAATGTCCAACTTTTTGTAGCACCGATCAGGAGCTTTCCAGATGACTGCCATCGCTTCGGCTGCTTCCCCCACCTACCTTGCTGATCAAATCGTTAGCCAGAAACAGATCCAAGAATGGGTGGAAACGTTCCATCGTCAAGGCTTCTTGTTCCTGGAAAATGTACTACCACCGGATTGGTGCGCCGAGTTGCGCGCCGATCTGGACTGGACGCTGGAACATAATCCGAATGGGTTGAATGCGAGCAACGCCAAGTTGATCCTGGCCCACCGGTTGTTTGAGACCAGCCAGGCCAACCTGCGCCTGTTTGACCTTGAACCTATTGTTAGTTTGGCCGAGGCGCTGATTGCACCCAATTGCCACGTCATCCACAACAACTCGTTCAAGACGCCACCCGGCGCCGGGATCGACACCTGGCATCAGGATGACCCGCCGCATTATCTGGTGACCGAGGGTGAACCACCAAAGAACGTACGGCTGCCGGTGCTCTTCTTCACCGCCAACTATTACCTGACTGATGTCACCCAGGTCGAGCACGGCGGCACCGAAGTGATCCCCGGTTCGCACCTCTTTGGCGCACCCTGCCCGCGGGTCATGGAAGGGACAAAATGGGAGAAGCTGGTCCATTACAACCTGGGCAAGGCCGGCAGCGTCATCCTCTTCAACAATCAGGTGTGGCACCGGGGCGGCCCGAATCGCAGTGACCGTACGCGCTACATCACGCAAGTGACCTACGCCCGGCGCATCATCGGGCACAAGTACTATCCCTTCATGAACTACCAGATGCCCGAGCATGTCTATAAGGACGCCAACCCCCGGTTGAAACGGTTACTCGGTTTCTTGGAGCATGGGGCCTACGGATAGGATCGTAGTTTTCGATTATAATGAAACGAATTGCAGAGCAGCTATCCCACCCCATTTTTCAGGAGGCAACCGTGACACAGACAGGAACCATCGATACGCAACAGTCTGCCCACACCAATGGCGCTGCTGCCCATGAGCATCCTACTCCGTCCAGGAAACGCAAGCAGGCTTTTGGCATTATCGACTGTGATGTTCATCACCAATTTGAAAAGCCGGAAGTGCTCTTCCCCTATTTGCCCCGCCATTACACCGAGTATATCAAGGATTTCGGCACCATGATGCCCGGCATCGGCTATACCAACATGCCCGGCAGCGGCGCCCGCCACGACCTGTGGGACGGCAAGGACATCAACCCTTCGACCGACCCGGCCGTGTTGATCGAGCGCCATTTGGATGCGTACGGTCTCGCTGTTGCCGTCCTCACCGGTGGGCCCTATGCGGCGGCCGTCCACCCCGATGCCGATTACGCGGCCGCCTATTGTCGCGCCTTCAACGACTGGACCAGCGACCATTGGCTCGCCAGGGACAAACGTCTGCGCGCCTCGATCCACATCGCTCCGCAGGACCCGCAGCAGGCCGTAGCCGAGATCGAACGGCTGGCGGGTAACCCGGCCTTCGTCCAGGTGATGATGCCCGCTGGGGCGCGAATGCCCTTTGGCAACCGCTTCTACCATTCCATCTACGCCGCCTGTGAAGCGCATGGGCTGCCGGTCTGTGTCCATTTTGGCGCCGAAGGAGCAGGGATTTCAGCTCCTCCAACCGCTGCCGGTTTCCCCTCGTACTATCTGGAGATGCGTATGGCCCGTCCGCAGATTGCGATGGCGCACACGGCGAGCCTGATCTGTGAAGGGGTCTTCGAGAAGTTCCCCAACTTCAAGTTCCTCTTTATCGAACACGATGTCTTCTGGGTGCCGGGGCTGATGTGGCACATGGATGGCGACTGGAAGAGTGTGCGCGACTACACCCCGTGGGTCAAGAAACTGCCCAGCGAGTACCTGCGCAGCAACATCCGCTTTGGCTCGCAGCCTATGCCCAACGTGCCCACCAGGCAGGATATGGAGACCTTCCTGCGCTGGATGTGGGCGGATGAGGTGATGGTCTTTGCTAGCGACTATCCGCACTGGGATTGGGACGAGCCGAGCACGTTTCTGGCCGGGTATGACAAGGCGCTGCGTCGCAAGATCATGGTCGAAAACGCCAGAGAATTGTATCGTGCTCGCCTGAACTGAAGTGATCCCTTGGCACACTACGTTCGGGTGTTGATTGCGTCTGGCCGCCGTCAATCGCTCATTCAGCAGATAAGCTACGCCTGGTTTAGGAAGGGGCGGGACAAA
>QEUW01000738.1 GCA_003577005.1 Chloroflexota bacterium | reverse complement strand
GCGACCACGACCTCGCCGGTTGCGGTGAAGACGTTGTGCCCCTCGAAGCGGACCCGGCCATTCCCCACGCTGAGCAGCTCCAGCCAGCACTCCATCGGCCCGTGGGGCGAGTCAAACCGCTCGTAGGTGGCCGCACGGTTCCACCGTTCCCGGGGTGCCCTCTGGGCCCGGTCGTCGGGATTGCGGCTCTCGAAGGCGAGGTGGCCGCCGGACTGTAGGGCGGCGCGAATGGCGCGCAGGGTGGCGGCCCACTCGGCGTCGTCAAGAAAGACCTGGGCCACATTGCCGGTCATAAGCACCAGGTCGGCCTCTGGTGTGCCCAAGACGCTGGCGTCGCCTTCGACCCACTGCACTCGCTCGGCGCCAGGTTTCTGGCGGGCGACCGCCAGCATTGCCGGGGAAGGATCGACGCCGACCACCTGGCGGCCATGGACTGCCAGCTCCCGCGTTAGTAACCCGGTCCCGCACCCCAGGTCGATGATCTGGCGGGCGTTGAGCTCTGCCGCAAGATGGACATAGAAGTCGGTGTCGGCGCCGCGGGGGTTCTCAATGTCGTATAGATCCACCAGGCGCGGGTCTACATAATGCTGATCAAGCTTCGTTATTTTCCAAACGCTTCTCACAAATAAAGACCCCTGGGAGCTTCTCCGCTGTGGCCAGGGCGCCATCGTACGTAGCGTACTTTGCGACGACTTTGAAGCCATTGTAATAAAGTAGGGTCTCGAGGTCCTGGGGCATCGTATAGCGCAGTGCCAATTCCCAGGGTGGTCGAACCAGTTCACCCTGCGGCCCATCCCAACGTTCGTAGCAAGTTTGAACGTGGTACTGTTGTGCGTAATCATACCGGTCAGTTCCAGACACATAGATTTGACGCCCGTTCGGATGGGTCACGGTGAACCATTCAATTTCCTCAAGCTGGTTGACCATTTGGCTCGGCAGGCGCTCACAGATGTCAAACATAAATTTGCCGTCATCGGCGAGATGCTGATACACACAAGCCAACATGGCCTCTTGGTCACGGCGTGTGAGCATAAAGTCAAAGACGCACCCGCGCGCAAATATCAGTGCGTACTGCCTACCCAAATGAAAGTCACGGACATCCGCCTCTACCCAGCGAATCGGCAACTCTCCCGCTTTGCTGCGGGCGTAGGCCAGCGAGGGGGCGGATAGATCCAACCCAGTCAGGTCCGGGATGCCCCGTTGTGCCAGTGGAATCGTGATGCGCCCGTACCCACAACCTAGCTCCAGGATAGGCCCTTGTGCCAGGCGGATAGTGTCGAAAAAAACAACATGCTCAATATTTGGCTCACCACTGATCAGTTCGTCGAGAAGCGGGTCTGCATACGCTGAAAGATTGATGGGCTCAAACATATGTGCCTTTCGCCGTCCATCAACCCTGCTTGGACAACCTCCGCCAGTCATGTGGCAATAACTCGCGGATGGTCAGGATGACGCCCTCATCCACCAGGACTTCCGTGTTCAAGTTATCATCGTGAAGCTGGCTGATAAATTCACGGCACCGGCCACAGGGTGGCAAGATGCTGCCGTCCCAGTCCACCGCCACCATTTTCAAGACCCGGCTTTCGCCCGCCGTGATCATGGCCGCCGCCGCCGCGTGTTCGGCGCAAAAACCCATCGAGCAGGCGGTGTCAATACAGACGCCGGTGTAGACCGAGCCGCTATCGGTCAGCAACGCCGCTCCCACACCGCCCGATTCGGCGTACTCAGATAGTTTGCGCGGGTTGAGGACAGCTTTTGCTCGTTCGTAAAGTGCATCGAAAGTCATCGACATCAGATTTCCCTTCCTTTTTCCCAGTCAGCTGGACTCTACTGATAGTGAAATAGTTCTGTTTTTTCGGGCGCTTTACGCAGTTCGCCCCTCGCCCTGCGGATACTCACCGCTCGCGCCAATACCTGTCGCCGCTGCTCGTCCGTCCCAAATAGCCATAGTCCACCAACTGGCGGCGCATATTGGCTGGGTCTTGGAAGGTGTGCCACTGGCTCAACACTTCGTTGACCTCGGCTTCGTTGTAGAGATGATTGCGCTGGAACTTATTGACCAAATAATCTAACACTGCCTCACGATCACGTTCGCGGCGCGGCCACAACGTCACGAGGCCATCGCTATCGACAAAGATGCAATGTTTCAGGCAGCGCGCGCCGCGCATCACTCAGAACGGCGGTGGCGTTGGCTGCGGAGAGCAATTGGCGCAGACGCACAAAAAGATCGTCCAGACGCTCGGCGTATAGCCGATGTAGCTTGTCGGTGTCACCCGCGCGCTGCTCCGTCACAAAGCCCGCAGCTACAAGTTGCTGTAGATGGCGCGAGACAGTAGATTGTCCGACCTCAAGTTGGGCAATGACCTCCTGCGTCGACATCTGTTCGTTGAGCGCCAGCAATTCCAAAATCTGTAGCCGAGTGTCGTCGGTCAACGCGCACAGCGGCCCTAACACTTCGCTGCGCTGGATAGGTTTTGTGCGCGGTGTCCTCTCAACCGCGTTCATCACGGACAAGTCACTCGCAGCGAGCTTATTTGCAGTCGACATGGTGTACCTCCAGCATGAAAGTATGGCCTTAACCTCGCTGAT
>QEUW01000140.1 GCA_003577005.1 Chloroflexota bacterium | reverse complement strand
CGAGCGCCCTCACCAGCGAGGCGCTGCTCCGCCTGGCCCGCGCCCTCGACCCCACGCGAGTTGTCATCGACAATTCGGGTGGCAGCATGGCTATCGACCAGGACTTTGGCTGGGTGGATCGAGCGACTGCCGTGCCCAGCCGAGAGACCGAGCGACAGGAGATCCAGGATGTCCATATCTACATTGGTGCGCCGATCTCGCCGCCGGTCTATGAGTGGCTGCGCACCCTCGGCAGCAGTGATTTGCCCTTTGACCTGGCGGCGCACGACTTTGGTTCAAACGCAATGCTCGACAAGTGGAACCACGATCTGCGCGCCTACCGGGGCAAAATCTTTGTATCGGAACTGGGATGCGGCGGTATGGCAGACCTGGATGAGGTGGTGGCCGGCTATCAAGACCAGACGCACCTGCTCGACGCCCAAGAGATGATCGCCTTTCGTGACAGTTTGTATGAGGGTTTCGCTGCCCGTAAGCTGGATCGACTCTTTGGCTCGGTGCGTCATTTCGTCGCGGCGACCCAGGCGTTGCAGGCGGCGGGGCTCACGCGGCAGCTTGAGGCCCTCCTGGTCAATCCGCGGGTTTCGGGGTATCTCGTTACGCAACTCAACGATGTTTCGTGGGAGTTCCACGCCGGTCTTCTCGACCATTGGCGCAACCCCAAGCCTGCCTACCATGCGGTCAAACGGCTCAACCTGCCACATTGCGTGATCCTGAAGGCTGCGACGCCCGTGGCGACCTGTGGTGAGCAGGTTGAGGTGAGGCTGACTTTGGTGAATCAGGTATCATTGCCGGACCAGGCACAAATCCATCTGGCAGTTTATGACCCACAGGGCACAGAGATTGCAACCAGTCTGCGCCCTGTCGCTGGTGCCGGCGGTATCAACGAGTTAGGGGTAATCCCGCTCCAGACCGGGCTGGTCGCCGGTGAGTACCGGGTGGCGGCTCGCCTGGTAACTGGGCCGGAAACACTGGCCGAGTCCGCTGAGGTCGTCTTGGCCCTGCCGGCAGTGGAACTGGCGGAAATCACGGCTGATATAGAGTTGGTCGGGCCGTTTCCTGATTTTATGGGCAGCAGCCAGCAACGTGAGGGCGAATCGCACCGCAGGGCAGGGACCGGAGCAGGGCATTTTCCAATGTACCTGGCCGCCAGCCCCGCATCGCTAACCGGAGCGGATTGGCAACATCTGCTGGCTGAGGTCGAAAGAGGGCGGGTGGCTGTCATCGGGCCACTCCACGGGCGGGATGTGATCGCCCAACGCGTGCTCCATGACCGAGGGGTGAAGGTGCAACTGCACTATGGCATCGGGAATTGGATGGGCTGTTATCATTGGAATCCGGCCTCGGAGCTGTTTGCTGGTCTGCCGGCCAATCGGGTGGCCGGTGAAGCCTATGTCGATGTACTGCCCAGGTACGTCCTGTCGGAATTGGGCGGCGACGTTCTGGCTGGCTCGGTCCGCAACACGCAGACTCGGCGTGAACCGGCAGCTATGGTCTGGTACAGCGACATCGAAGTTGTCCGCTTGGGCCGGGGCGTGCTCTTCTTCTGCCAGTATCGCATTTTTGACCAGACCTCCGCGAACCCGCTAGCGGCCCGGTTACTGTACAACTTGATACAGGTTGCCCAACGCTATCAAGCTGACGCTGACGCGCCCGTCTCGGATAAGCAGGAAGCAAATAAAGGTTGACAACATGGGAAAAGTAGTCAGATTTGCCGGGCCTTATCAGGTAGAAGTAGCGGATTATCCCGAACGCGAGCTAGCCGTGGGCGAGGTCCGTCTGGCGACGCTCTATTCGGGCATCAGCAGCGGGACAGAACTTACCCACTATCGAGGCACAAACCCGTATGCCCACAAACAATACGACGCGGCGAACCGGCTGTTTCGGGTGGCTGAACCTTCGCGTCGCTATCCCCGTTCTAGCGGCTATGAGGAAGTAGGCGAAGTGGTCGAGATCGGTCCGGGGGTTGAAGGCGTCAGCCTGGGCGATCTCGTTTACGGCGGCTGGCAACACCATAGCACCCACATCATGGATGGGGAGCTGGCTCGCCGGCAAAAGTTGTTGCCTGGTCTCGAACCGCTTCAGGGCATTTTCTCACAAATCGGAAAAGTTGCCCTAAATGGAATTCTCGATGCCCAGATCAATCTGGGTGAAGTGGTGGCGATCTTTGGCCAGGGCACGCCCGGGTTGATCGCCACCCAGTTGGCCAGGCTCTCAGGGGCCACAGTGATTGCCGTCGATCTGTTTTCCAGACGGCTGGAGTTGGCTGCCGAGCTGGGTGCTGACTATGTGATCGACCCCCAACAAACCGACCCGGCCGAAGAAATCAAGCGGCTAACTGGTTCGCGCGGTGCGGATGTCTGTCTGGAAGTCTCCGGTTCCAGCTTTGCCCTGCAAGCGGCCATCCGTTCGGTCGCCTATTCGGGTAGAGTTGTAGCGTTGGGGTTTTTCCAGGGCGAGGCAAGAGGCCTCTATCTCGGCGAGGAATTTCACCACAATCGGGTGCAGGTGATCTGCTCGCAAGCAGGAGGAGTCAACCAAGCGTACAGCTATCGCTGGGATGCCAGTAGATTGGAGAAAACGATTATGACCCTCCAAGAACAGGGCAGGCTACGCTTGCGCGAGGTAATCTCCGAGATTTACCCCTTTGAACAAGCCAGCCGGGCCTATGAACGGCTGGACAAAGACCCGGCTGATGTTATCCAACTGGTTCTCGATTTCAGACATGCTGCGCGTTAGGCGCGGGAGGAAACCGTGTACCTGTTCCGATACTACTCGAGTCACCCAGTTGGGGATATGCATCGGTTGACATTCTCAAGAGAGAATCTCTGGGCCCTACGTTCTACGTTTCGAGGGGAGCGAGGATGGACGGGAGCAAACAGGGACGGTTTGACGACGGGCGGTCGGTGTGGTCGTCGTTTGTGGAGATGGGGCGGGTGTTGCATGAGCGGGCGCAGCCCAGAGCAGGGGATGTGCAGGGGCTGGACGGGTGGATGCAGGAGGTGTTGTACTGCGACCCGGTGCTGCCGGGGATGATCGCCAAGCTGACCAGTGCCTTAGCGTTGGCAGCATGATGTGACGCTGATTTGATCAGGAGGGATCCCCATACCGCGCCCTCAGATGCTCCTGCCAGTCATGCTCAAATTCCTCGGCGGAAACGCCAAAGACCGCTGGGATGAGCACGTGCCAGGAATCATATTGTGCAAGGGCTGCCAGGAGCGTCGGGAGCTTGTCACGGCCATAGGCGCACATGCCAAAATTGATGATCGTGGCAGCCGCCATTGTTCGCTCGTCTACTGACAGCAGATCAGCAACGAAATCACACGGTCCTGGTTGGACCATGGGCACTGCGCCCTCCTGCCAATCCTTGGGTGCAAAGCCCAGGAGGGCTGTCCGCGTGTGTCGAGAAAGCCACAGCCGCATGCCGGCAAGCAATGGCGACCAGCCGGCGGCGATCCGTTTACCATGCAACGCTTCAGCCAGTGCCCGGCCGGCCAGTTGATCGGCCAATGCCTGCACCAGCGCATCCGCATGGCTGACACCATCCGGCTTTGAGCGCAACCGGGGCGATGGAATGGTCAGCGTCCGCTCTATTGGATCAAGAGAGACTTGGGACGGGCAGCTTTCTTCCGATCTGGGCTGTTCGTCAACCAGAAATTGTAGCGAGTGTGATGTGCAGATTGCCTGTAGACTCGCCAGGGTCGTATAGCCCGTAAAGATTTGCGATCCTCGCCGGCCTTGGTCGTGCATCGACTGCCAGAATGGGATAGCGCTGGGATGAGTTATGGCCGGTGCGATATGGATCGCGATCTGCTCATCAGCAGACGGCTTCGGCAACCCGACGGCGTGCCGGAGTGCCGCATAAAGTGGCTCGGCGGCGCGTGCGACCGGCGCGACCATCGCCGCTTCGCTCTGTACAAAGGTAAAGGTGAAATGGGCAGTTGTGATTGTTTGCCACGGCTCAATGTAGGCAATGGCCAGCGTCATCGTGCCAGCCGCACCCTCGTCGCCGTTTTGCCCGTCATTCCGTACAGCCGGCGGCCGTAATGAATAGCGGCCGCTCATTAGCAGTATCAGCGTTGCAAGCAGGGCGGCAGTGGCAATTTGTACCTGCCAATCGAGATGTTGTCGCCGTGCCACGTCAGCCGGGTGTGCCTCCGGAGCAGAGTCATCATGCGCTACGCATCGTTGCCATTCGTCCTCATCCTCGACAAATTGCCAGTCGAACCACGGTCTCACGTTGTTCATTGTTTTCCCCTGGAGCGGCCTCCCGCGTAGCCCCAGAATCGTAGAGACTCGCGGGCTGTTGGCAACCAAACGCATAACTCCCTCTCCATGATGAAGAGCGGGCGACACCTGGACGTAGCAAACAGCGTAGCAGAGACCGTAGCAGAAATTTTGTGGCTGATTGGTATTATTCGTGCCCTACAGCACGACTACAAAGACGGCTCTTCCGGTCTTAGCAGAAATTTGGGACGAGGAGTTCGCACGCTCACGTGCGAACTTGGTAATTTCGCGAAATCGTGAGATCCCAAGGCCCTTTAATGTGCCCTGGAGATCCGATAACAATGGTTGGAATTTGAAGCGAAGTATGCGACAATTGTCCCGGTCGCGCGTGCAGGCGATCAAACGAGGCGACGTCATGTCCACGGTCAAATTCTACTTTTTAGGCCTCCCAACAATCGAACATCAAGGGCAGATTGTCTCTCTCGAGCGGCGGAAAGCCACGGCGCTGCTCGCCTATCTAGCGCTAAGTGAGGGGCCCCAGCCGCGCGACGTCGTTGCTACGCTTCTCTGGCCGGAATTGTCACAGAGCCGGGCCCGCGGCGCCCTGCGCCGGACGTTGCTCACGATCCGTACCGCGCTGGGCCGTGGTTGGCTGCAGTTCGAAGGGGATACCTTTGCATTAGCCAAAGATGAAACCCTGTGGGTAGATGTGAGCCAGTTCCAGGCGCAGGCAGCCAGGCTGCGCTCTCAACGGGAAGAAGTGGTCAAGCTAGCTAGCTCACCATTGACACTCCTGTCTGACACCATAGCCCTCTATCGCGGCGATTTCCTGGCCGGCTTTACCCTGCGCGATAGTGCTCCATTCGATGAGTGGCAAACGTTCCAGACGGAGAATCTGCGGCGCACCTATGCTAGTCTGCTGGAGATGCTGATCAAGCTGCAGACCGACTGCGGGGCCTACGAGGCAGCGATCCCCTATGCCCGCCGTTGGCTGGCGCTCGACCCGCTGCACGAAGCGGCGCACCGGGCGCTCATGCGGTTGTATGCTGGCATCGGTCAACACTCGGCGGCTATGCGCCAATACCAGGAGTGTCTGCGTACCCTACAAGAAGAGTTCGACGCGCCACCTGCAGCCGAGACGGAGGCGCTCTATGAGCAAATTCGGCAGCGAAAAGCCGGCAACGATGGCAAGATGATTGCCTCACCTCCTCGCCCGGTCAATCCTTCACCCCCTCATAATCTACCTGCCCAGCCCACCTCGTTTATCGGTCGCGAGCGGGAACTGGCGCAGATCGCAGAATTGTTGGCGCAGCCACATTGCCGGCTGTTGACGGTAGTCGGTCCCGGTGGCGTGGGCAAGACGCGGTTGGCGCTTCAGGCGGCAACCGCACGCCTGTCTGATTTTGTTGATGGTGTCTTCGTCGTCTTTCTGGCGGCCATTCGCGAGCCAGCTTTCGTGATCTCGGCGATTGCGCAGACGCTGGATGTGCGCCAGAGCGGCAGTCGGCCGCTGCAGGAAATGATCAAGGCAACTCTGCGTGACCGCCAACTTCTGATTGTGCTCGACAACTTTGAACATGTGACGGAAGCAGCGCCGGTGATCTCTGAACTGCTGGCTGCCTGCCCCCACGTAAAAGTCTTAGTCACCAGCCGTACGTCGTTACATTTGCGCGGCGAACATGAATATCTCACACCCCCCTTGCCTGTGCCTGATCCAGTGACGACCGTTTCTCAATCGCCCTTTTCTTACGCTTCGCTGGAGCTGTTCCGGCAGCGAGCCCAGGCCGTTCGCCACGATTTTGTGTTGAACCAGGAGAATGTGCAGGCAGTTGCCGCTATCTGTGCGCGGCTCGATGGGTTGCCACTCGCTATCGAACTGGCTGCCGCACGCATCAGGCTCTTTTCGCCTCAGGCGCTGCTCAATCGGCTGGCCAGCGCCAGCATCGATTCACCCCTTCAGTTTTTGAAAGTCGAAACCCGCGATGCACCTGCACGCCATCGCTCGTTATGGGATGCGATTTCCTGGAGCTACCATCTGCTCGATGTAGCAGAGCAGATGGTATTTAGGCAACTGTCCGTCTTCGTAGGCGGCTGCACGCTAGGAGCCGTCGAGACAGTTGGTAACCAGGGTTTGTCACTCAGCACGTTAGACGGATTGTCATCGCTGGTTGACAAAAGCCTTGTCCAACGGCAAGAACAGCCGGATGGCGAACCGCGCTTTCTGATCCTGGAGACAGTGCGCGAGTTTGGGCTTGAGCTACTGCGGCAGCACAATGAACTGGCTGTTACGCAGCAAAGACACGCTCACTACTATCGGGATCTGACAGCGGCTTTAGCCCCGCAACTCCACGGTCCGCACAGCGTGCAGGCGCTGGCGACTTTGCGCAGCGAATTCACAAACATTCGCACGGCACTCCGTTGGTCATTGACACAGCGCGACGTACACACTTGTATGAAACTATGCGATGTTTTGTTGAATCTATGGACACTTGGCTACTTACACGAGGCAGACACCCATTTACGGGAGGCGCTTGCCCTGGCCGAAGGAAGCCCACCTTCTGTCGGGTGGGTACATGCGCTGGCGAACGCAGGCTACGTTGCCTATTGTCTGGGCGACCCTCATCGTGCGCGTCCACACCTAGAACGCTCTCTGGCTATGAATCAAGCTATTGGCAATCTGGCTTCACCCGCGTCAGTCGGGATGGCCAAGGGAATTCTGGCCTGGATTCTGTTTGACCAGGGAGAATACGAAAATCCCCAGGCTTATCTCGAAGAGTCATTGATCGATGCCCAAACCAGAGGGGACCCGTGGGCCGCGGCGATGGCGCTAATCAATATTGGACACATGGCGACCCGGCTTGGCGATACTGCCAGGGCGGGCCGCTTCCTCGTAGAGGGTCTGGCAAGCCACCGCGCGATAGGCCAGAAGTGGGGCATCAGCGGGGCTCTCTATTTTCTAGGGTACTGGTGTGTTCAAGAGGGTCGCTTCGGGCAGGCTCGCTCTGTCCTAGCCGAGTGTTTGGCGCTTGCCGAAGAGATCCAGGCCAACGCCCGTCAGGCGCAAGCCAAGCGAACATTGGCCTGGTTGGAGTTCGAGGAGGGGAACTATGCGCAGGCGTCTGCTTTATTCAAAGAGTCACTAATCAGGTGGCAACATGAAGGCCGGCAGCGCGACATCATCGAGACGTTAGAGCCGATGATAAGGCTAGTGTTGGTGCTGGGGCAGCCCCGTCACGCACTTACGCTGGCCGGAGCCACCGCTGCGCATCGCCGAAAGCTCGGACTTGTTCTCCCGCCTCCGGCAAAGACCTTGCTTGATCAGGCCGTAGCAGCTGCTCGCCAAAGCCTGACGAAGGATATTGCCTATGCCGACTGGGCTGCCGGCGAGGCGATGACGCTCGACGAGGCGGTGGCCCAGGCGTTGGTAGCTTGACTTTCCTGGCCAACTCTTTCTGCGCAGTACGGTTTGACCTTCGTCACTCAGGATCAGACGATCCGGCACTACGATCTCCCGCCACTTTGGCTTTGAAGGGGCGCTCCGATGTAGCATATTCTCTCACTCCTCCGCAGGCAGTCCCGTTAAAACCACTCCAGCGGCACGATTCAGATATTGCTGCCAACCCTGTTCAAATTCCTGCGCCGACAGGCCAAAGACCTCTGGAGCGAGCGTCTGCCAACTGTTGTGCTGGCCAAACGCGTGCAGCAGGCTGGGCAGCCGTTCCGCGCCATACACGTGTGCGACATAGGCAATCACAGATACCGCGCTTTGAACTTGAACGGCCCGTCGTGTTGAATAGAACCAATCGGGGTCGGCAACAAGCAGATCGTCGATATCGTACAACGCCAAAATCGCAACCGTGTTGCCCACAGGCGAGTGCAGCAGCGGACATGGGCGTTGAGGTAGAACCGCGTGACAGTTCTGCAACCAGAGTCTCAGCCCGTCGACCATCGGGTGCCACTGCCGGCGCACCGGTGTTTCATTCAATGCCTCGGCGAGTGCAATGTGCGTTAGCGGTTTCAACAGCAAATGGGTCAAGGTGGCAGCTGCCGAACCGGCATCCTCCGCCGGCAGGAAAGCCGGGGAGACGATGACCATCTGGTCGTCCACCTGCCGCCAACCCATTGCCAGCGGATGCAGGGCAACCACGACGGTAAGGCTAGCAGCGGGCGCAACGAGGCCAAGCGTGCGGCGCAACGTGAGATAACGCTCGTCGATGCCGGCGGCAAGCTCGGTGAAAGTGGCGCTGTCACGCTGGTACACCTCAAAACGAAAATGCCGTGTGACAATTGTGAACCGCACCCCCCAGACCTCTTCATCGATTAGCGGTGGAGGCGCGTTGCCCTCGGCATGTGCCGGGCTCATGGTGGGCAATCTGCTACCATCCGCACCTGCCGCCCGCCACGAGGGATACATGGTTCCTGACAGGGTGAGTATCAGCGCCACCGTGACCAATGCGACCAGCCGCAGTTGCCGATGATCCTTAGCTCCCCCATCTGCCGGTGCCGCTTGTCCGTCCGCATGTGCATCCGCGAGCAATCCACCGGCGATGGCATCCTCCCACTCACGATCCTCCAAGATCTGCCAATCCAGAGCAGCGTCCGTTTTCATACGATTTCCTTTCGATAGCATCTTACCCAATCAGAGGATGAAAGCGGGCGACCCAATACCGTATTGTCAAACCCGAATGAGTAGATGAACGAACACGGTGATAGTGATAGTCTAGTGGAGGCCCGCCCGGCTATCGTCTGGAAATGCGTCTGAAAACGCATCTTGGAAAGCGGCGGTTTTTTGTTTACAATAGCAACCAGGCATTCTACCTAACGAAAGGGCACCTCCCATGTCCCGCCTGACCCTCAAACTCTTTGGCCCACCGCAGATCGAACTGGATGGTGTTGCGGTCCAGATCGAAGGACGCATTCCGGTTGCGCTGCTGGTTTACCTGGCGGTGACCGGCCAACTGCATACGCGCGATGCGCTGGCTACGCTCTTCTGGCCGGACGCAACCAACGCTCGCGCCTTGTTGCGCAACATCTTCTGGGTCGTCAAGAGTGCGCTGGGAGCTTGGGGAGCGGCCTGGCTCGACCATGACCACAATACTATCGGCCTCAAACCGGGGGCGAACTGTTGGCTCGATGTGGCGCACTTTCACGAACAGCTTGCGGCCTGCCGTTCGCATCATCATGCTGAACACGAGCTATGCGCCGCCTGTCTGCCCCATCTGAGCGATGCAGCGACTCTGTATCGTGATGATTTTCTGGCCGGGTTCGTCCTGCGCGGCAGCCCGGCTTTCGACGAATGGCACTTTTTCCAGCGCGAACGTCTACGCCGGGAATTTACTTCAGTGCTGGAGCGGTTGCTGTGCTACCACCGTGACCAGGGCGAATACGAAATCGCCATCCGCCACGCCCAATGCTGGCTGGCGCTTGACCCCGCCCACGAGCTGGTACATCGGCACCTGATGCAACTCTACGCTTGGTCCGGCCAACAGGCTGCCGCCGTGCGCCAATATCAGGAATGCGTCCGCATTCTTGCCGCAGAACTCGATGTCCCCCCAGATACAGAAACCCAGGCGCTTTATGAGCAGATCCGCACCAGGCAGTTTGTCGGCAAGGAGATTGAGCCCCAGCGGAACGGCAATTTTGGATTGGGGAACGCACCCGCCACTGCCGACCAGCCAAAATCCCAAATCAAAAATCAAAAATCAAAAATTCCCTCGCCGCCCAACAACCTGCTCGAACAACTGACACCGCTCATCGGCCGGATGCGCGAGCGCACTGCGCTTCACGCATTGATGCGCCGCCCCGGCGTGCGTCTGGTGACGCTGACCGGCCCCGGCGGGGTGGGCAAGACCCGGCTGGCCTTGCAGATCGCCGCCGACCTGCTCGACGACTTTGCCGACGGGACGTACTTTGTGCCGCTGGTGCCCATCCGCGAGCCGGGCTTGATTCCATCCGCCATCGCCCAGACGCTGGGCGTGCGAGAAAGCACAAACCGGTCGCTGCTAGAGAGCTTGAAAAGTCATCTGGGGCCCAAACAGATGCTGCTCGTGCTGGATAACTTCGAGCACGTCGTATCAGCGGCGCCGGTGGTGACGGAGTTGCTGGCCGCCTGTCCCCACCTCAAAATCGTGGTCACCAGCCGTGAAGGGTTGCGCGTGCGCGGGGAACACGAGTATGAGGTGCCCACAATGGAGGCACCGGCGCCACAAGCGTACACGCCGCTGGAAAGCCTTTCGCAGTACGAAGCGGTGCAACTCTTCATCGAGCGGGCGCAGGCCGTCAGGCCCGATTTTCGCGTGGACAACGCCAGCGCACTGGCTGTGGCCGAAATCTGCGTGCGGCTGGATGGGTTGCCGTTGGCCCTTGAACTGGCGGCCGCCCGCATCAAGTTTTTTTCACCCCAAACACTGCTCAGACAGTTGCTGGCCTCGTCTACGCTCCAGATCCTGCGCCAGGGCGCCCGCGATATGCCCGAACGCCACCAGACGCTGCGCCGCGCCATCGCCTGGAGCTATGACCTGTTGGCGCCCGACGAGCAGGCGCTCTTCCGCCGGCTGGCCCTCTTTGTCGGCGGCTTCACCCTGGCAGCAGCGGAAGCCGTGTGTAGCGGGGGGTTCTCCATTGATCTGCTCGAAGGTTTGACCTCGCTGGCAGAAAAGCATCTCATCCAGCATGGTGAAGACGACGGCGCATTGCGCTTTGGCATGTTAGAAACCATCCGTGAATTTGGTTTGGAACAGGTGAGCCAGACCGGCGAGATGGAGGCTGTTCAGCAGCGATCCGCAAACTATTATGTACACTTGGTGGAAGAACTCGACCCCATACTGCGTAGCAAGCAAGATGCCCAAGTCTATCAAGTGCTGCGTACAGAGTACGCCAATATTCGCGCCGTGCTGCGTTGGGCGCTGACCACTGGCAATGTCGATGTGAGTCTGCGCCTGTGCGATGTCCTGTGGTCTTTCTGGAATGTCGGCCACAAGAAAGAGGCGGAGCGAACCGTGCTGGCAGCCCTGGCGCTGGCCGAAGGGAGCCCGCCTTCGGTCAGCTATGTTCACTCGCTGGCCTGCGCCGGCTACTTCTCCTTTATGTCGGGCAATCCGGCGGCGGTGCATCGATTTATGACGCAGAGCCTGGCCATGGACGACGCCCTGAGCAATCTGGGCGATCCATCGAAAATGGGGGTTGCCTACGGCATCCTAGCGTGGGACAGCTTTGACCGTGGCGACTACGAGAAGGCGTATGCCTATTTTGCGACAACGCTGGAGCGAGAAGAGCGCGCTGGCGCCGAATGGGCACAGGCCATGACGCTCGTCAACATGGGCAATCTGGCGGCTGAGTTAGGGGAGTATGAGCGCGCCGAGAAACTGATAGCTGCCGCCCTGGAAAAACATCGGTGCATCGGACAGAAGTGGGGTCTGGCCAAGACACTTGCCGACCAGGGTGCGTTGTCGATTCGGCTTGGTCAATTGGAGCAAGCCCGGCAGGTGTTGACCGAAAGTCAGACGCTCTGCGAGGAGGTCCAGGCCGAGGATATGCTTGCGCAGGTCAAGCACAATTTTGCGCTGCTAGCCATGCAGCAAGGCGACACGGAGCGGGCCGCTTCACTGCTCTGTGAGGCGCTGATGATCAGGCAGGCACAGGTCGGGCCACGACATAGCATCGATTCGTTTGAGATCATGGCACAACTGGCCGTGCGGCTGAAGCAACCGGATCGGGCGCTCCGCCTGGCCGGCGCGGTGACAAAGCAGCGCAATCAGCACGACCTGCTCGCTCCGCCGCTCGCCAGGATTGCGCTCGACCAGGTTATTGCCGAGGCGCGCCAGCAACTTAGCACGGAGGAGGCCGACGCTGCCTGGGCCGCAGGCGAGTCGATGACGCTGGATGGGGCGGTGGCCTATGCGTTGGCGATATGACAAGCAACGCTTTCCACGTTTCTTCAGCGCCGCAGTTGTAGTATACTGCAAGCATGACATCACCTGAAGGCCTGCGCTGGATCCACGCAGCGATTGAAGACCTGAACGCCGCCCAGTCGCTACTGGAGGATGGGTACTATCATCTTTGCGCCTTTCATGCGCAACAGGCAGCGGAAAAGGCGCTAAAGGGCCTATTGCGCCTGTTGGGGCATGTGCCGTGGGGACATAGCTATCTTCATTTGCTGACGCAGGCCGATGGTTTGCTGCCAGCCGCGGTGGCCGATCCTGCTCTCTTCGATGCGGCAAGCCGGTTGGATGGACATTACATCTCCGCACGGTATCCAGATGCCTATCCATCTGGCGTGCCAGCGGATTACTACGATGAGCCAGATGCCGTGCAGGCGCGCGACGATGCCAAAGCGATCCTGGATTTTGTCCGTACTTATACGCCATGAACGTACCAAAACAATTACCAGTCTATCACAAGGAAATTGAACAATTTTGTCGCCGAGTCAAGGAGACCTTCCAGCCTGATTGTATTATCCTTCATGGCTCGCTGGCGCGAGGCACCTACAGACCGTCCAGTGATATTGACCTGCTCGTTATCGGCGACCGGCTGCCGCAAGCGTTCCTCGAACGGCTCTATCAACTCAACCGTCTGCGCGATGGCGCCGCGCCCATTAAAGTCGTGGGGTATACCCGGGCCGAATGGGAACAGATGATGGAGCAACTCCACCTCACCGCGTTGGAAGCACTTCATTGGGGTGTACCTCTTTGGGGAGAAGCGCTGTTTGCGCAATGGAAACAACGGCTAGAAGAGTGGAAGGCTCGCGGTCTGCAGCGGGAAGCGACGAGCTGGTCCGTGCCACCCACGTTGCGGCAAGTGTCTCAAGTGGTATCCTGACGCTGAATCATCCGTTGGCCGATGGACGAAGAGGTTGCCACCGTCTGGGCGGAGGACACAGCCAGGGCGCTCGACGAGGCGGTGGCCTGTGTTAGGGACAGAAGCTGGCCAGAGCATAGGCAACGGCTTCTTCTAGTGTCATCGCTTCACCGGTAGCCCAGGCGGTGGTGGCTGCGTCCTGGCTGAGTTGTTGTCGGGCAGCAGCCACCATCTCCTCAAACTTCGTCTTCAGCAACACAGGCAACACCATGCTCTCGGTATTACGCTGAACGGCAACAGCCGCAGCAAGACAAAGGGAGTGTTGGGGTTGGCCCTGCGCCACGGCCAGCCCGGCAAATGCCTCCAACACGTTGGCAATATGCTCGGGGTTAGTCAGCTCCACAAAAATCCTGAGTGAATTGCGCAGGAACTCTGCTGCCCGGTGGTATTCTTTTTGTTCTGTCGCTACCATCCCCAAATAGATTTGTGCTCGTGCTATCACATACTCATCACCCAGCACGCGTCCCAGGGCTAAACATTCCTGCAACAACGCATTCGCCTCGGTGAGCCGACCTTGTAAGTGAGTTACCTGCCCCCCGTTCAACAGCGCCACGATAATGCCCCACTTGTCGCCGAACCCCCTGAGGATGCTGAGCGACTGATCACAGAGGATTCGTCCTTGCTCCACTTGGCCGCGCCAGGCAAGCTGTTTGCCGACATGGCCCAGCTTCACGGCATAGCCCCAGCGGTCGCCGATCTCCAGGTACAATCTGAGCGATTCAGCGCTGTACGCATCAGCGGTGACATAATCGCCGCAGTCAAACGCGCGGTCAGCCATCAATGCAAGGGCGTAGGCAAGGCCCGGTTTGTCGGCCCCGCATCAACGCTGGCGGTGTGCGAGTACAGGCTGATGCGCAGAAGGCTGCTGGAGCTGAAAGCTTGCCCAACCAGCGCATGGACGAGCGGGCAAGCAGCACCTTCATCAGCAGCAATGCGCTCGATCAACTGCTGCACGAGGTGAAAAGTTCACCACTGACAGCGCACGGTGCGATCCATGCCATCGAACTGGTCAGCGATGTAGCCCTTGTCACCGTGGTGACCACGCAGACCCGTGGGGCAACGACGCCAGTGGCCTACCGGCAGACGCACCTCTATCGTCATGACGCCACAGGGTGGACGTGGACTGAGCCTTCGCCCACCCTGTGGGGAGAACCACGCACACTCCTCACGCAACATCTGCGTTTTGAGTACCGCCTGCGCGACGCCCCGGCGGTTGAGCGAGCCGCTCATGAACTTGATGCCATGTATAGGGCGCTGCGGCAGGATGTTGGGCTACCCCCACCGACGGGACAGCGTACCGTCCGAGTGATCCCACAGTTGATTGCCGCGGGTTGGCGGATGGATGGTCAACATCTGCTGGTATCATCGCAATTGTTGATGCGCCTACCGAGCGAACTCTCCGATGCGGAGGCGCTGGTTCAACTTCTGATCGACCCCTTTGTAACGATAGCGCTCAACGAAACGGTGCAGCGACACGCGATCCAATTACAGTGGCAGGAGGTGGTTTCGGGCGCACAGTCATGGTTGCACAACACCTATTGTGGGGAGCGCCGCGTCGTGCGAACGATCTGCCGTCAGACCGTGCTACCGCAGAATTACGCACCCGTATCCCTCTCCATGGCTGCTCTGTCCTCGACTGCATCCGACAGCTTTGCCCTGTTGGGCTACAGAGATTATCGCTTCGACGGTGTCGCACTGATCGACTACGTTGTCGCTGTGTACGGTCGCGAACGGCTGTCGAGCTTACTGACAGCGCTTGAAGCACACAGCACCTGGAACACGCTGATCCCGGCGGTGTTTCAGGTCACAGCGCCAGCGTTCGAACAGGAATGGCAGGCGTATCTGCGCGGGGAAGTTCCGGCTGGGCAGCGCGAGTAGTAGTCCTCATCCGAGGGTGAGCTGACAGCGGAGTTTGAGTTACTCTCAGGTGTGAGTATGTGAATCGCTTCGCCTTGTCCTCATCCGAGGGTGAACTGACAGCGGAGTTTGAGAGCGGATTGAACGGATTATCTACAATTGAAAGTATCAAAAAGGAGAGAAGGAATGAACAAGTGGCGGAGCGTCCTCACGATTTGGGGAATGATGTTGAGTCTGCTGATTGTATCTACTCCCGTGATGGCACAGACCAACGCCACAGAATCAGTGGTGCGGGGCGTGATTGACGCAATCAATGCCGGTGATGTCGATGGCGCCCTTGCGCTCGTAGCCGAGGACGCTGTGATTACCCTCTTTCCACCACCTCCAGGTACAGCGGGTGTTTTTCAGGGGAAAGAGGAGATCCGTGGCTGGTGGCAGGGCTACGTTGCTGGCCACGGTTACACCGAATTTACTGCGTTTCACACGTTTGGGAACACGGCCGTCTGGTCAGCCAGGGTTGGGGATGATGCATTTACACAACTGGGTGTAGGGGAGTTAGAGTTCGATGGTGTGGGCGTTGTTCAGGGTGGTCTGCTGAAGAGCTACACGTGGAGCATGACCGAGGCCGCCCAGGCACGCCTCGAGGCGGCATTGGCCAGGGAAAGTAACAAAGCGGTCCTGCAGCGAGCGTACGACCAAGTTTTCAGCGAGGGCAAGTTGGAGCTACTCGACGAGGATATCGCGCCTGATGCAGTTGACCACAGTTTTCCTGAGCTGACTGGCGTTGATGCATTTAGACAGCCGATAGCTGAATTGCGTGCGGCATTTCCCGATCTCCAGGTCACCGCCGATCTGATGATAGCCGAAGGCGATTTCGTGATGGCGCTCGTCACCTTTACCGGCACGCACGAAAGCGAGTTTCTCGGCATTCCACCGACCGGGCAACAGATCACCTGGTCACACGTGGATATCAATCGGCTAGAAAATGGCAAAGTGGTGGAAGCTTGGCACATTGGCGTTCCTGCCGCAATTTTGCAAGCACTTGGCTATCAACTGGTCCCGCCGGCAGAATAGGCAGCCGAGTTGATACCTGTCGTCTCTCACACAGAGCAGCCCTGTTCGGCATTGACCGAGGGCTGCTCTGTTGATTTTGTCTTGCGGTACCTGGTGCGATCCACATTGCCCCACGTACATGAGGCCCCAACGGAACTTCCCTGGTGAGCGCTTCTAGGCAAGAGGCTACTCTGTCCCGACCGTCGGTGTGGATGAAAAAATGGTGCGCCAGTATATTCAAAACCAGGAAGCCGAAGATCGCTGACTAGGTTCTGTTGACATTTGTCTAGCAGTGCATGACTCGCATGCGTTGCACCTGCAAGGTGCGATGCATGTGCAAGGTGCAACGCACTTTTCAAGTGCATCGCACCGCTGTGTAGGCTAAAATGTCAACAGAACCTAGATCAATTGCAGGTGTTTGACTAGATGCGCCGTTAGGCGCTCCTCTCACCGCTCTGAGCGGTGCATAGTTCAAGCTACCCGCTTTGCCGGTGGCCTGCGACTTCCTTGGGCAAGCAGAACCTTTGGCCTTGCTTGCCCTAAGCAGTGGGGCTGGGGTGAAGCTTCATGCGCTAGGGGATTCGCTCTTGCGTGTGCCACCGCAGAGGGAGAGCTCAAGGCCATAGTGTCTGGCCCACTTGCGGACGGCATTGTCGCTGACGCCAAAGCGCCGGCCAAGGGCGCTCCAGTTGCCGATTTCTTGCATGAGGTGGCGGAGTTCGTCGGCGGAGGGGCGGGTAACTTTGCGGTCGGCCAGTTGCTTGCACGCCCGGCTGCAGAAGAGGTGGCCGCTGTGCGAGCGCTCGAGGCGATGGTGCGGGGCTTTGAAGGTCATTCCGCAGGTGGGGCAGGTGTAAGTTTCGGCGGGTTGGTGACCAAAGGTGGTGAGGGCATGGTCAGCGCGGCTGGCGAGGTAGAGATTTGCGGCGCGGTTGTCGGTACGGTCCTGGTTGCGGCGGCGGACGAGGTGGCCAGGGGGGATGGGGCCGAAGACGCGCTCGGCCACCAGACGTTGCTCGTACTCCTGGCCGAAGTCGGGCAGGTAGTAGAGGATGTAGCCATCAGAGAGATCGTAGTACCAGCGGGCATAGTCGTGCCGAACCTGTTGGACAATAGTGACGACGCTGATCGCCACGGGGTAGCCAGCAGAGCGAGCGGAGAGCGTGCAAGGTGGACACAGACCGACGCAGATCCACACGGAGGGTGGGCAGCCATCGACCGCACCATCCGTGTGGAGCCTGAACAGCCGTTTCTCAGTCTTGCTTGCCGACAAACTGTTAAGCGACTTCAGACAGGTCGAAGCGTTCGGCGATGAGGTCGCGCAGGAGGGCGGAGATGGACTTGTCGGCGGCGATGGCCTCGGCGTGGAGGATGTTCTTCATGTAAGGCGTCAGGTGAGCCGTGACGCTTTCACTGGCGTGTTCGTGGTCCCCATTGGGTTCGTAGGGTTCAAAATAGTCAGGCGGGAAGAGATAGTCTTCGCCACTTTCATCGTAGACTCGCCAGTCGTCGCCGTCATTTTCTTCCGGCGGAGCCAGCTTGTAGACCTGGCCGACCGTCAGGCTGATGAGGTCGTAGTCGGGCGCTGGTTCGCCGGCGACGTGGATGTAGGCTTTGTTCTTCAAGCACTTGACGTAGCTCATGTGAGTCTCCTGAGACGGCGCTTGTCTTTCTCTTCGCGGCGGCCGCTGTTGCTGGCCTCGTACCAGTGCAATTCCGCCAGCCAGATTTCACCGTTGGTGTACTCGATGACTGCTCTGCCTTTGAGTTTGCGCCAGGTTCCTCGACCATAGATACGGTTGAGCCGTCTGCGGTCATCAACTCCCCTGCCGCGGGCGATGACCTCGATGTCGGTGATTTCGCTCAGCCGGGTGTAGTGCATGGCAAATACTCCGTTTGATGCAAGTATAACACAGGGTATCGCACAGTTGTAGTTGGCGACCAGCGAAAGCGAGGCTTTTGCTTGCAGCCTCGTTTCGCAGTCACAGACGGCGGATGCGCTGGCGGAGGAGGGCGCAGTGGCCGTGGATGTGGATGAGCGGATGCTCGACGATGAGGCCGCTGAAGCAGTCGAAGTTGGCCGGCAGGGCGGCGGCCTGGACAAGGGCGGCTTCGACGGTGGTGTATTCCCACGGCGGCGTCTCCGCACCGCGGAGGGGCAAGGGCTGGTTGGCCACGAAGTAGGCGATGAGTTCGTACTCCAGCGGCGCACGGGTGCGGATGGTATGGTGCAGCAGCTGGATGTGGAGGGTAGGCATGGGATGGTCCTTTCAGGAGAGAGAAAAGCAGTCCACAGAGGGCGCAGAGGAGACACAGAGAGCGCAGAGAGAGAACAGAGAATTGCTTTTCTCTGTGTTCTGGTATGATAAAAGTCAGTGATAGAATCGGCTTCGGCCAAACTATCAAACAGGCAAAGG
>QEUW01000139.1 GCA_003577005.1 Chloroflexota bacterium | reverse complement strand
CCATGTCGCCGCTCCGCCGTTCTCCAGCGTCCGCCCATCCAGCGTCACACTGCCGTTGATGAGCAGCCCACCGGCTGCCACCGTCTGCCCGCTCCCGCTTAGCGTCCCACCAGTCCAGGTCAGCATCCCGGTGGTGGTGATGCTGTCGCTGCCGGTCAAGGCGCCGCCGCTCACGGTGAGGCCGTTGTGGATCGCCGACGCGGCTGCAATCGACAGTGTACCGTTGGTGACCTTGAGCGCGCCATCGCTGGTGAGGCTATGGATGCTGGCGCTACCCGCATCAAAGGTCACGGTGGCCGTCACTGGAATATAGACATGGTCGGCCGGGCCGGGGAGCGTATTGTCGTTCCAGTTGGCCGCGGTCTGCCAGGAACCGGTGACCGGCCCGTCCCAGTACTTTTGCACCCGCAACTCGATCACACCCACATCGGTGACACCGCCCAGAACCGGCGCAACCGGCGCCGATTTACCCAGCATAAACTTGCCATCGACCGTCGCGGTGGCGGTGACTTCGATGCTCCCAAAGACCGTCGGCACACCGGCAATGGTGAAGCTGCCATCGGCCCCGCTCGTGGCCGTGAGGTGATCCACCGTGGTCACCATGGCCCCAGCCACGGCGAGATTGTTGGCATCGACCACGCGCCCGACGACGATGGTCGCCGTATCCGGCACGACCCGGATGACCACGTCCGCTGTTGTGCTGCTGTTCCCTTCGCTATCGACGGCGCGGGCGCCCAGCGTCAGGCTGGCGACGCCCACCGGCGCCGCCAGATCGTGCCGGTAGGGCGCCGTCGTGTCGGTAAAGACCACCGCGCCATCGACCAGGAATTCGACATGACGAACCCCAGCCGCGCTGCTCGCCGTGGCCGTGATCGCCACCGCCGCTCGCTCGAAGACTGCCGTCCCCGTGACCGGATCGGTGATCGCCACCAGCGGCGCATGAGGGATCTGCACATCGATGGTCACGTTCTGCGCACCGGCGGCCACCGTACTGGTGGCGCTGCCGCGCAGCCCGTTGGCCGGATGAACCGCATGGACGGTCACCACACCCTCGGCGATGCCGCCGACCTGGTAACGCCCATCAGCGCCAGCCGTGGCCGTGAAGACGCCGTTGGCAGCCATCACGGTGATTGCGGCGCCGGCCACCGGCTGGTTGTCGCCATCGGTGACCAGCCCGCTCAACGTCGCCATCGGTGCGGTTACGGTCAGACTCACAGACGTGCTGGCGCCCAGATTGCCCGCCGCATCGTGCGCCGTCCCGGTCACGGTGAAGCCGCTGCCGACTGGCACTGTCGCCGGAACCTGGAGAACGAAGACGGTGCTGGCGTTTGTCTGCGCCGGATCGACGGCCAGCGTATCGCTGAGCACCAATGCACCGCCGGTCTCAAAGCCAAGCTGGGTCACGCCGACGTCGTCCGTCGCCGTCACCGTCACCGTGATCGCCTGGCCCTGGCTCACCGAACTCATGCCGGCGGGCAAAGCGACGGTCACCACGGGCGGCGTCACGTCGCTGGTATGGACCGTCACCTGGGCCGGCAGCGAGACGTTCCCCGCGCCGTCCTCGGCATGCACGGTCAGCGTGATAGGCGTAGTGGCCGTCACCGTCGCCGGAACCGTCACAGCCAACTGGGCGACTAGATCGGTGCGCGCCGGTGTGACGACCTGCTGGACATGCGTTGTAAAGCCGCCGCTGGCTGTCAAGTCGAGCAAGGCGACGCCGCCGTTGTCCGCCGCGTGGACGGTCACGGTGAGTACGGCGCCGGGGGCGACCCCGCTGTCCGGCGCCGGGCTGGTGATCTGCGCCGTGGGCGGCGTTGCATCCGCCACGACCAGCTCAACCGGCGCCGCGTTCGCCTGCTGTTGGATCGTGTCGCGGGCGCTGGCGTGCAACGTAAGCAGACCCGGTGCGGCGTTGGCCGGCACAGCCACCTCGAAGGTCGCCGTGTAACTGGTTGTCGCTGTCGGCAACGTCACCGCATGGCTTGCCGTCACGACCCCGGTCGTCGCCAGTTCGATGCGGCTCAGGCCGGTGGCATCCACGGCGTGGACGACAACGGTCACTGCACTGCCTGTGTTTACGGTAAAACCATTAGCCGGCGACACGATGGTCACTTGTGGCGGCTCATCCAGCGTGACCGGCAGCGCCAGCTCCGGCGACAGACCGAGGTTGCCGGCGCCATCGGACGCCGTGCCGGTGAGCGTGACGATGCTTCCGGCGGTCACCGTGATGGGCACGGTCACCGTGAACTCCGCCGTGGCGACAGGCTGCGCCGGCGTGAGGGTGCGTTCCTGATTGGCGCTGAAGGCGCCGGAGACGCTCACCCCGATCTGCTGCACGCCCACCGCATCGGTGGCTGTGACGGTGACCCGGATGCTCTCGCCGGGCGCCACGCCCTGGCTACCATCCGGCAGGGCCAGGCTGACCGTGGGTGGGGTCACGTCCTGGGTCGTGAGCGTCACCTGGGCCGGCGCCGAGGGGTTGCCCGCTGCGTCGTAGGCCAGCACCGTTACGGTCACCGGCGTGTTGGCCGTCACGGTCGGCGGCACGGTCACGGTAAAGTGAGCGGTCAAGCCGGTGCGCGGCGGGGCGATGGTCTGCTGCAACTGTGTTTCGAAGCCACCGCTCGCCGTCAGGTCGAGCAGGGCAACGCCGCCGTTATCCGCCGCCTCGACTGAGACGGTAAAGAGACCGCCGGGCACGATGCTTGCGCCCCCCGCCGGGCTGCTGATCTGCACCGACGGCGGTGTCGCGTCGACGATGGTGAGCGTGCGCGTCACGACCGCCGAGCGTTGCAAGCGTGTATCGAGCGCGCTGGCGTGTAGCGTCAACTCGCCGGGCGCCGCAGTCGCCGGTGCCTCTACCTGGAAGGTCGCCGTGTAGCTCGTCGTGTCCGCCGGCACATCGACCGTCTGTACTTCCGTGATGGCGCCGCTGGTTGCCAGTTCGATGCGCGTCAGCCCCGTCTCATCCTCAGCGTGGAGGGTCACGGTCACGGCGCTGCCGGTGCTGACCGTCACGCCGGCGGCCGGCGCCAGGATCGTCACCTGCGGCGGTGGATCGCTCGTCACCGGCAACGTCACCACCGGCGACAGGGCTAGATTGCCGGCATCATCCACTGCAGTGCCGGTGAGCGTGACGGTGCTCCCGGTGGTCACCGTGATGGGCACGGTCACCGTGAACTCTGCCGTGGCGACCGCCTGTGCCGAGGTTAGCGTACGGTTCTGGGTCGTGCTAAAGGCGCCCGTGACGCCGACGCCGATCTCTTTCACCCCAGTCGCATCGGTGGCAACGACGGTGACGCGCAGGCTGTCGCCGCCCGCCACCGCCTGCACGCCATCCGGCAGCGCCAGGTGGACGGTGGGACCGTCGCTGTCGCGGACGGTCAGCGTGTGCGTGACCGGCGCCGACAGATTGCCGGTGCGGTCGCGGGCCTGGGCCACCAGTTGCACCTGCGAATGGGGCGGCGCCGTCACCGGCATGGTCAGCGGGATCGTGAGGCTGACCGCTGTGCGCGGCGGCGTAATGACATAAGTGGCCGTCAAGCTGGCCGCGCCGCTGGCCTGGAGCGTGACTTCGGCCACCTGGCCGCTGTCGCTGGCGCTGAGAACGATATCGACCACCGACCCCGGTTCGACCAGGGCCCCGGCGGGCGGGGCGACAAACTGCACATCCGGCGCCACCGTATCTTCGATCATGACAGCCACCACTTCGGTGGCGCTGGCGCGACCGCCGTTGTCCGTGGCGCTGGCCTGGAGCTGGAGCGTCCCGCCCGGTGTGGCGTTGGCCGGGATGGTGATGGTAAAGGTTGTCGTGAAGCTGGTCGTGCCGTCGGTCGCGTCGGTGGTCGCCGTCGTGGTGACCACCCCTGTGCTCTGGAAGAAGACGCGCGCCACGCCGTAGTCGTCCTGGGCATGGACTGTCACCACCAGCAGGCTGCCGCCGGGAACCACGGCGTCGCTATCCGGGCTGAGGATCGTCACCTGGGGCGCCAGGTCGGGCGCCACGGTGAGGGTCAATGTCTTGATGGCGCTAAGGTTGCCCGAGCGGTCTGCCGCCTGGGCGCTCACAGCCAGGGGGCCAGGGGTGTTGCCCACGGCCAACGGATAGGCATAGGGCTCACTCGTATCGATGGCGCGTGACTGGCCGTTGACAAAGAATTCGACCTGCGCAACGTCGCTCGCCGGCTCCAGCGTCGCCACGAGCGCGGTGCTCGTGCCCACCCGCACCGTTGTCCCGGCGGATGAGGCCAGCGATTGGATGACCGGCGCCACCAGGTCGACCGTCGTAAAGGTGAAGGTATCGCCGCTGGTCTGCCGGTTGCCGGCCAGGTCGGTGGCCGGCTGCACCGTGACGCGGTAGGCGCTATTGCTCAACAGCGGCGTATTGGGCGTAAAGACCAGCACGGTCTTGGTCGAGTTGGGGTCGACGCGGCCAGGGACCGGGGTGTCGTCCAGGCTGAGGGTGATGGCCTCGGCCACGCTGGTAAACTTGGTCAGGTCGATGGCTTCGTTGAACTGGATACGAATCACCGCGTTGAGCGGCACCGCCTGCGCCCCCGAGACCGGGCTGCGGCTGTCGATGCGCGGCGCCGTGCTGTCGCTGGTGGTGAACGAAGAGACGGTTTCCTGCTGGAGGGGCCGCCCCACCAGGTCAACGATGCCGGTCTTCACCCGCACGGTGATGCGGTCGAAGTCGCGGAACGTGGCCGCTGGGGTAAAGGTCGCCAGCGTACTGTCTGCGCTCAAGGTCCAACTGCCGCTGAGTAGACCGCTGCTGTTGCTCACGACCAGGTTGGTGCCGTTGACTGTGCCGGCCTGCACCGGTTCTGAGAAGCGCACCTGGATCGTCTGCGTCACGGGGATATTGCCGGCGCCGTTCGCCGGTATAACGGCGCTGATGGCCGGCGGCGCCGTGTCGAGCACCAGCCTGGCGAAGTTGACCACCTGGCCCTGGCTGGTGAGCACGGCCGTGGCCTTGACGATCCCCTCGCCGAGCGGGTCGGTGATGGTCAGTTCATAAGTGGCTAGCTTGACATCGGCCAGGGTGAAATTGCCGTTGCTGTCAGTGGACCCAAAACGCTGGAGTGGGCCGCTGACCAGTTCGACGGCCATGAGCGGAGCCGGTGTGACGCCATCTTCGCGCACCACCTGGCCGGAGACCGTCCCGGCCGCCGCCAGGGTGATGGGGACATCAAGCGTGGCGCCGGGCGCGCTCAAGGTGCCCGACCCGCTGCCGGCCAGGCCGGTGCTGGATTGGGTCGTGAACAGGCTCACCTCGCCGACCGGCACGGTGGCAAACTCGAAGTGGCCGGCGTTGTCGGTAAGCGTATTGGCGTTAAACAAGGGGGGTGTCGTCGGATTGCGGGCGAGGAAGACCTGCAACCCGGCTACCGGCACACCCGCCCCGGTGGTCACCGTGCCGGCCACGCGGCCCGTGCCCACAAAGTGAACGTCCACCCGCGCCACGCCGCCGGCGCTGAGCAGCTCGCCGCTGGCCGCCCCCCCATCGGGGCCTACGGCTGCTTTGGCGGTCACCACCACGGCGCCCAGCCGTACATTCGAGAACGAGTAGAACCCATCGTTGTTGGTGGTTGTTATGCCGAAATCATTACCGGTAAGCGTCACCTGGGCGTCGTGAGCCGGTGTGCCGTCGGCGCGGAAGACATAGCCTTCCACCCGCCCGGTGGGCGGCACCTGGATCGTCACATCCGCCGTCACCGTCTGGCCTTCGCTGGTCAACGTGCCGGTGGTGCGGCCAGAGAACTTCTCCGTCGGGTCGATTACGTCGACGGTAAAGGGGCCGGCTGAGACGCCGGGCAGGCTGTAGAACCCGTTGGGGCCGGTCGTGGCCCGCAGATCAACGGCAAGGGGCCCGCTGCCTTTGAGGACGACTCCTGCCCCGGCCACGGGCGAACCATCGCTGGAGAGCCGCACCAGGCCGGCCACGGTGCCCTGGGGCACCGGGAGCAGCGTCACTGTGGTCGTCATGTTTTCAGTGACCGACCCGGTGGCCCGGCCGCGGCGCCCGCTCACCGGGTCGAGGGCGTCGAGCGAGAAGCTGCCCGCCAGCACGCCCGGGAACAGGAAGTTGCCACCGGCGTCGGTGGTCACATAGGCCTCACGGGCGTTGGCGCTGAGCGCGATCTGGGCGTTGGGGATGGGCGTGACGCCGTCACTGCGCAAGAAGCGACCGGCGACGGTGCCGGCGGCGTTGTTGAGCGTCACCGTCACCGCCACCTGGCCGGGGGCGGGCAAACCGGGGACGGCGCCGCCGGTGTAGCCGTTGATGCCATCGTGCTGGGCAAAGACACTGAACGCGCCCTCGCTGACGGCGTCGCCACCGGCAAAGTTGAGCACGCCGCCGGCCTGGGTGACGCCGGTGCGTTTGGCGTGTGGATAAGCCCCTTGCTCAAGCGTCACCGCCGCACCCACCACCGGCACACCGCCGCTGCCGAGCACCGTCACCTTCACCTCGCCCATACGCAGCAGGCGCACGGGTACGATGGCGGTCTCTCCGACGTTCACTGCGGCCCGGCTTTGGCCGCTCAGCCCATTCTCGTTATCGATGGCCGTGATGGTGGACTGGCCGGGGTTGACCAACGGGAAGAGATAGCGCCCGTCTGCGTCGGTCTGAACACGCACATCGCCGAGCAAGGCGCTGTCCAACCGGACGATCACCCCGGCGCCCACCGGCGTGACGCCATCCGGCTGGTAGACGGTGCCGGAGACCACGCCGGTGGCTTGCAGCGAAAGCGTCACCGCCACCGAGGCGCCAGGCGCCGGCACATTGCCGGTGACGGCGACCGCCTCCGGGCTAAAGGGGTTGGCGGCCTCCACCGTAAAGTCGCCGACGAACACATTGTCAAAGGCAAAGGTGCCGCTGGCTACGTCGCTGTTGAGACGACGTTTGCGCGGGATCATCTCGAAATCGACGCCCACGTTTTCGCACGGGGGCAGCGCAATGGTGACACCGCCAACCTCGATGCTGCCCTTACAGTCCGGGTTCTCCAAGGGTACGAGGCGACCGACCTTGACCTGTAGTTCCGAGAGGCCGACCCGCGCGCCCAGCGGGGTGACCCCATCGTCGTCATAGACGATGCCGGTCACCTTGCCGCGGCCCTTGAAGGTGACGTTGAGTTGCAGCGTTTCATCCCTGAAGACGAGCTTGCCGCGACCGATGTTGCCGTCGGAGAAGTCGGGGTAGAAGGCGCTGATGGTGTATTCGCCCAATGGCAGATTCTCAAAACGATAGGAGCCGTCGGCCGCGGTGAAGGTCTTGTCGTTGCGCGGGCCGAGGGCAAAAATCTTGAGATTGGGCACGGGGACAGGCTGCCCACCCTGCGTCCGGAAGATGCGACCGGTGAGGGTGGCGGTGGCGGGCAGGACGATGCGCGCACTGACCGTCTCGCCGTCGTAGGTCACGTTGACATGGGCCGAGCCGAGGCGTTGTTTGACCTCATCCTGCGCAGTGAGACCGACCTCTCCCACCGGAACATCGGTGAGCGTAAACGTGCCATCGGCAGCACTCTGCACCTGGAGCGGGCCGCCATAGACCTTGATTCCCGGTACGGGGGTGCCATCGGCCTCCAACACCACGCCGTTGATCGTGCCGGCGCCGCCGGCGAGCAGCAGGTTGGCGATGACGGTCTCGTCGGCGACGATGGTGGTTTGCACCGTGGCTTGTTCCAGCGCAATCTGGTCGATGGCGCGCACCCCAATCGGCCCGGCGGGCAGGCCTTCGATACGGTAGCTGCCGTCGGCAGCCGTGGTGGCCACCCCTCCCTTGGTGGTGTAGACGGGGATGCCGGGCGCAGGCGTGCTGCCGTCGGCCCGGAAGACCTGGCCGGCCAGCACACCCACGGTGTCGGTCTGCGCCACGGGCACCAAGATTAGGTCCTGGACCACCGTAGCCCCGGCCTGGGGAATGGTCGCCACGGCCAGCGCCTGTGACTTGCTCGGCTCGTGGACAGCATGGATCGACAGGGTGCCCACCGGCAGTTTACCGAATACAAAGGCGCCGCTGGCATCGCTCACCGTCCCGTAGGACTCTTCCGAGCGCAACGGGTTGGTGACGCGGAGCCGTGCGCCGGCCAGCGGGGTGACCCCATCCGCCGCCAGCACCTGGCCCGCCAACGTGCCGGTGCCCAACAGAATGAGGTCGAGCCCTAGCTGCTGGCCGTTATGGCGGATGGCGGTTCCCAGCCTGCCCTGCTGCCCGCTTTCCGGGTCCATATACTCGAACACCGTCGGGAGGGCCTTGACATAGTCGAAAGCGTAACGGCCTTCGCTGTCCGCATTCTTGACCGAGACCAGTTCGAGATAGGCTTCGTCATTGGCGTCTAGCTCGATCTGCGAGAATTGGAGCGGGGCAAAGGGCACGGGCGTACCATCGGCGTGGCGCACGGTGCCGGAGATGACGCCGCCGGGCCACGTGATGGTGGGCCGGATGGGCAACGTCACACTCGCGGGTTGCATGGGGTGGCCAAGCCGGTCGGTGACTCCGCTCACGGTGATCGTGCGGGGGATAAAGGGCCCGATCCCGTCGCGCAGGAGCAGATAGACGACCCGGCCCCCCGGCTGCAGGGCCACACCGCGCACCTGGTTGGCTTCCACCTGGTAGTTCGTGATCTGCTCTCCCAGAAACCCATCCTGCGACGAGGCCCGTGCGATCTCTTCATTGAAGACCACCGCCATCAACTGGCCGTATTTGGTCATGTTCTTGCCGGGGGAATAGAGCTGCACGGCGCCAACCGGCTGCGGGCCGAGGTCGGCCACCAGTTCGCTGACGGTGGGTGCGATCTGCTGGTCGGCGGCGCCATCGCCGTCGCTATCGAGCGCCAGTTGGTAGCTGTTGTTGCCGCCCACGGTGAAGAGCACGCGGGCGCGTCCACCGGCCTGGATGGGAACCTGCGCATAGGTCAGCCGGCGCAAACGGTTACCTTCGGGCACAATCAGACCCAGGTCAAACGCACCGGCGGCGGTGCCCAGCACTTCCACCGCATACTGGCCGGGCGGCGGTACGGCGATGATGCCCAGCTGGCTGGCCAGTGGGGCGTCGTCGATCAGCCGGAAGAAGGCGCCAAAGGGGATGTTCTGCGCCGCGTGAGCCCCGGGCCCGGTCTGGCCCAGTTGGTTGCCGGCCGGGTCGATCAGGCTGAGGACGACCGGCGCGCCGCCGGCGCCATCGCCGACGATGGCCGCAAGGTGAGCCGGTCGCGAGACAACCGCCTCAGCAAAGGCGGCCTGGAACCCCAGCGCACCCTGGCTCTGTACCTGGCTGGACCACAGGTCGCTCAAGACCTGGATGAAGCGCGCGCCGCGCTGCGACTGGCGCAGCAGCGTATCGAAGCCCTGGTAATCGCGCCGCGCCAGCTCTTGGAGCGCGGTCTGATTCTCTGTAAAACGCTCTGGGATGCGGGTAAAGTCGTTGCCCAGGAAGTCGAGCGCCAGGTCGCGCGTCACCGCAACCAGCGGTTCATCGAGTTGGATACGCTGGCCGGCGGCGGCCAGGTTTCTCGCCCGCTCGATGACGATGTCGCGGCTCATGGGCAGCAGCCCCTTGGGGGTGAAGGGCGCAGTGGCGACCGCATAGGCCTGGTTGAGCAGCTCGATCCCGGCGCTGCGCAGCGCATCGGGCAGGGCGTTGGTGGACGCCGGCAGCACCAGGACGTTGGGGGACATGGGGATGCCCAGTTCGCCCACCGCTGTGCGCAATTCGAATTTGCCGGGGAGGTTATCGGCGGCGATGGAGGTAGCTGTCACCGTCCCCGTCTTGAGGGCGCGCAGCCGGAAGCGCACGGTCTCGGCGTCGCCCGCGGCGATGGTTGCGACGGGCATCACCTGGTCGCTGAGCAGCTCGGCGCCGCTGATGCTGCGCGGCAGTAGATTGAGCGAGACAAAGTTGGCCGGCGTTTCCGAGATATTGGTGACGGTCACCAGCAGATCATACTCTTCGCCGGCCACGACCGTGGCGGGATGGTTGACGGTGAGCGAGAAGGTCGGGTTGCGCACCTCGACCACGCCCACCGTCTGGCCGCGCACGCCGACGGGGCCGTCGGGCAGACCGTAGAGCGTGCCGGTGATCTTGATGTTGACCACGTGGACACCCTCGCGGCGCCCCTCGACCAGAAACTCGGCGTCGGCGTTCTGTTGGGGGCCGAGGGTGAGGATGTCGTCGCCGGTGCCCAGTTTGCCGTCGGGGCCGGCCTGCACCACGGGTTGGAGTTTGGATTGGGGTTGCGGCGCGCCGCTGGCATCGGGCAGGCGGGCCATGCGCAAGGGGTCGTCACTGGTGTCGCCCACCTGGTCGGCGCCGGGGGGCAGCACGATTTCGGCCTTGAGGTCGCGCACCTCCAGGTTGGCATAGGCCGGCGCCACGTTGGAGACTTTGAGCAGCACGCTAAAGAACTGGTTGAGATAGGCAATGTTGCCCGGGATGATGACCACGCCTGGGATCGGGTTGACCAGGGCCGGCACCCCTCGCTCCTCATCGTCAAGTTCGAGCGAGAAGCCGGAAATGCCGACGTTGGGCGTTTGGAAGGCCAGTTGCAGCGCCGGGATCAGGCTATTCTCCGGCAGGTTGGGGCGAAACACGGGTAACGGGGGGGCCACCGGCACGGCCGGCAGCCCGGTCTGGGTGGCCGAGGGCATGATTACGGGAAAGTCTACCTTGATCGTCTGGTTTTGCAGGCCAAAGGCAACGGTGAAGTTGACGACCTTGAAGTTGTCCTGGTCGATGACAATGCCCATGTCGGTGATCTCGTCGGCCGTGAGCGGGCGGGCGGTGACCTGGGTCTTGAGCACCTGGTCGATCACCTCGATGCTGACGGCGTCGGGGTCGGCCTGCAACAGGGTCTGGCCGGCGCTGACCAGGCGGATGTTCTCCAGGTAGTAACGCCCGGCCAGCGGCAGCGGCGGGATGGTGAAGAACTCGTTGGGCCGGGCGCTCAGCGGCACCGGCGTCTGCAAGGCCGGGCCGCGCAGTTCGGCCAGGAAGAGAGCATCTGCCGGCAGCGTGGGCAGCTCCCCATCGGCCTGGTCGGGCCGGACGAGCAACGGCGTGACGATGGTGCCCGTATTTTTGGGCACCACCTGCGACGCCGGGCTGGGCTGGGCGGCCAGGCCGGTGATGAGGATCTGCGCCTCGGCCAGTGGTGGTTGGGGAGATTGGGCGCGGACGGGCGTTGGCTGAATAAAAGCGACAAACAGTGCGATGAGCACCATCACTGCGCTCGAGAATCTGCCAGTTGAAGTCTTGTATTGCATCGCTATTCCCCTTGCCACCCTCTGCCGACGGAGAAGACTAAATGAACGTTTACTTCTTGACCAACGCGATCCTGCCGATCGTCCGCTGGAGGAGCCGAACCATCGACCAGTCGTCCTGGGCCATGCCGAAGAAGCCCTGTTCTCTGGCGTACCTCCTGGCCTGCACAATCGCTTTGTCGTATTTTTTGCCAAACAGGCTGCGGATATTCTCCACATCCATTTCAAAGGCTTCCTTGAACATCCCTGCGTCAATCAACTCACGCTGCCTCTGACGGTACACGACGCCGCCTGGCCGGCTGCCGTGGCTCTCGGTCCGGGCATGATCCTTTTTGCTCATCCAGATGGCTGGCCCACGGTCCATGTGCAAGGGACTGGTCGAGTTGGCCGGCATGTGATGGACTTCGCCCCGCCAGCCGGCATTGCTGGAATGTTCTCGCACGTCTCTGTACGACCCGCCCAGTTGACGTGTGGCCGTTCTGCATTTGGCATTGTGAACCAGGATTTCGTCCACCGACACGTAGTAGGTGTGGGTGTTGGCAATGCTCAAGTTGTATACGTGCAGGTTCTCTTCGCCGCGCACCAGGGAGACAATGGGCAGGTGTTCCTGCTCCCCATTGACCAG
Organism: Chloroflexota bacterium; assembly: GCA_003577005.1. Next base: position 15,890 of record QEUW01000139.1, on the reverse strand, counting down.
GTGTTGGCCGGCGATCAACTGGTCGGCCCGGACCCAGCCCAGCTCCGCCACGAAGAACGGGTGCCCATCGGTCGCCACGATCTGCACGCCCGATGAAACGGTGACGGTGATCAACGTGGCGGGATGTTCGCCGTTGATGAGCGCGGTCACCGGCTGGTAGCTGTTCTCACCCGTGGCTTCGTTGTACGAGAGCACCCGGTCACCCACCTCGACCTGGTCGATGGCAATCAGCCCTTTCTCCGTCGCTACGAGCGTATCGCCCGTAAAACTGTTGGCCAGACATCCTCTGCCTGGAGTAGCCAGGCGTGCGACACCAGAGCGCAGCAAGGATGTGACACCGGTGGCAAGAACAATCGTATCGGCAGCATGTTGAAGCGTTTCCGCGCCTTTCTGCACGGCTGTGACATAGTCACCCCTGTCCCAGGCTTGCTTGGACTCGTACCCGGCCACCAGGGCGTGGTAGACCGGGTTGACCACGTTGATGGCGCCCGTGACACCGCTCAAGCCGCCGCCTTCTTGCGCATAGGCTGCCCGCATCTCTTCGATCTTGGGGCTGATGGGGTCGAGGGTCTTCAACGCTGCATTGATGCCCGCCACCCCCCCGCCGGCTGTCAGGTAGGCATCTTCCATCTCAGCCACCGCATTCAAGGGACTCAGGGCGAGGCCTCCTGCGAACTGGACCAGCGTGGCCGGCAGCGTGGCCACGGCCGCCGAGATATTGCCCCGGGTGTCACGCGACACCCCGATGGCGCTTAGGCCGCTTTCCACGACATCCTGGACCGCCTCGCCCACGGCCTGGGCGGCCCGATCGACGGCTGCATTGGCCCGGTCCGCCAGGTTGCCGATCTTGATCGAATCGGTTCCGATCCGGTCTTCGGCGTTGATCCAGTCGGTGACGCCGTCACCGTCAAAGCCGGCGCCCTGGGTGACCGTCTTTGTGTAACCGCCACGTTGGTAGGTGGATGAGCCGGTGCTGTAGGTGGTCGTCCCCCTGTTTGCTTCGCTGGTGGCATAGCCCGTGAGGTCCACGTAACGCAACGGGTTGGCATAGGCGTAGAGATAGCGATGCAGGCTCGGTGGCAGGTCGGCCTGGCCCAGGTAGAGATCCTGGCTCAGAAAACGACCAATCTCATCGTCGTAGTAACGCCCGCCAAAATAGTGCAGACCGGTTTCGCTGTCGAAGTAATGGCCCGTGTATTGCTTGGGGTTGAGCGAGAGCCCGACGGTGCGGCGCAGGTCGCCAAAGGCATCGTACTGGTAGCTCACCTGCACGTTGCCGGCGCTGTCCACCAGGTCCGAGGTGCTCATCAGGCCGTCGAAGAGATAGAACTGGCTGTGCCGCGTGTTGCTGATGGGATTGACGATGGTCAGCGACATCAGTTCATAGCCATAGTTGTACTTGATGGTCGTCTGGCCGGCAGGGTTGTACTCGACCAGCGTAGTGCCGTCATCGTAGAGATAGCGCGTCTCACCCGTGCCGGCGCTGATCTTCTTGACCCGCAACCGGGCATGGTCATAGTCAAAGGTGATCGATGCGCCGTCCAATTCCTGCGTGCGGGCGATCTGGTCGCGAATCTCATACTCAAAGGTCGTGGTGACGCCGCCGCTGACGCTCACCTGAGGATTGCCGTTGCCGTCAACCGTCGTGGTTACAGTGCCCACGACTCTGGCGGTCTGGTTGCCGTTGGCATCGTAGAAGTAGGCAACGCTCTGGCTCGGGTCGGCCTGGTCGATGACGCTACGCAGGCGGTTGACCCGGTCATAGGCGTAAAAGCGCTGGACATGGAGCGCAGGGTTCGCCGGGTCAAGCCCGACTTCGCTCAGGCGATTACCGACACGATCATAGGTGTAGGTGATGTCGCCGTTGTCGCCGTCTGGCCCGTAGCTCACGCGCACCAGCCGGTTCAGGTTGTCATACCGGTAGGTGGTCGTTTCCTCCGCTCCCGAGTTGATGGCGCCATGCGTTTCCGCCTGTGACAGCCGGTTGCCGTTGTCATCATAGGTGTAGATGTAGCGCGAGATGACCGTGCCCTGCGGGTTGCGGTTGACGATTTGCTGCAAGCGGTCCGCCCGGTCATAGGCCGCCGGGCCGCTGTAATCGGCCACCGCGCCATTAGGATAGGTGATGCGCATGAGCAGGTCGTCGGGCCAATACTCATAGGTCGTGACGCCCGTTTCGGTCGTGGCGCGGACGAGCCGGTTGCGGGGATCATATTCATAGGTGCTCGTGCGCCCGTCGGGGTCGGTGACGCCAGTGCGGTTGCCCTGTTTGTCGTAGGTGTAGGCGACCGTCTTGTTATCATAGTTGGTGGTGCGCTCCAGCCGGTCCAGCGCATCGTAGACCTTGACGGAGGTCTCGGTGACGTTGGCGCCGCCGACGCGCTTCACCTCGTCGATCTGGGTGATGTTGCCGTTGCCATCATACTGGTAGCGGATCGACTGGATCTGAAAAGCCAGATCGGGATGGGTGTGGTGTGAATAGTCTTTGCGCACCAACCGGTCGAGATAGTCATAGGTGAAGGCCACCTGTTGCCCCAACGCGTCGACGACCAGCGACTGGTTGTCGTTGGCGTCGTACTCGTAATGCCAGTGGAGGGCAGTCGCCTCATCGCCCCCGACGGGGCTGGTGCGCGTGCTGCCGTCATGTAGAGCGCCCGGCGCCAGATGCTCAAAGGTGTCGGTCAGACGGTCGAGTGCGTCATAGGTGTAGGTGACCAGATTGCCCCTGGCATCTTGTTGGGCCAGCTTGTTACGATTGGCGTCGTAGAGATAGCGGGTCACGCCACCGGCGCCGTTGCGCGTCTCATCCACCGTGAGCAGTTGATCGAGCTCGTCATAGGTGTAGAGCGTGACGTGCTGGCCGCCGAGCGGCTCGGTCAGGCGGATGAGGTTGTCGTTGGCGTCGTAGGCATAGGTGGTAGTTTCACCTTCGCCATTGGTCTCGCCAACCTTGCGATAGCGCGCATCGTAGCTGTATTGCAGGTCGAAACCACCGCCGTGGGCGCGTCCATCTTTGACGGTGAGCAGATTGCCGGCCTTGTCATAGGTATAGGTGGTGGTGGCCTCCACTGCTGAACCGGCCCCCTCGACCATCAGGGTCTTGCGATTGGCGGCATCATAGGTGTAGGTCGTCTGGCGGCCTTCAGGGTCCGTGAAACGGACAACATTGTCGTTGCCGTCGTATTCATACCGTTCCAGCACCACGGTGTCCGACCCGTAGCGGGCGACCAGACCGGGGTCTTTGCGGCTGAGCGCAGTGGTGCGCCCTAAGGCATCCAGTTGTTTGATATGCTGGATGCCGCGGCGGTCGATCTGGATGACCTGGCGCTGCTCATCCTTGTACTGGGTGGTCTGCGTCGATTGCAGGGCGCCGGCGCTGTCATGTTCACGCACGGTGACCGGACGGTTGAGGGCATCATAGTCAGTGGCGACTTTTTGACCTTTCTTGTCGATCTCCACCCGCAAGTTGACATTATCGTATTGATACTCGACGGCGCCGCTCGGGCCGGCATCGTCGATACGGGTCGGGCGATTCAGGCTGTCATAATCGGTGATGGTGGCATTACCATTGGCGTCGGTGACAGTTACCCGGTTGCGGGCATCGTCATAGAGATAGGTTGCCAGCGCCAGCAACGCGCCCTGGTTGCTGATGGTTTCCTCGACCTGGCGTTGCAGCACGCGGTTGAGGTTGTCATAGGTGGTGTGGAAGACGGTCCCGCGCTTGTCGATGAAAGTGGTCAGGTTGCCACCGTCGTCATAGCCGTACATTTCGACCACGGGCTGGCCGTTGTCGCTCGGTGTGCCGGCGTAGGTCGCCGTGAGTCTGCGGTTGAGGCCGTCGTACTGATAGGTAATGTCGTTGTCATCTCCCTGCGGGTCGCTGATGGAGATGACATTGCCGTTGCCGTCATAGCGGTAGGTGGTGGTCAGCCGGAGTTCACTGACATTGTGAGCGACCACCGACTGGAAGAGGCGGTCGTTGCCATCGGCGTCGTTGCGAGTGGTAAAGCCGCGCGGGTCGGTGACAACCACTGCATTGTCGGCATCGTCGTAGGTGTAGCGCGTGACATAGGTCGCCTTGTTTGCGCCGCCGTCGTCGAGCGGCACGGTTTCGGTCATTGCCAGTTTGCGGTTGAGCGCATCATAGCTGTACGCAATCTGGAGCCCACCAGGCTGGTAGTCTTCTAAGACAATGTTGCCGGCCCGGTCGTAGTGATAGGCGATAGAGTTGCCACCGGCATCGGTCTCTACTTGCAGACGGTAGATGCGGTCATACGCATAGGTCGTGGCATGGCCGTTGGCATCGGTCTCGCGCAGCTTGTGGCCTTCTAGATCGTAGTGGACCTGGATCATGGCCTGCTGGAACGGCACGGCAGGGAACGCATGGCTGAAGGGCAGGCGCGTTTCGACCAGCCGATAGAGACCGTCATAGACATAGGTCGTCGTGTTGCGTCGTAGCTATATTTGCGCTCTACCCCGCGGGCGTCGATCTCGCCCACGACATTGCTGTTGGCGTCGTAGAAGATCTGCTGAGGCGGGAGATCACGCGCCGGGCCAACTGCCTGGCGGACGCCGCGTTCGGTGACCGCTGTACGCCGGTTCAGGCCATCGTACTGATACTCGGTCACCTGATTGAGCCCATCGATGAGGGTCTTGAGCTCGCCGTTGGGATGGTAGCGATATTTGATGATCTGTGGCGCACCCCGCTCATCTGTCTGGCTGCGGTCATTGAGCCGCTGTTCCTCGATGGTACGGTCCAGCCCGTCGTAGCGGTACTGGGTGTGGTGGCCAAAGCTGTCATAGGTCTCGAACAGCCGGCTGCGACGGTCATAGGCATTGGTGAGGGTATTGCCCGTCGGCCCAATGACCACGAGCGGATTGCCGTAGGCGTCGTAGTCCGTGTAGCGCGTCACATTGCCGCGCGGGTCGGTGAGCGAACGCACAAGGCCATGAGCATCATAGCCGTAGCTGGTGCGATTGCCTTCGGCGTCGATGATAGCCAGCAGATTGCCGGTTTTGCCTGTTGTCGCCACGCAGGGCGAACCGGGTGGGGGCGACAAGGGGCTGTCGATGCAGTAAAAGGTCGTGTTGCCCTCGGCATCGGTCGAGCTCGTCATCCGGCTGAAGAGCGCATCATAGGTGTAGCTACGCGTGATCGAGTTGACCGGCTGGCCGTTGCGGTCGAGCACCGGGGCAATGGTGGAGTCGGTGATGGTGCTGAAATCAATGGTCTCCTTGACCAGATTGCCCAGGTCATCGTACTCGTACCGGTAGGTGCGGCCCAGCGCGTCGATCTCGGCAGCGGCCACCACGTCGAGCCGTCCATTGCAGAAGGCGTGGAGCGGCGCATTGGTACACCAGATGGTCGTGGTGGTCTTGCCCAGCGGCGCTTCGATCTTGACCGTCGCCCCATACTCATTGAGGGTGTAGCGTGTGGCCGCCACACCGGGCCGGCGGGCGCTCACCGTGCGCTTGTGCGGGTCACCGGGGCCGCTGCTGAGGTCGTAGGTGAAGGCCGTGGTCACGCCTTCCGGCTGCCGCACCTCTTTGACAAACTCGTGTTTGGCCACCAGGAAGGATGGCTGCCAGTCTGGGATGGTGTCGCTGTCCGCATAATAGACATAGCTGGTCAGGTTGCCGTTGGGGTCCCGGTAGCTCGTCAGGTTGTGTTCATCCACCGTTGGGTCGTTGGGGTCGTTTGGGTTGCGGGTGGAATAGGTGTAGCGCTCTACCCGTTGGTCGTTGAAGCCAAAGCCAGCATAGGCAGAAGGCGTCGTGCGGGTGACGGCCACCAGATTACCGACCCCATCATAGCCATAGTCGATGTCGATATTGAGGCCATCCTCCTGTACATCGGCCGTGACATGGACAATGCGCGGGCTGGCGAAAATCTCGCGGTAGGTAAAGTTGAGCGAGCGGCCTGAGGCATCGGTCACCCTGTCCAGCGTGGCCGTATCGCCATCGATGCCATAGTCCAGCGTGATGCGGTTGCCGTTGGGCTCCTCGATAAAGCGCAGGGTGTAGACTTCCCCGTCCAGCCGTGGTTCGCGCTCGAAGTGATAGCGGACATGCGCCTTGGTGAAGAAGTCATATTTGGAGTCGCCTCCGGGCTCGGGGTCTTCGATCAAGGTCGAGTGGTAGCCAAACTGCGGGTCGAGGAAGCGCGCATCGTCCGCCACCTGGAAGAGCGGCGAGGTAAAGAGGGCGGCTTTGGCCGGGTCGCTGTGCGGGTTAGTAAAGCTGTTGCCGGTGCCTTCCCCGCCGATGATGGTGTAGCGGTTGCAATTGTCATGCACCAGGCGCACATCATAGTTATAGTTCCAGCCGGCTCCCATCGGCCCGCTGGCGTCGTTGCCAGTGCTGCTGTACCCGCGCACAAGCTCCAATGAGAGGCCACGACCGGGGATCTTGAGGTCCTGGCTGCTGTGGGTGAGATGGCCGTCCCACAGGTCCACCCCCTCGACCATGGTGTGGCCGAGCGGGAGTGCGGCATGTTTGACGATCTCGCGCTGGATCACGCCCTCAAAGGTCTGCTCGATGGGCGGCGCGCCGGGCTGGAAGACGGCATGGATCCGAAACGCATGTTGGCCGGGCCCAGCCGCCACGTTGGGTGGGATGGGCAGGGCAAAGTCGCCGGCCGGGAAGCGGATATTCTGCACCGGGCGGGCCACCGTGCTGCCGCCACCGGGCAAGAGGTTGCCGGCAACTTCGATCACCGTGCCATCGACCGTGATCGTCACATCGGCGGGCTGGCTGAGGAAGAACTTGATGTCGGCGCTTTGTTCGCAGCTCTGCTTGTTGATCACATCGATGTCGGTCTTGAGAAAGACCGGCGAGGTGGCGGAGAGGCGGAAGAAGCCGATGGCCTCAGGCCCGTTCTTCTCCCAGTTGACATAGGTGACGCCGTTGCTGGCCGTGGCCTTGCTCGCACAGGCCAACCCTTTCAAGTTCTGCGCCGTGTTGCTGCCATTTTGGAAAAGAGAGAGAATACGGTCGTCCAGACCGTCCTGGTTGGCGTCCAGCTTGGTCCAGCCCGAGAACTCGCCGCGGATCACATCCAGTAGATGGGTGAGGTCGACCAGGGCGAGGCCGTGCCCGATCACATCCACATAGGCCAGCCGGCTGGCCGCATCGACGCAGACATCGAAGGCCGAGCCAGGCAAGGGGATGCGGGAGATGATGCGCGGGTGGGTAGCAGCCGGGTCGCTGCTCAGCAACGGCTGCGTATGCTCGGGGATATGTTGGGGCGTCACGTCGATGACATAGAGTTCACCCCGGCCATCCGCTGTAACGCGACCACCGCTGGCAACCAGCGCCAGGTCGAAGATCTCATCCACCCCGCGCAGGGGGTCGTCGTCCTGGTCCTCGCCCAGGCCGCGGTTGCCGTCACGGTCGATATCAAAGGAGAAGTCGGCGCCAGCAGTGTTGCGGAAGGCGCGCGGCAGCGGAATATCCTCGCCGGCCACCAGACTGGCGCTAAAGAGACGCAGGCGAGGGCTGCTGCCCGCTGGCTCTTCGGCAGCGACCACGCTGTTTTTGAGCACCGCCACATCAAAGAACGCGCCGCGATAGAGGCCATCGATCCCAAAACGGTCAGGCGCCGTGCTGTCGGTATTGAAGGCTGTCGTCAGGTCGATGGCCTCCAGACCAATCGGCACGACGACCACATAGGCCACCGCTGTGTCATCGCGCACGGGCTGCCCGTTGCGCATGACCGTGATCGGCTGGTGGAAGATTGCGATCTCTTTGACCACACCGGGGTCTGGGGGCACCCCCAACCGCTGGATTTCGCCGACCGAAGTGGAAAGGAACTTGAGGCCCTTCAGGGGGTCGAGCGACGGGTCCAGACAATTCGTCAGCGCCGGGGTGCGCGTCACACAGGCGGTCACATCGTAGAGTTCCAGTTCGCTGTTGAGCGCGCTGGGCGAGGTGCTGTCCCCGCCACCGACAACGACCAGCAGGTCGCCCTGGAACTGGCGCTCGGCGTTGGCGCCATCGGTGTAGCGAAAGTCCACATCGTGGACCAGGGCCAGCGCCTTGGGGTTGGTGGTGGTGGCGTGCCAGCCAATGAGCTGTGGCGCCGCCGGGTTGCTGGTGTCCACCACCAGCAAGCGCCGGAGATTTTGCGGGTCCAAATACTGTTCATCGCGCGTGCGGATGCCGTTGGCAATAAACATGGTATTGCCGTAAACCGCCACATCCTGGCCGGCCGTGTAACAGCTGGTGACGTTTACACACTTGGTGAGCGCATCGGCAATAGCCTGGTTGAGGCGCACCTCGCCAATGGAGCGCGGGGCAGCCCGGGTAAAGGTCAGGGGCGCTGCGTTCAAAGGGTTGCCGGCAAAATCGGTGACACCATCCAGCTCGACCCGGTACGGCTCGCCCAGGCGCAGCGCTGCCCGCGGGCGGAATTGCGCCACGGTGTTTTGGAAGAGCACCTCGACCGTGCCGGTGACGGTATAGCCGCCGCTGTCGCGCACAAGGAAGTGCTGCCGGAGCGACGCCTCATCCATGGGCTCCGAGAAGGTGATCACCACTTCCTGGGCGTCGGCATAGAGGTCGGTGGGCAGCTCGCTGCTCACAATTTGGGGAGCGGCGTTGTCATCGCTCAGCCGTTGGGAGAGCGAGACGATCTGGTTGCGCCCCGGCGGCGCGACTTGGGTGGTCTCCAGGAGGATCTGCCCGGTGTCAGGCGCCACCACCCGCACCAGCAAAGGCTGGTTGCAGTAGGCTACCATGACTGCTTCACCCTGGCCCAGTGCAGGGTAGAAGAAGGGTATGCCGAACGGTCCGATAATGGCGTTGAGCCGGAAGCTGAATTTCTGGGTCATAAAGCTCATACACTCGGGCTGGCGGCGGTCGTCGGTGGGGTCGATGGGTTGGCTCTGCAAGACGCCGTCGGGTCCAGCCGCGATAACAGGCATCGGCCCGGCAGCCGTGTAGCGTTCGCTGAACACATCGTCGCCGCTGGGGACAGTTTCGAGCGTATTATTGGGCCCTGGCGCGATGATGTCGGTGGGCCGGAAGAAGGCGATCGTACTCTCGGCAAAAACACCGGGAAACGGAGGCGAAGCAGTGACATACTTGCCATTCTCCAGGTGTGCCCGGTCGATGAAATGCCAGACGATAGCTCCATTGGTGATGGTAGTGGCCTGGGTCAAGGTCATCGCCCGCGCCACCAACACAGTATCATCCGGGGTGGCGCCGGCGGGTGCGGGGATGCCCACATCGACATAGTGGGCCGGGGTGACTCCACTCAGGTCTACCTTCAGCCCGCCGACAAAGGGCAAGTTATAGGTGGCGCCGTCCGGCGGCGCTAACGGCAGTTGGTCCACCGTGACCGGCTCCACCTTGACCACCGTGCCATCGGGCAGCGAGCCAGGGTCGATGGCGACAAAGACGTCGCCCTGGCCGGTGACCGTACCGCCCTCGGCCCCGACCACGGTGCTGCCGTCGGGGTCTTGAAAGGGTGGCAGGGGGACGCGTGTTTCGCGGCCATCCTCGTCGCGCAACACCAGTTCGAGCTTGTCGCTCTTGAGCGCGGCCACCTGGGCGCTAAAGCTGCCGTCGTTCCCTGGCTGCACCGTCGTCAGGGCACTGGTGCGCAGGTTGCGGATGATGACCAGCCAATCCGGTTGCGCCGTGCCCTGGCTGCCGGTCACGGTCGAGAAGCCGGCGGCATTGGGAATGGTGGCGCTGAGCGCTCCGGCGGGCGGTGGGGGCGGCGCCTCCTGGTTGAGGGTGGTAAAGTGGGCGACAAAGGGCGCGGCCAGGGCGCGGCCGTTTCGGTCGCGGATGGCCGTGGTCACCGTCACGGTATAGCTGGTCTTGGAGCGCAAAAAGTTTTGCGGGCGGAAGGTGGCGATCTGGTCGCCGGGCGCCAGGGTCAACGTGCCATCGACCGGTCCGGCCGGGCTGTACAGTGTGACCGCGCCGGTCGTGACGCTGGCCCGTTCCACCGGTCGCGAAAAGACCACGCTGACCGTTGTGGTGAGGGGGGCTGTGGCGCTGCCGGCGGCCGGGTTGACCGAGACAACCGCGGGCGGTGTGGGCACGATGCCAAAATCGAGCGCAACCAGCGCATTGGCCTCCACCATTGCGCTGCCGCTCTGGGTATCTTGCGTTTGGGGGTCGAGCGCCGTCACCTGGGCCGCACCCGCGGCGGCGGCCAGCGCATACTGCCCGGCGCTGCCGGCCTGGGCCGCCAACGGGAAGGTATCGACTGTGACCAGCGCGCCGGCCAACAGTTGATTCTGGCTGTCAGCCACGCTGCCGCTGATAAAGCCGACGGGATTCAAGGCGCGCAGGAAGAGATAGACGCCCTCGCTGCGGATGCCGGGCAGGGTCAAGCGCTGGTCGCCAAAGGGGTCAATGGTCGCTGTCAACGTGCCGTCGTTCAGTTGTGCGGTCGCCACCAGGGCGAGATAGCTCAACTCGTTGGCTTCGATGACCTGAGCCACCAAGATCTGGTCTTGCGCGGTGAGACCCGTTGGCGCTGGCACGCTCAGCACCGCCGGCAGGGCGAGGGGCGCGCCGGCCAGTTCCAGTTGCAGCGCGGCGATCAGGCTCACCCCGGCCGGCACACCAACCGGCAACTGGCCGGCAGGGATGGACGAGAGCAGCACGGGCAGGTCCACCGCCACAGCGTCCGGCGGGATCAGCACCTCAGCGCCATCCGGCCCGCTGACGCGGCCACCGCCTGGCGTCAGCACCACGCCCACCGGTTCGCCAATGGTGACGGGGGCGTGGGCGGCCAGGTCGATGGCGCCGGTGCGCAGCCGGTCGAATGAGACGGTGCGCGAGGGGCTGGCCACCAGGGCGGCCTGGAGATGGCGCTGGCCGGCGGGAAAGGCATAGAGCGTAAAGTCCTGGGTCATCTGCCCGGCAAAGAGATGGACGTTCCCGGTAAAGGTGTAGCTCTCGCGCAGGGCCAGTTGCAGCGGTTCGCCGCTCTGCATATCGGTGGCGGCATTGACGGCAAGGCTCACCTGGGCACGCACATCGGGCTGCGCCAGGAGGATGCGCGGGGACGGTTCGATCTGCGCCTGGACGGTAGCCGGCAACGCCGCCGTCGCCGCAGCCGTCAGCGGCTGCCCCACCACGGGCGCCGGCGGGCTGTTTGGGCCGGTGTCGGCAAGGACCAACGCATAGTGCCCGGACTGGGTGAGCGCAAATTGGAGCGTTGCGCCGCCAGCGCTGCGGGCAGCCGTTCCGAGCGCGTACCAGGCCGCTGCCGGTGCGTTCCAACGAGCGACAACGACGGCGGCGTCGGCGGCGAGGGCCGGTGGACTGCTGACACTGAGCATGGCCGGCGAGGCAAAGGTCAGGTCGCCGGGGGTGACATCCACCGCCACCACGGGCGACCAGCCGCGCGGCAGCCGGTCGGCCAAGCTCTGTCCGCTCAGGCGGGTGACAAAGATAGATGTGTTGGTCGGGAGGGCAAAGGGCGGCACCGTGAGGGTGGTATCTCCGGTAGCGTTGCTGACCGTGCCGCCGACCAACGCCGAAATGGCGGCGCCGTTGCCATCCAGCGGCGTCAGGCGAATATCGAAGGGGCTGGTGCGGCGACCCGCGACGACCGCCACGCTGCGCCCGGCAGAGGTATAGCCGATCTTGGTGATGCGCAACTGCGCCGCACCCGCCGCGCTGGTGAGAAAGAAGCGCCCGCGCTCGTCACTGGTCACCGCCGGCACAGCCGGGTTGGGCGCCTGCCCATTGAGTTTCAATAACTGGATCGTGGCGCCGGCCAGCGGTAGACCGGTGGCATCGTTATACACTTCGCCAGCGATCACGCCGCGCTCGGAAAATTGAGAAGGCGCAGTAGCAGTGGCCGTCGGTGCGCCTTCGGGGGTGTCGGTCGGTGTTGCTGTCGATGTGGCGGTGGCCGCCGGCTCATCGCTCGGTGTATTCGTAGGGGTTGCCGTGTCCGTCGGCGTCTCGGCAGGGGTTGCTGTGTCCGTCGGTGTGGATGTCGCTGTTGGCGTGGGTGTATCGGTGGGAGTCGGCGTAGGCGGGGCCAGGCAGACGCCAGGTGTGAAGGTGAGCATTTTCGTATTGGTGGCCGCCTTCATCTGGATGCGCAGGGACGCATCGGGGTTGAAGGCGCCCGTGATGGTATAGGTGAAGAGATCGCTGGCGCCATTGCGGATGCCCTCGCTAACCACATTGAACTTGATGGAGCGGAACGGGTTGTTGGTGAGGTTCTGCACCGTGTACTCGCGTTCACCGGGTGAGGTATAGGTGCTCTTATTGGCAGGCGTAGTGACGGTCACGCCGGCCGGCACCTCAATGGCGACGTAACTCAGCGCTGGCGAGCAATTGACTGTTATCCGCCAGGTGAGGGTGGTCGTATTGTCCCCGTTGTCCACGGCGCTAAAGAGTTCGACCTGGAAACAATCGACGCTACAAGTGGGAGAACCCTGGATAAGCGGTGCGGTCGACATAGCCGCCTTGGTTACTGATGCACCTGTATTGGCCAGCATGAGCAGGCCAATGCATATCAAGACTGCGCAGGCCAAAAGGGTTCTAAATTTGAAGACCATACCTACCCCCGCCTTTTGGATAAGATTATCATTTACCAGTCAACCTCGTTTTGCGATGAACAGTGGCATTTCGATTGAACCACAAATGAGCCACCAACATAACCCGCTGAGCGGGAGAAAAAGCGCGAGAAAAAGCGGGAATAGGTGTGATATAATAGAGCAGACGTGCTTTCCGACTGCCCGAGCGGCAGATGTGCCTATTCTGAAAACAGACCGTAGATTCGCTGGGGCCCAGGGGGCACTCCGGCGGATTGGCGTGGAGCAAAATCTGCGTGCTCTGCGGATCGATTTCCATCATTATCTGTATCAGCAGGACATCACGTTTCTTCTGAAAATAGACCGCAGATTCGGCTGGTGCGGCGGACTGGCGTGGGTCAAAATCGGTGAAATCTGCGCAATCTGTGGCTCGATTTCCATCTTGTATCAGTGGGTGTGGCCCCTGGCGCCCGTTTCAGAATGGGGGGGGGTGGCAATGGATGCAGATCTCTCTTTTGGCCGTTGGCTCAAACGGCGCCGGCGCAGCCTCGGCCTTACGCAGGCTCAACTGGGACAGCAGATAGCGTACGCCGGCTCGACCATCCGCAAGGTCGAGGCGGATGAGCTGCGCCCTTCCCGCCAGTTGGCTGAAAAGCTGGCCGAGGCGTTGGGCATTGCGGCTGAGGAACAGGCCGCCTTTCTTCGTTTTGCCAGAGACGAGCCGGGTGGCGAGGTGGTGCCCGTGCCCATCCAGGTCGCCACCCGACCGGCCCAGATGCCGCCACCGCCCTTTCACGCTCTGCGTTTGCCCCTCACCACGGGAAATCTGCCACGGCCGCGCGACCCGCTCATCGGGCGTGAGTGGGAGGTGATGGCTGTGCAGAGTTTGCTGTTGCGTCCGGGTGTGAGCCTGGTCACCTTGACGGGGCCGGGTGGCGTGGGCAAAACACGCCTGGCCTTGCAGGTGGCCGCCAACTTGCTCGACCACTTTGCCGAGGGGGTCTGCTTCGTCCCGCTGGCAGCGCTTGACGACCCGGCGCTCGTGCTCCCGACCATCACCCAGACCGTGGGTGTGCGCGAAACGGAAGGAGATCCCCTGCCGGCGAGCCTCCAGGCGGCGCTACGCGACCGGCAGATGCTGTTGGTGCTGGACAACTTTGAGCAGGTCGTGCAGGCCGCGCCGCTGCTCAGCGAGTTGCTCGAGGCTGCCCCGCAGCTCAAGGTGCTGGCGACCAGCCGCGTGGTCTTGCGTCTGCGGGGCGAGCATGTCTATGCTGTGTCTCCACTGGCCCTGCCCAACCTCCATCCCGGCGCAGGCCAGACGCTGGCCCCAAGTAAGGCAGCGGAACGCATCACTCACTCGCCAGCTGTGCAGTTGTTCGTGGAACGGGCCCAGGCGATACAAATGGACTTTGTCATCACGGAGGAGAATGCTCCCCTTATCACCGAGCTCTGCCACCGTCTGGATGGCCTACCGCTGGCCATCGAGTTGGCGGCAGCCAGAGTCCATCTGCTCTCGCCCCAGGCGATGCTGGCGCGGCTGGCATACCCACTGAAATTCCTCACCGGCGGTGCCCGGGACGCACCCGCTCGGCAACAGACAATGCGGGCAACCCTGGCCTGGAGCTATGCCTTGTTGACGCCAGCAGAACAGACCTTGTTGCGGCAGTTGGCGATCTTTGTGGGCGGCTGCACGTTGGATGCAGTGGAGGCCGTCTGTAACGCCGATGGTGCGCTGCCGGACGTGGTAGAGGGGCTGGCCTCTTTGCTTGACCACAGCCTGCTGCAACAGCAAACAGAGGTGGCGGATGAGCCGCGGTTTGGGCTGCTGCGCGTGATCCGCGAATATCTGCTGGAGCGGCTGGCCGAGAGTGGCGAAATGGAGGTGGTGCAGCGGCGACATGCCGCCTATTATCTGGCGCTGGCAGTGCAAGCGGAGCGCCACTTATGGCGAGACAACATAGCTACCTGGCTGGATCGGCTAGATAGGGAACACGATAACCTGAGAGCGGCGCTCACCTATTACATTTCGCCTGCCGAGGGGGCAGAACCCGGTTTGGAGATGGCTGGGTGCCTGTGGCGGTTTTGGGACATCCGCGGCTATTTCAGCGAGGGGCGCAGTTGGCTGGAAAAAGCGCTGGCCCGTCGAGAAGAGGCGCCCCCGGCCAGCCGCTGGTTAGCCCTTCATGGAGCTGGCAATCTGACCTATGATCAGGGGGAGTATGAGACCGCCAAACGCTATTACGCTGAGAGTTTAGAGCTATTACGTGAATTGGAGGATCCACGCGGCGTTGCGAACTCTTTGATGAATTTGGGGAACGTGGCGTTGATACAAGGGGAGTGTGAACAAGCGATTGCCTTTACGGAGGAGGCGCTCGCTATCCATCGCCAGTTAAACAACCCGATCGGGATTGGCGCGGCCCTCAACAACCTGGCCGTCATCGCATTGCGCCAAAGCCGTTATGATCAGGCAGAAAGCTTGAACAGAGAGAGTCTGGCCATCTACCAGGAGTTAGGGGATGAACGGGGGATCGGGTGGGCGTTCCGCCGAATGGGAACGATTGCCCGGTACCGCGGTGCGTATCCGCAAGCCGCGCAATTTTACCAGGAGAGCATGCTGGTCTATCAAAAGCTAAAGAATCATGCCGATCTCGTCTGGCTGTTATTGGATCGCGGCGAACTGGCGCGCCAACAAGGTCACGACCAACAAGCAGCAGCAGATTTCCAGGCAAGCCTGGCTTTGGCGCAAGAAACAGGCCACATCAAGGCGGTTGCCAGTGTCCTGAGCAGCCTGGCAATCCTGGCCCACGAGCAGGGCGACGACAACCAGGCGACGACCTGGTGCGATCAAAGTATCGCCATCCAGCGGAAAATCGGTGACAAGTATGGGCTGGCGGAGTCTCTGCACAACCGGGGCACGATTGCTTATGATCGGCAGGAATACGCTGCGGCATGGGCGTATCACCAAGAAAGCCTGACCCTCAGGCAGCGGTTGCAAGAGCTGCGCGGGGTTGCTTACTCCTTAGAGGCCCTGGCCGCACTGGCTCTGACGAAGGCGTCCAGCGCAGAATGGGCAGGGCAGGTTTTGAGCGCTGCCGCCAAGTTGCGTGAAGCGATCGGCGCTCCTTTAGCGTCGTGTGACCGCCCCCGCACTGAGCAAACGCTGGCGGCCCTACGCGCCGTGCTAAGCGCAGAAGCCTTTGCCATGGTCTGGGCCGACGGGCGAGCGCTGACGCTGGAACAGGCCGTGGCGTATGCCCTGTCTCCACAGGAGCCGTTCCAGGCTGCACCATAACAGGCCGCTGGGGCCTGCTAACGGCTGTTGGGAGCTGCAGCCCGGCCCCGCGTGTATGGGAAGGAATCGGGGGTAGT
>QEUW01000737.1 GCA_003577005.1 Chloroflexota bacterium | reverse complement strand
GGCAGGACATTGAAGCGGATGGCTAACCCGCGGCGGGTGGGGTCGGCCACATCCGGCGGGCCGGTGCGCCGGGTGGCGTGGCGCGACCAGTCGATCTGGATGCCGGGGCGCTCCACGGCATAATTCATCTCGTTACCGATAACCCAAATCTTGCAACCACGGCTGACGCTGACAAAGTTGGCAACACGACGGGCAAAATTTTCATACTCGCGGCTGTAGGGCAGTGTGCCTTCTGGCTCATAGCCGTTGTTGAGCCGGCAGATCACTCCCAGGCCCTGGTCGCTAAACGTAGTAAAGTCGATCCCCGACCGGTCGTTGGGGTCATGGCCGATGGCTTCGCAAAAGACGACCCAACCTGGCCGGCCTGCCGCCAGCATAGCGTGTTCCCCGCCTGGCTCATGGATACCAAAGATCGATTCGGTGTCGAATAAAGGTCGTGGCATATACTTCCTGATGTCTGCAATTCTTGGGTCGGATTATAGCATACCAGGGCAGGATATGCGATTGACAGCCCCAAAGTGGGTGCGTCCAGCGCAAGCATTCCGGGAAAGGGCCAGTGATGCTTTGGTTGCCCAACGCGCTTGCGGCCCTTTCCCGGAATGCGAGTGCCAGCGGGTACGGACTCTTATGCTGCTCGCCCCAAAGTTCTGGGGGCGCCCCCCTCACAAAACGCCGTTTCCGAATAGCGCCTGATACCGGCGCAGCTAGATAGAGGAAGCCGAGAGATTCGCACGTAGGTGTGCGAACCCCTCGGCTTTTATCCGCCACTTTTATCTGGTGCCGCTGTGCAGAGTTACTTAGCGCCGATCCGAATCACGCTGCGACCAAGCCCTTTCGCAGGTGTAGTTCTCGGACCCGCAACCGTTATTCGGATAGGTTCTTATGGACGCCGCAACCCGGGCAGGTCTGGGGAGTAACCAGGTGCTTCCTCGAGGGGTCGATAGGCTGCTCTTGCTTCTAGGCTGGCGGCCGCGGCTGCCGCCACGGCCGCACCCAGCACATAGGGCGGCAACTGGACATCGCGCGGGTTGAGATAGGGTAGCGGGTCCGAGAAGCCGCCCCAACCGTCCTGGCGGTTGTAAGGGTTGATGCGAATGGCAAAGTGCAGGTGCGGGCCGTTACTAAACCCGGTGTTGTCCGACCGTCCAATCGTATCCCCACGGCGGATGCTCTGTCCAGGTTGGACGCTAAAGCTTTGCATGTGGGCGTAGAGCGATTCGCCCCAACTGTGGTGCAATTTTACATACATACCAAAACCGGAAGGGTCATTAGGCACGACCTCGGCGACAACGCCGTCGTCGACGGCTAGCAGCACGACGCCATTGGGTGTCAAAAAGTCGATACCATTATGGCCTTTGAGGGGAACGCCGTCATAGCTAATCCGGCTATAAATCTGTGGGTTTTCACCCCAGAGTTGCGAAATACCAAAAGCGCCAGCAAACGGTGCGCCCAGATAGTTGCCCGTCGCCCGGTCGGGGATATTGGCGCCGGGCAGTTTTGGGGGTTTGGTCACCAGGGCCACTCCATTGGGCGCCCGCTCGGCCACCCACCCGATCACCTCACCGACCGTCAACGTAATCCCGCCGACGCGCCACCAATCCAGCCCATCCACTCGGCGCGGGCCTTCGAGGATATTGAGTGTAGTGCGCGGCTCGAATGCGGCCAGCACATCATCGGGTGGCTTGTTGTTGATACCTGGCGTGCGACGGACGCGTGCGGTATCAGCGGATACGGCCAGTTCGCCGAGGGCGAAAGTTCCTTGCTGTGGCGGTGTCACAATAGCCGGGGCCTTTTCGAGCAGCACAGCACCGCCAGGGGCAGTTTCCGCCATCCACCCGGTCACGGAGGCGCCGGCAGGGCTAGTAGTGGCAACTTGCCACCAGATAAGGCTGTCCGCCGCCTGGGGCCCTCCTCGCACGGTGCCGCGCACTCCCTGGCTGATGTCGGCGATCACATCATTGGCCGGTTTGTTAGTGATGCCGGGCGTCCGCCGCATCCGCACCACGGTGCGGGTGATGATTGTATCGCCAATTTGGAATGATCCGGCAGGGGGCGGCGCTGGGCCATCGACCGGCGATGTTGTACGCTCGAGCAGCACGGCGCCACCAGGGGCGGTCTCGGCTGCCCAGCCGTCGAATGCGTTGCCAGCAAGCGCGCCACGTACTTGCCACCAGGTGAGCCCATCTGCCGCGGTGGGGCCACCTACGACGGTGGCTTGGGTGCCGGCCGGCAGCGCCAACAAGACATCGTTG
>QEUW01000138.1 GCA_003577005.1 Chloroflexota bacterium | reverse complement strand
GCGTTGTCGCCCAGGTGGTTGCTGGCGGCGTGAGCGCTGCGTCCCTTGGCAACCACCTTCATTTCGACCCGCCCCTTATGGCCGCGGTAGACCTGCATGCGCGTCGGCTCGCCGATCACCACAAAATCGGGCCGCACCTGCGGGTCGACCTCGACAAAGACGTTGGGCGCCAGGCCGTCACACCATTCTTCGGCATTGCCAAAATACCAGACCGTCCAGCCGTCGAGCAGACCCAGATCGCGCGCCAGCGCCAGGCCATGAACCATGCCCGGCGTGCTCCCCTTCTCATCGCAGGCCCCGCGGGCGTAGAGCACCCCATCCTCGACCTTGCCCTGGAACGGGTTCCACGCCCACGCCGCCGGGTCGCCGATGCCCACGGTGTCGATGTGCGAATCGTACACGATGACACGCGGCCCGTTGCCAATGCGGCCCAGGATGTTGCCCATCACATCAAAACGCACTTCGTCGAAGTGCAGCAACCGCATCTCTGCCCCAATGCGCTCGCCCACCGGGCCGATCTGCCCGTCCACAGAAGGAATGGCGCAGATCTTGCGCAACAAGCCGACAATAGCCTCGCGCCGGCCAGCGATGTGGGCTCGCAGTTGGTGAACACGTTCAGTCAGTGCTGGCATGAGGATCAGCCCCAACTCATTCACAATTCACCATTGACAATTCACAATTGACAATTCCTACCGTTCACCACGCACGTAAGGCATCCCCAGACGTTCCGGGCGGTCCTGGCTGTGCATACCGCGCAGGAGCACGGCGATGGTCAGCACGTAGGGCAGCATCAACAGCACTTCATAGGGGATCGCGGTAGTCGCTCCACTGAGCGCTTGGATACGAAACTGGAGCGCGTCGGCCACGCCAAAGAGCAGCGCCCCTGCCAGCGCCAGGCCCGGTCGCCAGCGAGCAAAGATCACCAGCGCCACGGCGATCCAGCCGCGCCCGGCGGTGATCTCCTCGCGGAAGAGGTGCAACTGCGCCACGGTCAAGACCGCGCCTCCCAGCCCTGCCAGCCCGGCGCCCAAGAGCGTAGCGATGTAGCGGATCTGCCCGACCGACACCCCCGAAGATTCGACCGCGCTGGGATTCTCGCCGACGGCGCGGATGTTGAGCCCCAGCGTCGTCTGGTGGAGCAAAAACCAGGTAGCAGGCACCAGTAACCCCGCCAGATAGACCGAGAGGTCGTGGTTGAAGAGCAGGGGCCCCAAGACCGGCAGATCGGCCAGGACCGGGATCGGCGCCGGCGGCAGGCCTTCGATGCGCGCCGTCAGCGAGCTAAACTGCTGGCGATAGAGATAGCTGCTCAGCCCTTGCCCCAGTAAGACGACCATCACGCTGCTGACCACCTGGTCGGCGCGCAGGGTCACCGCCAGCACCGCCACGATCAACCCCATCGCCATGCCTGCTCCGGCACCTGCCAGCAATCCCCACCATGCTGCCAGCGTAGAGCCAACCTGTGCCTGCTCCAGATGCCAGGCCGTCATAAACCCCGCCAGCGCACCCATGAGCATGATGCCCTCCAGCCCGAGGTTGAGTACACCGCTCTTCTCGGTGATGATTTCACCCAGCACCGCCAACAAGATCGGCATCGCCAGCCGGATGCCGGCCGTAAGCAACGCCACCGCAAAGCTTACTGTCAGAATGTCGTTGAGGTCCAAGGTTGGGTTTCTCGCTTGCTAGAAGTCGTGATGCGTACTACGTGATGCGTAATCCATAATCCGTAAACGGCGGCCACACCGTACGTATCATGCATTACGCATTCTCATCACGCATTACGCATTACGAATTCCGCATTCTAAAATAGGCATCCGCCCCCAGGACAAAGAGCACGATGATCGCCTGGAGCGCCTGCGCCAGCGCCGCTGGTAAACCATAGGCTGTGTGCATGGCTTCGGCGCCGATGGTCAACGCAGCAAAGAAGAGCGCCGCCACGACGATGCCCAGCGGGTTCATTCGCCCCAACAGCGCCACCAGGATCGCGCTAAAACCATAACCGCCGGAGATCGCCCCTTTGAGCCGCAGATGGAGCGATGTCACTTCGATCACACCGGCCAGCCCGGCCAGCGCGCCGCTCACCATCAGAGCCAGCAGGATACCGCTTTCGACATTGATCCCCGCAAAGCGCGCCACATTGGCGTTCGCCCCGATGGCCCGCAAGCGAAACCCCAACGGCGTCCGCCAGATGAGCAGATACACCAGCGGAACCAAGAGGAACGCTAACACGACGCCCAGGTGGATGCGCGGCGACCACACAATCGGCAAACGGGCTGCGTCAGCGAACTGGGCCGACTGGGGCAAGTACCCCGCCGGGTCGCGCAAGGGACCGCGCGCCAGATATTGGAGCAACAGCACCGCTACATAGTTGAGCATCAACGTCGTGATGATCTCGCTGATCCCACGCCGTGTGCGCAGCAGACCGGGGATCAATGCCCAGAGCGCGCCGCCAGCCAGCCCACCAGCCAGGATCAGCGGCGCCAGCAGCGCTTTGGGCAGATCGCCCAACTGGAGCGCCAGGAAGCCGCCGGCCAAAGCGCCCATAAAATATTGGCCCTCTGCCCCAATGTTCCAGACCTGGCTTCTGAACGCAACGGCCAACCCCAGGCCAATGATGAGCAAGGGACATGCCGTCAAGATCGTCTCGGTGAGCTGGCGCTGGCCGCCCAATGCGCCCCGCACCATCACCCCATAGGCTGCCAGCGGGTCAGCACCGGCCATGCGGACAAGAAAAGCACCCAGCCCCAGCGCAACAAACCCGCCCAGTAACGCCGGTCCCAGCGCACTTACAAGCCGCCTGGCAACCGCTGGTTCGCCGGTGGAGAGTCCCTGTGGGAACACCATACCGGGCTCTACCTGTTGGGTCATGCTGCCTGCTCCTCAGGTACGCCGGCCATCATGAGACCCACGGCGCGGCGGTAGGCGTTATCTCCTGGCGTTTCGCCCACGATACGCCCTTCGTAGAGCACCGCGATGCGGTCGCTGAGCGCAAAGATCTCATCCAGTTCAGTGGAGATCAAAAGGATGGCGACGCCGCGGTCGCGCTGCTCGATGAGCTGTTCGTGGACGTAACTGATGGCGCCGATATCCAGCCCGCGTGTGGGCTGCGCCGCCAGCAAGACGCGTGGTTGTAGCGAGAGCTCGCGCGCCAGGACCAGCTTTTGTGCATTGCCGCCCGACAGCTTGCCGGCCCGGCTCGCTACAGATGGCGTCCGCACACCGTATACATGGACCAGCTTGGCGGCGGCGTCAAAGATAGCATGATACTGGAGCAAACCACGGCGGGTGTAGGGCGGCTGCTCGAAAGTCTCCAACACCAGGTTTTCCGCCACGCTGGCCGCGGAGAGCAGCCCCCAGCCATAGCGATCCGCCGGGATGTGGGCAAAGTGCTGGGCGACCCGCTCACTGGGGCGGGCGTGGGTCGACTCCTGGTCGCCCAGCAGGATGCGTCCGCGTTGCACCGGTCGCAGGCCGCGCAGCGCCTCTTCCAGCTCGCGTTGACCGTTGCCGGCCACACCTGCCAGCCCCACGATCTCGCCAGCCCGCACCTCCAGGCTGGCGCCGCGCACCGCCGGCAGCCCGCGATCGTCATTCACCCACAAGTCCTCGATGCGCAACCAGCGTTCGCCAGCAGGATGCGCCCGGCGGGTAACCACCGGCAACACCTCGCGGCCTACCATCAGCCGCGCCAGTTCGTTCGTGGTCACCGTCTCGTGGTGCGGCCGCATCGAGCCGGCCACGCGCCCGTTGCGCATCACCGTGATCCGGTCGCTGACTGCCAGCACCTCATTCAACTTATGGCTGATAAAGACGATGGCCCGCCCCTGGCCGGCCAGGATGCGCAGAATAGCGAGCAGGTCAGAGGCTTCCTGGGGGGTAAGCACAGCGGTCGGTTCATCGAGCACAAGGACATCTGCTCCGCGATAGAGCGCCTTGAGAATCTCCACCCGTTGCTGCTCGCCGACCGAAAGTTGCCAGATCAGGGCGTCGGGGTCCACATCCAATCTGTATTGCTGCGAGAGCCGGCGGATGCGCTCGCCCACGGTGCGCCGGTTTTCCACCAGCGGCCCGCGCGACGAAGGCTGGCCCAGGATGATATTCTCGGCGACGGTGAAGCTCTTCACCAACTGGAAATGCTGGTGCACCATATCCACGCCGTGGCGGATGGCATCCTGGGCCGAGCGAAAGTGAACGCGCCGTCCCTTGACCCACAACTCACCCTCATCCGGCTGGTAGAGCCCGGCCAGGATGCTCATGAGCGTGGTCTTGCCGGCCCCGTTTTCGCCCAGCACGCTATGCACTTCGCCAGGATAGAGGTCAAGAGTGACCTGTTCATTTGCCAGCACACCAGGAAAACGCTTGGTGATTGCTTTGAGTTGGACGATAGGTTCTGGCATGGGCAATCCTGCACACATCAAGTCGAACGGCCGGAATAGGTGGATAATGGGTAATAAGTAATCGGTAATTATTAATGAATGATGCGCCAACGGCTCATTACAAATTACCGATTACCGATTACCGATTACTTATTACTACTTCATGTCTGTGATCTTTCTAAGCCACCCCTACTGCGGCACGTACGGCACTTCGAGTTCGCCGCTCAAAATCTGGGCCTTGGCCGCTTCCATTGCCTCCAACGCCTCGGCGGGGACCTGGTCGGCCAGGGCCGGGTTTACGGTGACGTCGAACGCACCTTCGCGCACGCCATATTGGTAGAACGGCGCATCAAACGAGCCGTCGAGCGTGCGCTGGATCATGTCTTCAAAGACGGGCCTGACATTCCAGACAATGTTGACCAGGACCACATTGGGGCCGTTTTCGGTCATATCCCCCACGTAGCCGGTGGCAAAGCCGCCCCGTTCTTTGGCGGCCTCGATGGTGCCCAGGGCAGGGCCTTCGCCACACTCGATCCAGAAGTCGATGCCGGCGTCGGCCTGAGCCAGTGCGGCTTCCTTGGCTTTGGCCACATCGATCCAGTCGCCGACACCGGTGACAGTCAACGTGGCATCGGGGTTGACCGTGCGGGCGCCGGCCAGCATTGCCTCACCCATCGAGTGACAGACGGGAATATCGAAGCCGTAGAGCGCACCCAACCTGCCACTCTGTGAGACGTGCCCGGCGATCACACCGACCAGGTACGACGGCTCGAAGAGCGGTTGGTCATAATCGGCCACGTTTGGCGCTGTACGGTCGATACCGCCCGCCCAGGCAAAATTCACATCCGGGTATTCGGACGCGACCTGGAAGACGGCATCTTGATAGCCAAAGCTGTGGCCAATGACAAGCTGAAAACCCTGGTCGGCATAACTACGCAGGATGCGGGCGGCGTCGGCGTCGGCCACGCTTTCCGAATAGGCGATGGTGTAACCCTCCGCTTCCAGGGCCTGTAGGGCGGTCAGCGCCGCCTCGTTCCACGAGTTGTCGTCTGGCGGGCCGGGCAGCAGCACCGCAATGCTGCCCTTGCTTTCGTCAGCGGGTGCGCTTTCGGCCTCAGGTGCAGTCGCCGGTGCCGCCACAGGCGCAGCGCACCCAGTCATGAGGATCACAATGAGAGCCAACAACACAATGCACGGACGGCGAAAAATCAACATGCAGCCTTTCTCCTTGTGGGTGACATGGGTAAAGCGGTTACTTTCTGCGAATCCGGTTGTTGAAAATGAAAAACAGCAGGAACACAGAGAAGACACAGAGAGCACAGAGAAAAAGCTCTGTGATCTCTGTGAAACCTCCGCGCTCTCTGTGGACTGCTGTTTTGTCCGGCCATTTTCAGATCTGCCTGTTTGGAATCCAGTGGATGCTCAGGCTGCGCCAAAGGTCAGCCCTAGCTCGTTCAGCCACTTGCGGTAGGCGATGGCGGTGCGGTCGCTGCGCAAGTGTAGTTCCGCCTGGAGATCGAGCGGCAGCAGTTCGGGCCGTTGCGATTCTACAATGGGTCGATCCTGGGCAAAGATGCCATCTTGCCAGGCGATCAGATCCGCTTCGGGAATATCGTGCCCATAGTTCATGGCCATCCACATCCAGGCGGTGCTCTCGACAACGCCGTGGGGGGTGATCGTGAGCAGGATCGAGAGGTTGGGTCCGGCTGTCTCCTTGAGCAGATAGGCTGTCAGCGGGCGCAACGCTCGATAGGTGTAGGCGACCCAATCGGGCTGGCCGGTGCCGTATGGGTCGGGTTGGTAGATACGCACGTTGCGCGCCACCACGCCCTCCGCCCCGATTTCGGCCTCGTAGTCGGCGATCTCTGGGTGGCTGCGTACACCCAATGTTCCTTCATGGACAAAAGGGAAGTGGGCCACATCGAGAAAGTTTTCCACGATGCGCGGGCCGCTGGCGCTGACATGATAAGGGCCGGCCAAGACTTTGCGGTAGTCGGGCAGATGCCATTCGGGGAAGGGGGGTGGCTCGTGGGGCGGGGCGCCCAATGTCACCCAGATCAGGCCATATTGCTCGCGCGCCTGGTAGCTCTTGACAATGGCTTTGGTCGGCGGTGTCTGGTCGGGGTGCGCAGGAATCTGGACACAGCGCCCGGATGCATCATACGTCCAGCCATGATAGGGGCAGACCAGACAGCCTGCTTGCACGCTGCCTTTGGAGAGGCGGGTGCCGCGGTGGACGCAGAGATCTTGCCAGGCCACGACCTTTCCCTGCACCCGCCAGAGCACGAGATCCTCGCCAAGCAGCCGCACCGCGCAGACGCCGTTCTCCGGCAGATCAACTGTCTGCGCAACGGGATGCCAGTCGTTGACCAGGACGGGGTCGTTGATCATCGCCTTTTTGTCCTTCGTATAGCGATTGTCTGGTGGAAAGTCACTAACGTTCTACTTTACTCTGTTATTGTGTGAGCGCCAAGCGTCAGTCTGTACGAAAAATGGATTGTTGCGGTTATCACTAGTGACCAACGAGCGCTTGATCTAGTGCAACGATCGCCTCGGCCAGCGCCTGGACGCCGCGGGCGAGGTCGTCTGGTGACGTCTCTTCCTCGGGTGCATGGCTGCGGCCATCGATGCTGGGTACAAAGATCAGCGCAGCCGGTGCGACGAGCGAGAGATAGTTGGTATCATGGCCGGCGCCGCTAGGGATAGCCAGCGCGTTGGGGTCATGCCGGCGGCAGACGCCGAGCACGAGTTTGTGTAGCCAATCTGGGGGACGCACCGGGTCCATCCGGGTCTCGTTAAAGACCTGCCACTCGACCCCGCGCTCGGCGCAGGCAGCCTGTGCCCGATCCATAAAGTGCGCCCACATGCTGTCTACTGTTGTCATATCAAGGCTCCGCATCTCGACCATGAGCGCCACCTGGGCGGGGATAACGTTGCCCTGGTTGGGCATGAGGTCGAGCTTCCCCACCGTGCCCACCGTGCCCGGGTGGGCACGGGCGACCTCCTCAACGGCGACGATAAAGTGTGCGGCGGCTGCCAGCGCATCATGGCGGAGGTCCATGGGCGTGGTGCCGGCATGATTGGCCTTGCCGCGCAGTTCGAACAGCGCCCGGCGGATGCCGACGATCCCGCTCACGGCTGCCAGTTTTGCCCCGCGCGCTTCGAGCACCGGTCCTTGCTCGATGTGCAATTCGAGCGACGCGGCGATCTCGTCTGGTCTGACGAGCGGCTGGCCCAATTCATCGGGCCGGCCACCCATGTCGATGATAGCCTGGCGCAGCGTAACGCCGTTGACCGTCCGCTGTAGCCAGTCTGGCTGAAAATGATCTGTACAGAGGGCAAGGCTGCCCATACAGGCTACGGCGTAGTCGGTGGCCTCTTCCGAGAGATAATCGGCGACGACCAGCGGGTGGCGCAGTTGGATGCCGGCCTCGCCGATGGCCCGCGCCGCTTCCAACGCGCCGAGGACGCCCAACGTTCCATCGTAGCGCCCACCGCCCATCACAGTGTCCGTGTGCGAACCGATGTGGATCGGCGGCAACTCCTCAGCGCCGGGGCGGCGAGCAAACAGATTACCAGCAGCGTCCAGCGTGGTAACCAGACCTTCGGCCTCAAAGTGGCGGCGCAGCCATTCCCGACTACGGCGATAGACATCCGACGGGAAGCGGCGCGTCCAGCCGGGCGTGTTGGGTTCGGTAAACTGGGCGATGGCAGCCAGATCGTCCATCAGGCGCTGGGGGTTGATGGTCGGAGCGGTCATGCGGATGTCTCGCTAGTTTTTGGTGGTATACGACGGCGACATGTCCATATTGTAAATCGAATCTCGTCTTCTGCCAATCGACTGGTACCTTCATAGAAATTCCAAATTTGGCAGCAATCCACCGCGGGATGGTCAATTCCCGACCAATGCCGGCCAGGAAGGTCCTGCGTGGCTCTTTGCGTTTTCACCTTTTTTTGTTACCATAGGCTTATTGTCTCTCACATTTGCCAGACGTTTGTTACGGCCTGTGGCGATTTCTTGCCAGCCATGGGCTGCACGCTTGCCGCGATCTTCTCAGGAGGAGACCATGTCTACCGATCCGGCTCAAACAAGCAACTTTGTGTTGCAGACATTGACCATTGCTCACGCCGACCGGGAGAACAAACGCTGGCAAGAACGGTGGGCCGCGCTAACAAGCGTGATCGAGGAAACACAAACGATGGTTGAGAGCACCTTGACCCAGACAAGAGTTGAGGTCGAGAGGAGCGCAGCTAGTATCCAACGAGATCTTGACGAGCTGAAGATCGAGCCACAAAAAGAAGATCTTGAGCGATCCTCTGGGAGTGTGCTCACCTGGTTTGCTGATTTCCTCCTGGCGGCAGCAGTGGCTGGAAGAGATTTTTGCCGATACCTACGGCTGTCTGGTGGCCGATCACTGTCTTGGGCTTTCAAGAGTACCTGGCCAACGGGCATCCCTCTTATTATGATGACCACGACGGCAAGCACCCGATCACCGTCTTGCGCCCGCTCATCCAGAGCCAGATCCTGCGCAGCATCAGTGACCGGTCGGGACGGCGCATCTATGGCGCCACAGCCGATCAGTTGGATGAACGTTGGCAGCGCTGGGTCAAAGAACATTGGCCCTATT
Source organism: Chloroflexota bacterium (assembly GCA_003577005.1). The sequence goes on along the minus strand of QEUW01000138.1, from coordinate 7,475 downwards.
GGGTAGACAAGCAATGGCCCTACGGCTATGGCGCGCACAGCGATATTCTGCGCAGTGCGATCTATGAGATTGAGGGAAGAGCTGTGACCGGCCAAACGATTTTGGAGGAGCTACAGCTCGTCATCGATGTCTGCCTGGAGATCCTGCGCCCGCTGCGCCCGGCTAGCCAACAGGCCACATGGACGCCAAACTGGCAGCCGGATCGGTACGCTGGGCCAGAGCAGATCAGCAGGCTCTATGAGAGCTTTGCCATATTTGCTTTTGTGGAAACGCTGCGAACGTCCATCCAGACCTACTTTGAACTGCAAGAACAGACAGGCGAGCCGGAGAAGGCAGAGAGCCTTCCCTCTGCGTGGCTGCTGGCGCAACTGGACCATTTGCAGAAGGAACGACCGCGCGGGCCGCTCATCGACATGGGGTGGGGGGGTCAGCACCTGGAACGGAGGCGGCGCGGCGGCAGGTGCAGGGGGCGTAACGAGCAGGGGGATGCTCCTACTGGCCGGCCCAATCTCGCCGGCCAGAATCTGATCATAGAGGGCGTCGGTCTCTTTGGCCGGCGGCACGCCCAACTCGTCCATGAGTATCTGAGTACAGCGGTCATATTGGGCCAGCGCCTGGGTGCGTTGGCCGCTCAACGCCAGGAGCAGCATCAACTGGCGGTGCGCTTCCTCCTGCCAGGGGGCCAGCTCCAACAGCCGGCGCACGGTCTGTAGCGCCTGAGCCAGATCACCCTGGGTCTGATAACAGCGGCTCAAGATGGTAAAGACGTCCAGGGCCTGCTGGTGTAGCTTTTCGCGCGCGGTCACGACCCACTGTTCAAAGAGATCGCTATCCGGCACGGAAAAGCCGTTGAGAAACGCGCCCTGGTAGAGTGCAACGGCCTGGGCCAACGCATGGGTACATGCGCCACAGGTCAGCAGGTCGGCATGGGGATGTTTGGCCACGGCGACCAGGTGACGTGTAAAGGCTGTCACATCGACCCAAGCGTCGCTGTTTGAAGTAAAGGCCAGTGTCTGGGTGGTGGCAGCCAGCAGGGGCCGCGCACGGTCACGGTCACGCAGCGTCTGGCGCAGTTCCAAGAGCGTTTGCGATGCTGGGATTGTGGCAGAGCAAATTGGGCTTTCGCCAGCGCCGTCAGTGTATGCGTGTAGTGGCCACGGGAGCGGTGGCGGTTGTTAAAACCGGAGAACGACTAAGGCTGTGTACGGCAGTCCGGGAAAGCGCTACGAAAGATCTGGCACTTTTTCGGACTGCTGTCACCTCCGATTGGCAAGTCTATGGACTGGTAAGCCGTCCCGCATTCAGCGTAGCTGCTCAGTTGCGTCTGGGGGTCGCAGCTGCGATTCGGCGACCAGTCACTGGGTGGCGGGCACCGGCAGAGGTGGCACGTATTGATAGGCCGGGTCGCTTTTCTGTTGCCGCAAGATCGCGATGATCTCTTTCCAGGTAGCATAGAGACCGACCGGGCTGGGGGGCAGATCGTGCTTGATCGCCTCATGCAGTTGCGCCAGATGGTAACAGGGCACCGCGGCGTACATGTGATGTTCGATGTGAAAGTTCATGTGCCAGTAGAGGAACTGGACAAAGGGATTGAGAATGATCGTGCGGGTGCAGAGCCGGAAATCGAGGACATTATCCTGGAGCCCTACGTGTTGGGTGTTGTTACAGAGATAGAGCAGCCACCCGCCGTAGAAAGGGGCCAGGGTGATGAGTACAGGCAGCAGCCAGAGACCAAAGTAGAGCGAGACGACGGTCAGCAGCGTATGGCCCACCAGCAGTGTGCGCGCCCAGTTGAAGAGACGCTGCCGCTTTGCCGGGTCTGATTCGGGGAAGAGCGCGTGCTCCCACTGGCCCTCCAGCCGGCCGCGGCTCAGGCGGATCACACCCTTCAGCCTGCCATAGAAGCCCCACGGATTGATAACTGCGCTTTTAAGAAAGCTTTTCAGTGTCAACTCCACTGGCAGCACCACTTCGAGATCATCCGGCGGGTGGAGCGTATATTTATGATGCTCCTGGTGGCTGGCCCAGAACAAGATGGGATTGTACCAGCCCAGAAAACTGAAAAGGTAAAGGAAGAAGGTGTTGAGCCACTTCGACTTAAAGACCGTGCTGTGGCAGAGCTCATGAAAACCGTTGAGGAGAAAGGCGTAGAAGGTCCCATGCACAAACAATACTAGCAGCGCCAGCCACCCTAGCCATTCTGTGGCAAACCAGGCTGCTGTGCCGGTCAGCACAAGCAGGCCCAAATGACCGAACGTCTGGAGCAACCCCTTCCAGTTGCTGCGTTGATTCAAGGTATTGAGCGTTTCTCGATCGACCGGGGACCTGTACCAGTGGATTTTCTGCATTTTCTGATCACCCAGCATGGCTTGCTTCTCCTTTGCAACAAGTTCAGACTGCGTTTAGCACGCTTCGGCGAGTGAATTGAGACAATGGGTTGATTATATGATGACTCGTGTACAGGTGCAATCTGAGGCTTTGGTCATCCTATGTTTGGACCAGAAGGTCGCCATGACAAAAACACTGATCGCTGTTCTACGCTTGCTCTTGGTGAGCTTATTCTATACATCTGTTTTGTTACTCGCTCCACAGGTCACTGTCAGGGCAGCGCCCACTGGACGCCCACTGCCGCGTCGAAAGCGAATGGAGCGAGTGGCGCATGTTCAGAGTTGAGGCGCAGTAAGATGCACTATGCCAATCCGCCGCCTTGAGTCGTCGATTTACCAGTCTTACCTATTGCGCATCTGGCGTGATCATTCGCGGGCAGCATGGCGAGCCTCGCTACAGAGTACAGCCACGGAGCAGATTCATCCCTTTGGCGATGTAGATCAAATGTGGGCATTTCTCAAGGTACAGATGGACATCGATGCAGGCGATCCAGGAGCCGGCGCCGCTCCAGACAATCTAAGTGAGTGATACGTTTCATTTTCAACCAAGGAGAGGATATGAACACTCAGCACTTCGGTCTCTACCGTACCCGGTGGCCGTGCCATGACTATCTCATAGATGTCGGGGAAATCAAAGATGCGTGTCATCGTTTGTTCCTATCTGGCTCTCCACGAATCCCTGGTGTCTGCGGAGTTCGCACGTGGGCGTGCGAACTCCGCGTATCCTAATTTCTGTCTCGTGTGTAACCGAATTTTGACAGGTGGCGGGACTTTCTGCTAGACTTGGTGCCGCACGTTAGATTGCACTTCTGACCCGTTCGATCAACATCCGATCAAAATCGTAACTTCAGCGATGTCAAAATCAGTTGCTTGCCACACCGTCTCGGGCGGTTCTGTTGACCCAGGGAGGAGTGTGTCTACGAGCCGCTGATTTATGTCAAGTTGAGCGTGATCGAGCCGTGGACAACTCCGGTCCACGGCTTTTTTGATCCTGTCTACTGATGCTCGTCGAGTAGCAGACTGCGGCCGTGGGTTGTCTTCCAACCGGCGGCCTTTTTGTTGTAAGGGAGAGGGCTATGCGCATCACCAGTCTGCAAAACAGCCAGATCAAAAATGTTGTCAAATTGCATAAACGGCGCGAACGGGACCGCCAACACAAGATGGTCATCGAGGGCTACCGCGCCATCAGCGCTGCGCTGGACAACAGCTACCCGCTGTACGAGCTCTTTATCTGCCCCAGCCTCTTTTTTGGGCCGAACGAAGACCCGCTCATCGAACGTGTGGCGCAAGTAGGTGTGCCCATCATCGAAGTGGCCGAGGGTCCGTTTGTCAAGATGGCGCTGCGCGACCGTCCCGAAGGGCTGCTGGCTGTGGCGCCTCAGATCCGCCATGCGCTCTGCGACCACCGGCCACCGGCCCGGCCATTGTACCTCATTGCCGAAGCCATCGAAAAGCCCGCCAATCTCGGCTCCTTGCTGCGCGCAGCCGACGGCGCCGGGGCGGATGCGGTAATTCTCTGCGACCGCGGCACAGACCTTTTCAATCCCGATGTCGTGCGCGCCAGCGTCGGTACCTTCTTTTGCCGGCCTGTGCTTGAAGCGACTTCGACCGAGACGTTGGCCTGGTGCCGGCGGCACGGCATCTGCACGCTCGCGGCTACGCCCAACACCGACCGGCTCTACACAGAGGTAGATATGCGCCATCCTGTCGCCGTGGTCGTCGGCTCCGAGCAATATGGGCTTAGCTCGCTCTGGATGGAGGGCGCCGATGCACAAGTTGCGCTGCCCATGTTCGGCCAGGTCAATTCGCTCAACGTGGCGATCGCCGCGGCGATCCTGCTCTACGAAGGGGTGCGCCAGCGCCAGCTAGATAGCGAATAGACCGCGAATTGGGCGGATCAGCGCGGATGATAATTCTCAGCAATCCGCGTGAACCAGCCGGGGTGCCCTCCTGGGCCCCACCCAATCAGCGGTCTATCTTTGCCAGTTTTGGAAATGCTGCCTTGCCCCATGCGTCGTTGACTTTTCTCGTCTCGAATGGCAGAATCAGGCCATGCAAGAACGAGATGAATTCTACTACGGTCGCCGCCAGATCATTCGCTACGATAAGACGGGGCAGCCCAGCTACACCTGGCTGCCGCTCCGCCCGGCCGATTTTCTCGACCCGCAAGCGGGCGATGAGTTCGAGCAGGGCGCTCGTCACGATGCCGATGTGCGGGCGTTGCGACGCACCTTTCGCTATCTGCACCGCTACAACCCGGCCACGCTGGTACTAAGCCAGATCAAGCTCCGCTGGGAACAGGCCGATCGGGCCCAACCGGCGCCCGACCTGGTGGTCATTCCGCAGGCGAGCGAACCGGAGCGCGTGCGCACCGTGTTTGATGTGGCGGCCGAGCGCGCCCGTCCGCGCTTTGTCCTCGAAGTGACCTCACCCCGTTTTGCCGAACTCGACCTGGTGGACAAACTCGCCGTCTACGCCGCCGCCGGCGTAGACGAGTATTTTGTCGTTCACGCCACTAGCCCTGACGGTTCAGACGATGTGGATTATCATATCCTCGGCTATACACTCGGCGATGGCGGTTACGTGCCACTGGCGCCCGCTGAACAGGGGCTATACAGCGCCGTCAACCGGGTCTGGCTGGCGTTGGACGCTGAGCGCAGGCATGTCGCCGTCATCGATGAGCGAACGGGCGCGCCGGTCACGCCCGACCCGCACTACGCTGAACCGAGCGCGGCGGCCCAGGCCGAGGCGGCATCCCGCGCCCACTCGATTGCTGAACAATTGGATTTTCTACGGTCTGATGAATAACCCCCCTCACGACAGATCTATCATCTTTCGGGATTTTCATTTCAAAGGAGTCGATCATGCGCGAAGTTCTGCCCGATATTGAACGCTGGCGTGCAGATGGCAAAAAGGTGGCGTTGGCGACGGTAGTCAAAGTCTATGGCTCTGCGCCGCGACCGTTGGGCGCCAAGATGGCGATCTCGAATCAGGGCGAAATGAGCGGTTCGGTCAGCGGCGGTTGCGTGGAGGGCGCCGTCGTCGAGGAGGCCCTGGCCGTGCTCATGAGCGGGCAGCCCCGCCTGGTCGAGTACGGCATCGCCGACGAACTGGCCTTCTCCGTTGGTCTTGCGTGCGGCGGCAACATTCAAGTCTTTGTCGAACCCCTCTGACATGGTATAATCGCTGTAGAACATTTTTTCTCGATACTACCAGGGATAGGTGTCATGGCGACCGAATCTCCACAACTTGAGAGCCGCCGGCTAACCAACGCTGAAGTGGCCAATACACTGGCCCAAATGGCAGATATGTTGCAGATCCTCGATGCCAACCGCTTTCGCGTCATTGCCTTTCAGAACGCCGCCGAAGCCGTGCGCGAACTAAGCCAACCGATCCAGGCGCTGCACGCCGAAGGAAAATTACGCGAGATTCCCGGCGTCGGTGCGGGGATCGCCGGCCTCATTGGCGAGTTGCTCGACCAGGGCGTGGTCCAGGAGATCGAAGAACTGAGAGCCCAGGTGCCGCCGGGCGTCGTGGAGATGATGCAGGTGCCCGACATGGGGCCCAAAAAGGCGCGGCGTCTCTGGCAAGAGTTGAATCTGACCAGCGTCGATGAACTGAAGGCAGCAGCCGAGGCCGGCAAGCTGCGCACCCTCAAAGGCTTTGGCGCAAAGAGCGAGCAGAAGATCCTCAGCGGCATCGAGCTGTTGGCGCGCCGCGGCGACAGCCGCAAGCCCATTGGCGCCGTGCGACCGCTGGCGCTGGCGCTGGTGGCTGGTCTGCGCCAAGCGCTGCCCGGCGATACCATCCAGCGCATCGAGGTCACCGGCAGTCTGCGCCGCTGGCGCGAAACCATCGGCGATGTGGACATTCTGGCCGTGAGCGAAGAGCCTGTCCGGGTCATCGAAGCGTTTGGCAAACTGCCACAGGTGGACCAGATTCTGGGCGCCGGTGACACCAAAACGAGCGTGCTCCTCGGCAACGGCCTCCAGGTGGACCTGCGCGTGGTCGAGGAAAAACATTGGGGCGCGGCGCTCCAATATTTCACCGGCAACAAAGAACACAACATCGAAATGCGCGAGATCGCGCTGCGCCAGGGCTGGAGCCTCAACGAGTATGGTCTCACCAGCACCGGCAAGAACGATGCGCCCGCGGATGAACAACGTTTTTTTGCCGAAGAGGCCGACCTTTACAATTTTCTAGGTCTGGACTGGATGCCGCCCGAGCTGCGCGAGAACCGGGGGGAGATCCAGGCAGCGCGCCAGCACAAGCTGCCACACCTCATTACGCTCGACGACATCCGTGGCGAGCTGCACGGCCACAGCACCTGGAGCGATGGCGCCGCCGCTATCGCACAGATGGCCGAGGCCGCCCAAAAACAGGGCTACGAATATTGGACAGTGAGCGACCACAGCGTCGGGTTGGGGATGGTCAACGGCCTGGACGCCGAGCGGGTGCGCCAACAGGCGGCTGAGATCGCCGCGCTCAACGAAGGCTGGCAACGGGCGGGCGTCAACTTCCGATTGTTGCGCGGTATCGAGGTAGAGATTTTGGCTGATGGCTCGCTGGCTCTGCCCGACGAGGTGTTGGCCGAACTGGATGTGGTGGTAGCGAGCATCCACAGCGGGCTGCGCCAGGAGCGCGCCACCATCACAGCGCGCTGTCTCAAGGCCATCCGTAACCCATATGTGGATATCCTCGGCCACCCCACGGGGCGCATGATCGGCGCCCGCGAACCCGCCGACCTGGACATGGAGGCGGTCTTGCAAGCCTGTGCCGAAACGGGCACGGCGGTGGAGATCAACGCTCATCCCAGCCGGCTCGATGTGAACGATATCTACGCCCGCCGCGCGGTGGAGTTGGGTTGCAAGATTGCCATCAACAGCGATGCGCATGAACTAACGGGCATGGAGGTGATGGAGTATGGCATCGCCGTCGCCCGCCGCGCCTGGCTGACTGCTGCTGATGTAATCAACACCCGGTCGTTAGACGACCTACAGAAGTTGCTGAAACGCTTATGAGCTACGGGAAAACCCTGTTTCTGTTTGGATTGGTGTTGTTGATGGTGAGTGGCTGTTGGGGCGAGAC
>QEUW01000736.1 GCA_003577005.1 Chloroflexota bacterium | reverse complement strand
GTGATGTCGGTCGAGGTCCAGGTGCTGCCTTAGCGCCCATTTTAGTTGTTATACCGGCGAGCATCACCAAGTAACCTTTGATTGGTATTCGGTATAGGGTATTGCGCCTCGTCAATACCCTATACCGAATACCAATCCGTAAGAAAGAGCAGCATCATGTGCAAACTCTGCGTTTCTCGACAAAGTCCTCACTTGACATTCCTATGATCGATGCTTATGATCCGAGTCAAACTTCCAACCCATCTGCGCAGGCTGGCGCAGGCCAGCGGAGAAATCACGCTTGAGGTCGAGGGACCGATCACCCAACGTTCAGTGTTGAACGCACTCGAAGCCCAATATCCAGCTCTGCGCGGCACCATCCGCGACCACACCACGCAGCAACGCCGGCCCTTTATCCGCTTCTTTGCTTGTGAGCAGGACCTATCACACGAGTCGCCGGATGCCCCACTGCCCGACGCGGTGGCCACGGGCGCAGAACCGTTTCTGATCGTGGGGGCAATGGCCGGTGGGCAGAGCCGCGTGACCGCCTAATTTTTGCGACAGTATACGGATGTACACGGATAAACACGCAACAGAAAAAGCGGTATCTGCCTTTATTCGTGTTCATCCGTGTACAAAATAAAACGATCCCTCCGTCCGCGTGGGCTCTCACCTTGTGGCGATGTTGGCTTTGTACCCGATGCTCTACTGGGATCCGTTCTCAACCTGCACCACCAACACCTTATCTACCCGGCGGCCATCCATGTCCATCACTTCCAGCCGGTAGCCGGCCCACTCGAAATGGTCACCGGGAACCGGGATGCGCCCCAATACCGCCATGACCAGGCCACCGACCGTCTGGTAATAGCCTTCGCCCCCATCGGGTAGTTCTTCGATGTGAAAGAGGTCTTGAAACTCGTCGATCTGGAACATACCATCGATCAGCCATGATCCATCTTCACGCTGGATCGCTTCGGCTTCTTCCGGCTGACCGGCTTCAGGAATGTGCCCTACAATGGCGGTGAGGATATCTGAAAGCGTAACCAGCCCCTCAACGCCGCCGTACTCGTCGATGACCAGGGCAATGTGCGAACGTGTCTGCTTGAGTCGCTCTACCACTACCAGCGCCGGCGTTGTTTCAGGAATAAAGAGCGCGGGTTGGATGATGCTGCGCAGGTCCAGCGGCTGCCCGGCCAGACTCTGAACGAGCAGATCCTGGGCTGCCACCAGGCCAACGATGTTGTCCAGATTATCTTGCGCCACGGGATAGCGCGAGAAGCCGCTCTCGATGAGCTTCTGTTTGATCTCATCGAGCGAATCATCCAGATCAAGCCAGACGATATCTGTGCGCGGGGTGAAGAGCGCACTCACTGTTCGGTCGCTCAGACGAAAGATCTGGTCAACAATCTCTTCTTCGATCGGCTCAAAGACACCCACCTGGGCGCCCTGCTCCATCAACGTGCGCACCTCTTCATCTGTGACCGGTGGTTCTGTGCTCGGCTGTAGATTGAATAGCCGTAATACAAGGTTGGTCGAAGCACTGAGCAGGCGGACTACTGGCCAGGCAAGTCGTGCCAGGCCGCGCATGGCCGGCGCCACAACACGGGCGATCCCTTCAGGGTTATAGAGCGCCAATCGTTTTGGCACCAACTCGCCGATCACCAGGGAAAGATAGGTGATCAGAATAACGACGATGCCTACGCTCAACGCGCCACTGAACTGGCCCACCACGGGCAACGGTACCAACAACTCTTGTAAAACCCTGGCTATGCGAGCGCCACCCACAGCGCCGGCTAGAATGCCGATAAAGGTAATGCCGACCTGGACCGTAGAAAGAAAGATATCCGGGGTGGCCGCCAACTCGAGCGCGGCCTGCGCACCTCGATCACCCTCTTCCGCGCGCGGTTCCAAACGCGCTCTGCGCGCCGAGATGATCGCTAGTTCGGACATTGCAAAAATGGCGTTGGCGATTAGGAGAAGGAAAATAAAAACTATCTCTAGGGCAATGTCTGACATGGTTGGCTATGTAAAACGGCACGGCCAGCGGACAATGGGGAATGCAGAATGCAACATCTACACTCTGCATTCCAATCTTAACACCCCGGAGTCAGCCGGAAGAGGCCACCGCCACCGGTGCCGATCCAGAGTGCGCCATCAGGCGCGGTTGTCGTGGCCAGAAGTGGCCAGATAAGCAAGATGCGCTCGGCTACCATTTGCCCGTCTCCGGTTCGACCCAGCCGGTAGAGGCCGGGGTCGCTGCCATAGACGCCAAAGAAAAGTGTACCATAAGCCCAAGTAATAGCCGTA
>QEUW01000735.1 GCA_003577005.1 Chloroflexota bacterium | reverse complement strand
GCGTTGGCCGACTCAGCATCAATCGGGAAGGGCAAAGTAAAGACAGCTGATTTTTTGGTACTTGACAGCCGCTGCTCAAGCACGCTGTATTCAACGCACAGTAAGGTGGCGGCAATTGCGCCCCACTGGGTGAAAAACGGCTGAGGTAGTACTGCGGAGGACAGGATGGATACAGCGTATCGAGATACGACAGCAGCATGGTATGCAAACCGGATGCGGGAAGGCGGCGCTGGGGAGTGGGCCTTCCCCACCCTGTTGGAGATGCTGGGCCCGATTCAAGACCAACACATCTGTGACTTAGGGTGTGGAGAAGGCCGGGTGGCTCGCCTGCTGGCCCAACGCGGTGCGAAGGTGGTGGGGATCGATCTGTCGCCTGAGTTGATTCAGGTGGCGCAAGCCGAGGAAGGGACCCATCCGTTGGGCATCCACTACTGCGTCGATGATGCGCAGGCGCTCAGCACAATTCCTGAGGCGACCTTTGAGGGTGTGGTGTGTGTCCTGGCGTTGATGGACATACCCCAGGTGGATGCCACCTTTCGGGCAGTCTGGCGGGTGCTGAGTCCAGGGGGCTGGTTTGTCTTTCTGATCACCCATCCCTGTTTTGCTGCACCAGAGGCGCAGTGGCGTCAGCAGCCTGACGGCAGCGTGTCCTGGGCGATCTCCCGCTATTTCGCTGAAGGCTTCTTTCGTTCTGATACCAGTGGGAATCTCTGTCAGCGGGTCGGGGCGCACCATCGGACGCTGGCCACCTATTTGAATACGCTTGTGGCAGCCGGCTTTTCCCTCACACGGGTAATTGAACCACAGGCTCCGGCTGCGGTGTGTGAGCGCAATCCAGCTCATCGGGTTGTGCCGTTACTTTTGCTGGTCCACTGCACCAAGGCACAGGCTACGACATGAGCAAGAAAGAAGCACTAAATGCTCAGGGCAGGGCCGGCCAACAACCCGCTGCACCGGACTGGCTACAGTCCGGGCCGAGCGGTGGATCTTCCTTCGGCCATATTTGTTCGTTTAGGTTGATGCGGTGCTGTCGTCGCCAGCCGGTGAGCTGTGTTCGTTGGCCGGCGAAGCAGCTTGAGGGGAAGACAAAGCAGGAAAACCACAGGCTTGCCGGGCGCATTTCAGGGGTGGCTGGCGTCTGGCTTGATTGAGGGGAGGCAAGTCTCAAGGCTTCTGCCGAGGGTAGGATGGTAACGGCGAACGCACTGGTTACGCACTGCGAATGGCAGCAAGTGGTTGGACCTGGCGTTGTAGAGCAAAGCAAGCACAGGGGTTAGCCGGCCAACAACCCGCTGCACCGGACTGGCTCTGTTAAGGGCCGCGCGGTGTCTGCTCCTTCGGCAATGCCCCTTCGTCTAGGTTGATTCGGTGCATTCGGTCGCCAGCCGGTGAGCCGTGTTCGTTGGCCGGCCAGCGAACGATATTCGTAGGCGATGCCAACACGGAACAGTCGCTGTGTGGCGATGCGAGGTTGGCATCGAAAGCACTGACGCGCAAATATCGGGGAATCTTCATCCTGATGGTTTCGGTTGTGAGCGGACTGGCCCTCTGCAGCCTCGCCACCCTGGTTATGCTCGTGTGGCTCGTTTCCGGGATGTGTGACATTACCATGATCCAGCGTGTGCGTTATTCACCGTCTCAGGAAAGGAAGCTGGTGGTATTCGAGCGCAATTGTGGGGCGACAACCGGATTCACCACCCATGTGTCGGTGCTCGCGGCGGAGCGCGAACTCCCTAACCAGCAGGGCAATCTGTTTGTGATGGACGGGCACCCCCAGTGGACGCAGGTCACAGCCACTTGGATTGATGAGGATCAGGTCCTGATTCGCTATCCAACTGGACCGACAGTCTACAAGTCGAACGAGCGGTTTTGGCGGACGAAGGTGACCTATGAGCCACGTGCCAAGTAGGTGTGCTTCAGTGTAGATTGGCAATGGGTATGGCTATAGATCAAGTTCAATGGCTAGAGGAAGCACAGGGACTGGCCGGCCAAGCAACTACCGGGGAAGGCGAGGACAGTTTGCCGAATCAGTGGATGCCATGCTATGGTTAAGCGAAATATCAGGAAGAGCTATGCCAGTAGCAAGGAACAATTGTGAATCAGACACCGCTCAAGCCACTTCATACCGAGGAAAGCTTGCTTTCCCTTAAGCTCGAGCAGTTTCGCCGCCTGTCAACGGATGAGATATGAGTTGATGTAGATGGCTTACCGCGCGAGATTGTACGCAAGACTTAGCACGAGGGGGTAGCGTCATGGCAGGAACGATATACTGGATCGAAGGGCCGTGGCTAGGTCACCTCGCCATCGTTGCCCGTCCGCGGGGCCATGAGTGGCTGGTTGATGAAGTGCGGCAGTGGCGGCAAGCTGGACTGGATGTGGTCGTTTCGCTGTTGACCCGTGGAGAGGCAGTGGAACTGAGCTTGCAACGAGAGGAGGAGGTAGTCGAGGAACATGGGATGCAGTTCCTCACCTTTCCGATTCTTGATCGTAGTATCCCTTCGTCGCTGTGGGAGATGCGCCAGTTTGTCGAACGACTACACGCTTTGCTGGCAGCGGGGCAGAACATCGGGATTCATTGCCGGCAAAGTATTGGTCGCGCGGGTTTGCTCGCCGCCAGTCTTCTGATTTATAGCGGGTTCGAGGTGGCTGCGGCCTTCAATCGAGTCCAAGTGGCCCGTGGTTGTGCGGTACCCGAAACAGCAGAGCAGCGGGAGTGGGTCGAGCGATTTGCTGCTCTGGAGGCAGTCCCAGGGTTGTAGAGTTGACCGAAGGTCAGGCCGGCCAACAACCCGCTGCACCGGACTGGCTCAAGCACGGGCCGCGCGGTGCCCATTCCTTCGGCCATGTCATCTCGTTTAGCTTGTTGTAGGGCTGTCGTTCGCCAGCCGGTGAGCCGGGGGAGTTGGCCGGC
>QEUW01000137.1 GCA_003577005.1 Chloroflexota bacterium | reverse complement strand
AAGCAGATGGTGCGGTCCTTTTCCGGTGGATGCATCGGCATCATGAAAAGCCCAAGTTGCATGAGATCTCCTTTTGGCTCGAATAAAGGGTGGGGCAAAAGCTGACAGCGCCTACCCGCCGCGCACCTCAATAACAAACGCGTGCTCACAAGGCTGCTGTTCCGGCAGATCGATAACCAACGCCTGGCCGGTCTGCGCCCACCGTAGCGGCCCATCATGCCCCAGCAGACGGACCGCATTCACAGGCCCATCCCAATACCTGGCGGCCCGACCCAGCGAACGGACCGTCATCTGTCGGCCCGGCCACGCCAGCGCAATGGCGTAGAGAATGTCCCCTCTGGCCGTAAAGCGGATGTCCTCGCCGGTAAAGTCGGCCCGTTTGGTGTCGGTAAACGAGCCCTCGCTCACCTCGGTGGGGCCTTCGCCGAAGATCTTCCACGGCCGCGTGCCGTAGATCGCCTCGCCGTTGACCTTGAGCCAGGCGCCGATCTCGCGCAGGATCTGCTGCTCCGGCTCTGGGATCGTCCCGTCGGGTTTGGGGCCGATGTTGAGCAGCAACGCACCGTTCTTGCTCACCACATCGACCAGGTCATCCACCAACGAATCGACGCTCTTGTAATCCTGATTGTGGACATAGCCCCACGAATTCTTCGAGACCGAGGTGTCGTTCTGCCAGAGCAGCGGGCGGATGCCGGCAAGCTGGCCGCGCTCGATGTCGAAGACGGTCGTCCCTTCGGGGAAGGCCTCGTACTTGTGGTTGATGGCGACACCTTTGCCCCAGCGGGCGCCCTGGTTGTAATAGTAGGCGGCAAAGCGGGGCAGATAGGGTTTGAAGGCCTCGTGGCCGATCCACCAATCAAACCAGACCAGTTGCGGCTGGTATTTTTCCACCAATTCGCAAGTGCGCAACAGCCAATCATCCAGAAAAGCCGTGTCGGGGTAGGGGCGGGCGTCCAGTTTGTGGGGGTCTCCTTCCATCGGTGTGGCCGGCCCGTAAAAGTCCTGATAGCGCGGGTCGTTCACATCAGAATCATATGCGCGCCCGCCGTTCATAAACCACCAATGCTCGGCGCGATGGCTGGAGAGGCCAAAGACCAGCCCCTCTTTGCGCACGGCGGCGGCCAGTTCACCGATCAGGTCGCGCTTTGGTCCCTTCTTGGCGGCGCACCACTGGGTCAGAGCCGAGTCGTACATGGCGAATCCATCGTGGTGTTCGGCTACAGGCACCACATAGCGGGCGCCTGCCTCCCGAAAGAGGCTCGCCCACCCGGCGGGATCATAGTAGGCGGCGGTAAATTGGGGGATGAAGTCTTTATAGCCAAACTGGTGGTGCGGGCCGTAGGTAGCCACGTGGTAATCGAACTCGGGCCGGCCCCGCAGATACATGTGGCGGGGATACCATTCGTTGCCAAAGGCCGGCACGCTGTAGACGCCCCAGTGGATAAAAATGCCAAACTTGCCGTCCTCATACCATGATGGAATCGTGTACCCACGCAGCGCATCCCAATTTGCCGCAAATGGGCCCGCATCAATGGTCTGGTTGATCGCTTGCAGATTGATCACAGTCACACCCCCTAACCCGGATAAGCTGGAGCAAGACTACAGGAACACAGAGAAGACACAGAGCACACCGAGTTCTTTCTTTGTGCGCTCTGTGAACACTCGGTGTCCTCCGTGTTGCTGCTTTTTGTGTACATGAATAGCTGGCTTAAAGTTTCGTCGATTGTCGCCCAGTGTTCCGCAAGCTAGTTTTTGCCTCAAAAGCTCATGGCTCTTGAGGGGCGACCGCTCCCTGCGCGAGCTGGGGCGTACGCTGCATGAGCACGGCCCCGGCCACACTGGTGAGCACCCCCATCAGAAACAGGGTGCGATATCCCCATGCAGCGATGATATAACCGCCGGCCAAACTGACCGACGCAAAGGCCAGCGCCATCATCGTCGATACGATACCATAGGATAAAGAGCGCCAGCGTGCGGTAACCGTTTCCATCTGAAGAACCTGGAGCGCAGGCAGCCACATAGCCTCCAGCGCTACTGTGCCCAGGCGCCCCAAACCGGCCGGCGCCCAGTGGGCAAAGAGCGCCAGTGGCGCCAGACTGGCCGCCATCCCCAACGTCGTCATCGAGAGCGTCCAGCGGTTGCTGTACCGGTGCGCAAGGATCGGCACGAGCAGCGGCGCCAGCATCGCAGCAAACTGGCCGGCGCCGGTCAGCAGCCCAATCGATGCTGGCGACAGACGCAGTTCGGTGTCCATATAGGCATTGCAAAATGTCTGGCAGGTCGCGAAGGCGGCATGAGCCAGCACGACATGGAGCACGATCAGCGCAAACCACAGCCGCGGAAAGGAAGCAGCGGGCCCGCCGGTTGCCATCTCGCTTTTGGTATCAATCGAGCCCAGCCAGACAAGGGGGACCAACGCCAGCACACCCAACACAGCGCCCACCCAGAGCGACCAGCGATAGGGTGCGGGGTCGGCCAGCGTGCTGCCCAATAGAGCCACAAAGAGAGCCGGTAAAAAGCCGCCCGCCACCGCACCCACAAAGGTTCCTAATCCCCGGCTGACACTGTTGAGCGAATAGGCGTTGTTGCGTTCTTGCGCCGTGGTCAAGCTCATCAGAGCGGGCGCCATGTTGACGTTGAAGAGCGACCACCCACCCGCCAGCAACACTTGTGATAGGAGTGGAACTGCGGCCCGCAATCCATCAGGGGAGCTTTCGGTCAAGGGCAACAACACCATACCTAGCACCGTAATCAGGACGCCGGCGCGCATCACTGGCTGTGGGCCAAACCGGCTGCCCAGCGCGCCCCCCGGCAGACTCATGACCATGTAGGCCAGCGCGCCCATCGCGCCAAAGAGACCCACATACTCCAGTCCATAGCCCAGCCGCAGGACATAGAGCACCTTGATCAGGTTCTGCACGCCAAAAAAGCTGACCGACATCAACCCCGACACGGCAAGGATCAATTGCACATCGCGGTGAAGTCGACCGACTGCTAGCCAACCCGGTTGTAAAGCCACTGGTTTATCCTGATCTCTATTTTGTTGCTAATTAACCCTACAACGAGACTTTGGCGATTATCGCCAGCAAGACCTCCGGGAGACGCTTAGAATCAGTCTCGTCAACCAACCTATTTGTGGGCGTCTCCCGGAGGTCGGATCGAGTCCGCCGGGCGAAGTCTCGTTGTAGTACTAAAGTCTGCCCGGTTTCATGGTTCGAGCAGCACTTTGGCGCACTGACTTACCTTCGAGAATTCAAAGACGTAAAATTCTGGAGACATGGTGCAGTCTCAGCTATTGTGCTTGCTCCTTACCAATCAGCCACGCTGCCGTCGTCTTCGTAGAAGTGCTCACCGCCCAGTTCCTCAGTGTATAGGGCCATCCTGGCCACCTCGTTCTCATCCACATCCACGCCCAGGCCAGGCGCAGTAGAGAGATCCATGTAGCCGTCTTTGAGCTTCCAGTTCAACTGGACCGACCCTTCCAATTGTTGTGGACCAATGCTCTCTTGAATCAAGAAATTGGGCACAGCGGCATCCACGTGCATACAGGCGGCCAACGCCACCGGCCCAATGGCACAATGTGGCATAACGTGGATATAGTAGACCTCAGCCATGTTGGCGATGCGCTTGAGTTCGCTGATCCCGCCGGCGTGCGAACCGTCGGGCTGGATATAAGCGCACGCCTGGATCTCGAAGAGGCGGCGGAACTCCCAGCGGCTCAGCAAGCGTTCGCCCGTGGCAATAGGGAAGGGCACATGGTCGCTCACCAGCTTGAGCGCATCGGTATTCTCTTGCGGCACCGGCTCCTCGACAAACATGGGACGCATCCCCTTGAGCTCGTGGCAGACTTCGATGGCGAGCGCGGGCGTCATCTTGCCGTGGAAGTCAAAGCAAAGCTCCACCTCCGGCCCAACCCACTCGCGCATGAGAAAGGCCGCCTCGACAAACGCATCGATGCGCGCGGGCGGTTCATGGGCGCGCCATTTGCCGGCAGGTCCACTCTTGAAGGCCTGGTAGCCGCCGGCCTGCCGCAGCTGGTCGAGCCGTTCTTTGGCCTTGGCTTTCCCCTCATCGCTCAGGTCGCGGATGCCCCAGTGGGCGTAGACACGCACCCGGTCGCGTACCGGTCCTCCTAACAATTTGTAGACGGGCACACCGTAGTGCTTCCCGGCAATATCCCACAACGCCTGGTCGATGCCAGAGAGCGCGCTCATGAGCACATTGCCCCCACGGAAAAAGGCCGAGCGATAGATGTGCTGCCAATGATGCTCGATGCGCAGCGGGTCCTTGCCGATGAGGTAATCGCTCAACTCATCGATGGCGGCCATGACGCTCTTGGGTTTGCCCTCCAGCGTCGATTCACCCCAGCCCACAATCCCGTCGTCGGTGGTGATCTTGACCAACCTCATACGCGGGCGGGGAAAGAATTGTTCGATTTTGGCAATTTTCATCTGGTAAACCCCTTGATTTGATCGGTTTGAGGAGGTAAATCGTTGCCCGAGAGCGCTGCCCCCAGAGGACACTTGGTTGCTGGCGTTCTCAACCGCGGCTCTACTGGGTTTATTGATCGGTGGTCTGGCTCACATTCAATTGTTGTATCCATTCAGCGAGAAACCTACCGACCTCTATCGTTCGACTTGTTTGTGGCAAAAAGATCGTACACGAAGGGATGACAGATGTCAACGTATGGCAGAGAAGCGAGACTTTTGGCAAAAGCCTCGCTTCTCTGCCATACGTTGACGCATACAAGCCGGTTGCGCTATACTGCCCTTCCAAACGGCTGCTCGACGTACCCTATATCTACAGTCGGGATGAGTGGTTGATCCGATTGTTCGCAAAGGATTTTGCATGTCTGCACTTGAGCTACGGCTCTTTGGCTCGCCTCAGTTGATGCGCGGGGAGCAAATCGTTGAGTTGAACCTGCGCAAGGCGCTGGCGCTCTTTGCTTACCTGGCCGTCAGCCGCCAGCCCCACAGCCGCGACCAGTTGGCAACGCTCTTCTGGCCAGAGGATGGCCAGCGCGATGCACGCGCCAACCTGCGTCGTACCCTCTACCGGATCACCGAAGCGCTGGGCAAAGAGATCCTGACCTTTGGCACAGAGACATTGGAACTTAATCCCAATGCTGATCTGTGGATTGATATAGAGGTCTACCAGCAGCTGGTTGCTACCACACTGCCCGCTGGTCCTATTGACGAGATCGATGATGCCGCCCTTTTGCGGCTGGCGCAAGCGGTCGAATTGTACACCGATGATTTCATGGCCGGTTTCACCCTGGCCGACTGCCCGGATTTTGACAACTGGCAATTTTTTCAACGGGATGCATTGCGCCGATTACTTGCCCGCGCGGTGGAACAGTTGGCCCTTGCCCATCTGGCGCGCGGCCAGCTCAGCGAGGCGATACCCTGTGCACGGCGTTGGCTGGCGCTCGATCCCTTACACGAGCCGGCCCATCGTCTTCTCATGCAACTCTACGCAGCATCCGGCCAGCAGGCTGCTGCCAGACGCCAGTATGAAGAGTGCAAACGCCTGCTGGCCGAAGAACTTGACATGGCCCCCGCCGAAGAGACGACGTCCCTGTTTGAAGCAATTCGCACCCGTAGCGCCGGTGTAGGGAAGAGCCAGACGGTCACCGCTCCACAGCAGACGCCCCAGCCCCCTGTACCTGCTCCTGCACCCACTCAGCCGGAGCCGCCCCAGAATCTGCCCATCCCGGCCACCCCCTTTGTGGGGCGAGCGGAGGAGGTGGCGGCGATCGTGGGGCGGCTACACAACCCGACCTGCAGGTTGCTGACCCTTGTTGGCCCAGGTGGGATCGGCAAGAGCCGCCTGGCAATTGCAGCGGCGCAGGCGCTGTTGGAAGAAGAGGCCGCCAAAGAGGTGATCCGCGATGGACTCTTTTTTGTGGCCTTGACGCCAGCAGCTTCACCCAACGATATTGTGCCAGCCATTGGTCAGGCGCTTGGCATCCAATTCTCAGGCGACACACGTCTCCGCCATCAACTGCTGGCCTATCTCATGCAAAAACAGCTCATCCTCGTCTTGGATGGCTTTGAGCACTTGCTCGACGGCGCCGAGTTGCTCTCTGAAATCCTGCTTTCTGCCGCCGGCGTCAAGCTGTTGGTTACGTCGCGTGAAGCACTCGACTTGCAGGAAGAGTGGTTCTACGCCGTGCCGGAAATGCCTTTCCCTGATGAGGAGACCGTGGAAGGGATTGAACAGTACGATGCTGTACGCCTGTTCGAGCAGTGTGCGCTCCGCTCGCTGGTTGGCTTTTCGCTAGCGAGTGATGCGGTGCATGTGGCGCGCATCTGTCGTCTCGTCCAGGGGATGCCGTTGGCGCTCGAACTGGCTGCCTCGTGGCTCAAGGTATTGACGACAGAGGGGGTGGCCGACGAGTTGGCAAGCGGTCTTGATATCCTGACCGCACGGCATCGCAATATCCCTGAACGTCATCAAAGCCTGCGCGTCGTCTTCGACACCTCATGGCAGCTTCTCACTGAGCCAGAGAGGCGCGCCTTTGCCGCTCTCTCTGTCTTCCGCGGCGGATTTACCTATCAGGCCGCACAAAGGGTGACAGAGATTGCGCTTCCAGTGCTCTCGGCGCTGGTCAACAAATCGCTGTTACGCCGCGAGGCCGACGGGCGCTATCTGATTCATGAACTGTTGCGCCAGTATGCTGCACAAAAGCTGGCAGAAATCCCTGCGGAAGAAGCGATGCTGAGCGACCGCCACTGCCACTTCTATGGCGCTTTCCTCCAGGCCCGGCAGAGCGAGCTAAAGGGGGAGAGACAACTTGAGGCGCTGCGTGAAATCGGCGGCGAAATCGAAAACATTCGCGCTGGCTGGCAGCGGGCGCTGGCCCGGCTCAACAGTGACCCCGACAAGATCAATATCATCGATTCATATGTCGAGGCACTCTTTCACTTTTTTGACACGCGCAGCCAGTTTCGCGGTGGCGAAGAGATCTTTCGCCACGCCGCCGCCCAAGTGGCCGATGCCCAGGCCCCGGCTGCCGTATCGATGCGCAAACGGACAATCCTGGCCAAGGTGTTAGGCCGCCAGGGCTGGTTTCTCTTTCATCTGGGCCAGCATAACCGGGCCCAGACGCTCTTGAACCAGAGTGTAGAGCTGCTGCTCTCATTGGGCGCACGGGCCGAGGCCGTCTTTTCGCTCAACTATCTGGGGGCGGTGCTGCGCCACCTTGGTGACTATGAGGCGGCGCAGCGCTATATCAACGAAAGTCTTGCGATCTGCCGGGCCAACGGCGATCGCTTTGGCGTAAGTGTGGCGCTCAATATCCTCGGCCAGATCGCCTATCTTCAAGGGGACTTTGCGGACGTACAGCGTTTCTGCCAGGAGAGCCTGGCGCTCAAACGCATGATCGGCGACCGGTGGGGAACGGTCTTCTCACTCAACTATCTTGGGCGCGTGGCGCGTCGCCAGGGCGAGTATGTTGAGGCCAGACGCCTCTTTGAAGAGAGCATGGCCATCAGCAGATCCCTCGGCGACCGCCGCGGCGTGGCCGCTAGCCTCAATAATTTGGGCAAATTGGCCGAGAGCCAGCAGGACTTTGCCGCAGCCGCCGAGAGCTACCACCAAAGCATCGCCTTCTATCAAGAGATTCATAACCTGTCGGGCGTAACGACTGTGCATACCAATTTGGGCGATCTGGCCCGCCGCCAGGGGAATTACGATGAGGCGCGGCGGCAGTTGCAGAGTGCGCTGGCGATCGCACAAGATCTGCACAGCACGCGCCATCGTCTGGACGCGCTCTTAAGCATTGCCGCCTTGTGGCGCGAAATCGGTGATACCGAAGGTGCGCTGCCAATTTTACACCTTGTGCTCCATCACCCAGCCAAGACACGCACCCAGCAGGAGCGGGCGCAACGCCTCTTGGCTGAGCTGTCCACGCAGCCGGCCAACAATGGTGTAACCCTGACCACGCCTGCTGCTGGTCTGGCAGGCGACCAGGAGCTAGAAAGGTTGGCAGCACAAACGCTAGTCCGGCTTTCCTCAGGTCTGATCAGCTAAGATGCACCACCTGACGCCCCATCTAATTTTGGAGCGGCTACAAGCAGGCGAATTTAGTGGCCGCTTTCCCGCTGCCGTCCTCTTTGTCGACACATCGGGGTTTACACCGCTGACAGTGCGGCTGACCGAACATGAACGAGCCGGCGCCGAGGTGCTCGCCAATATTCTGTTGGCCGTCTTTGCGCCGCTGGTGGAGAGCGTCTATGCCCACGGTGGCCTGATCGCCGGGTTCGCCGGTGACGCCTTCAAGGCGGTCTTCCCAGGCGCTGAGGATGAGGTCTACTTGCGGGCGCTGGCCGCGGCTCAGGAGATCCGCCAGCGAATGGCGGCTCAACCACACCAGGAAACCCCTTACGGTACGTTTGAGTTTACCGTGCGCACCAGTATGGCCGGCGGTGATGTGACATGGGGTATCTGGGCCAGCGAAGGAGACAGTACCCAGGCGCAGTCCCATGCCTACACCTTTTCCGGCCCCGCCATCGACGATGCGGTCCAGGGCGA
Organism: Chloroflexota bacterium; assembly: GCA_003577005.1. Next base: position 20,547 of record QEUW01000137.1, on the reverse strand, counting down.
GCAATACGCCGATGCCGGTGGCCTGGTCATCACGCGCCGCATCCAAGAGCGGTTGTCAACCACAATGCAGACCGCGCTGGCGACAACCCCGGTAGCCGCCAACGCTGCGTATCGAAAACTCCACATCCTTGATGCGGCGTTGCTGCCAGCGCCTGCACCGGTTGTGCAGCCCGGTGACCCCCCGCTTGAAATAGCCCAGGTCTTCTACCCGGCCGATCTCTTAAACCTGGCCGCCCAGGGCGAATTCCGTTACGTGGTGTCGCTCTTCCTCAACGTGCAAACCCTGCCCGAACCTGGTTCGTCCGACCCGCTGATCCCCGTCCTGTTCCGCCTGCTACACCAGTACGGTGGCTACCTGTGCCGGGTGGGGCGGATCGGCGCCCGCGATACCGGCAGTACCTTTCTGCTCTTTTGGGGGGCGCCGACCAGCCACGAGAATGATGTGACGCGCGTGCTCAACTTTGTCCTCGACCTGCGCGACCAGGCCAGCGTCCCAGTGCGCGCCGGGATCACCTTTCAGCGCAGCTATGCGGGCTTTGTCGGCAGCCCGTTGCGCGAGGAGTACACCTGTTACGGCGCTGGCGTCAATCTGGCGGCGCGGCAAATGGTGGCCGCCGGCTGGGGTGACATCTGGCTGGATACCGAAACGGCCCGCCACGCCGCGGGCTTCGACGTGGCGCTTGTCGGCCAGATGCGGTTCAAAGGCTTTGAGGTCGAACAACCCGTCTTTGCCCTGCGCGGCCGCGGCGAACAGACGGTTGCCGGTCATGAGAGCGCCCTTGTCGGGCGTGACGAGGAGCTTGCGCAACTATTGTCTGCGCTGCAACCCGCAGCGCGCCAGGGGCGCGCCGACCTGGTCGTCGTGGTAGGCGAGGCGGGCATCGGCAAGAGCCGCCTCCTCTACGAGGCGCGCCGCCGCCTCACCGCGCCCGCTGCGACGGCTGAAACGCCAGCAGAATCCGCCGTTCAGTGGTTCCACTGCCCGGCAGACGAGATCTTGCGCCAGCCGCTCAACCCGTTCCGCTATTTTTTGCGCACCTATTTCAGCCAATCCCCGAGCCAAAGCGACAGCGAAAACAAAGCACACTTCGACCGCACGCTGGATACGCTGATTGCCCAGACCAACGACCCCACCCTGCAACAGGAACTAGCGCGCACCCGCTCCTTTCTGGGTGCGCTGGTCGACCTCTACTGGGAGGATTCGCTCTATGCGCAAGTGGCTCCACAACTCCGCTTTGAAAACACCTTTAGCGCGCTGCGGGCGCTCTTATTGGTCGAAAGTCTGCGCCAGCCGCTGATTTTGGAGATCGAAGACCTCCAATGGCTCGATGTGGAATCGCACCAGTTTTTACAGCGGCTGCTCGCTGGAGTCGCAGAACACCCGCTGATGGTGATCGCCACTAGCCGCGAAGAGCCTGCCGTGGAGCGTCTGGGCGATCAGGTGCGCTACCAGGTGATCCGCCTGCCCGCACTTTCGGCCTCGGCGGTGGCCCGGCTCGCTGAACAGCGGTTGGGGCAGACCGTCACGCCGGCGCTCGTTGCGCTGGTGCAGAGCAGGAGCGAAGGGAATCCTTTTTTTGCCGAGCAGATTTTGCTCTATCTGCAAGAGCAGGGGCTGTTGGCGGCCACCGAAGCGGGGCTGGCCCCAACCGCCACCGAACTGCTGCCCGACGCCGTCCAGGCCCTGCTTGTTGCCCGGCTGGACCGGCTGGCCCAGGCGGTCAAAGAGGTTGTACAGACGGCATCGGTCTTGGGCCGGGAGTTTGAGGTGGAGGTGTTGTCGCGGATGCTGCGCAATACCTCGGGTGTTTTGACCAGCCTCCATGTGGCCGAAGACGAGGCGATCTGGACGGCGCTCACCGAGTTGCGCTATCTCTTTCGCCACACTCTGTTGCGCGAGGCCGCCTATGAAATGCAGTTGCGCGCCCGTCTACGCACCTTGCATCGCCTGGCCGCCGAGTGTATCGAACAGGTCTATGCCGCCGACCTGGCTCCCCGCTATGCGGACCTGGTCTACCACTACCACCAGGCGCTCGCACCTGACCAAGAGCGTCGTTTTGCCCAGCTGGCCGGCGAACGGGCTGCCGAGCAGTTTGCCAATACAGATGCCATCCGCTTTTTCACCCGTGCGTTGGAATTGACCCCGGCAGACGATCTCCCTGCTCGCTACGATCTACTGGCCGCTCGTGTGCGCGTCTTGCAGACACAGGGAAATCGGGCCGCCCAGCGCGACGATGTGGAGCGTATGATCGCCCTGGCCGCGGCGCTGAACGACCCGATCCGCCAGGGCGATGCGGCGCTGGCTCAGGCCGAATACGCTGAATCGATCAGCGATTTTCCGGCGGCAGTAGAGGCGGCGCGGCGGGCGCTTGCCTCTGCCATTGCGGGCGAAGATTTCTTATTACAGGCCAGGGCCTACGAACATCAGGCGCGCAAATCCTGGCGGCTGGGCCAATATGGCGAGGCACTGGCGCAGGCCGGCCAAGCGCTTGCCCTAGCGCAGGCGCATGGCTTCCGCGAGGTGGAAGCTGATGCGCTGGTGAGCCTGGGCGTTACTAATTGGTATATGGGCAACTATCCGCAAGCTACGGCGCATCTCGAACAGAGTCTGCCTATCTATGAGGGGATTGGCAAGCGTTTCGCCCAGGGTCCCCCCCTTACCAACTTGGGACTGATTGCCCAAAACCTAGGCGATCACGCGGCCGCGCTTCGCTATCTCAACGCGGGACTCACCCTCTATCACGAAACCGGCGACCGTCTGCGCCAGGGGATCGGGCGCACCAATGCCGGCATCTCCTACCAGCGGCTCGGCCAATACGAGCGTGCGCTGGAGTACCAGCACCAGGCGCTGGCGATCTTTGGCGAACTCAACGACCGCTTTGGCATGATGGTCGCCCAGGGCAACCTGGGGGCCATCGCCATGGACCTGGGTAACGATGAGCTGGCCCGCACCTATATCACCGCCTCGCTCGAACTGGCGCGCGCCATCGGCAGCCGCGGCTATGACTCGCTGCCAAGCGCGATCCTGGCCGAAATCGAGATCCGCCAAGGGGACGGCGAGGACGCTTACGAACGGTTGCAACAGGCGTTGGAGAGCGCCCGCACGGTAGGCTATCGCGAGAACGAGAGCAAGATTCTCAGCAAAGTTGGGCGCGCCGCCTTGATCCTTGGTCGGCTAGAAGAAGCCACCGTCGCCTACGAGCAGGCGCTTGCCATCCGTACCGAACTGCAACAGCCTACCCAGCGCATGGAGGCGCTGGCCGGTCTAGCCGACGTGGCGCTGGCGCAGGGTGATCCGGCGCGGGCGCTCAGCCATATCGAGCCGATCCTCGCCCATTTGGAGACCGGTTCGTTGGAGGGGGTGCTGGACCCCATCGAGATCTATCTCACCGTCTACGAGACGCTGCGGGCCAACGGCGACGAACGCGCGACCCCGCTGCTGGCAACGGCGCATGACCTGCTCCAACAACGGGCCAGCCAGATCGGCGACGACGCGCTGCGACGCTCCTTCCTGGAAAACGTCCCATCGCACCGCCGGCTTGTAGAAGCGTTTGCGGCGGTCTATAATAGGTGAAGGTTTTATCCGCTTGTGGCTCAATGCTGAGGAGTCGCGCTGGCTGCTGATCCCCGCCACTTACACTGCCAATAGCAGAAGGCGATGTGATGGATGGAGAGGGTACTGCCCACGCTCGTCGTCCAAAATTGCATGAGGGCCGTGATGTGGGATCATGATTCACATCTCTACTCTTCCTAGGAGACACGTTTCGACAGCCAGCCGCCACGCCCATTCTGATCATGGATGCAAGGTTGGTAGTTTTTGTGCCCGTTCGACTACAACGTGCAGGCTCGCAAGTTTCTGGTATACTGCTGAATGATGGTTGATTCAAACATCCGTACCACCAATTCTTGTTCGATAGCTTTATCTCTAGTTTCCTTATGAAATCCTTTCTCTCATACGTCGAGCATTTGCATAATATTGTTAGCACGGTACTGGCAAATGGCGTTACACCTGCGCTAGCTAACTCCATTGATATTGCCCTTGATGGTGAACCTTCAAAACAATTAAGATCCACCGTAAAACTCAGCGATCTAAGAAGGTCGGGCATCTTTTTTACCCCGTCTCATTTACGAAACGCACTCGCTGAAAGAACCATTAGCACTCTTTCATCCAAGTCAGTTGTTGTAGATATTGCATGTGGGGTTGGCGATTTATTCATTGGTCTTACACCCAAACTTGGTAAGGGCGGCGATCTTTCGTCTACTTTAGAGCTGTGGGGCAAGCAGCTTATTGGTCATGATATCTTCATGGAATTTGTGAACGCAGCCAAATTGAGACTTGTTTTAGCTGGAATCCTACAAGGTCATCAATCCAATATAGCTATTGTCCCGGATCTTGACCTTCTCTTCCCCGGCATTACAGCAAGAAACGGTCTATTATGCGCAGATTCTATCGAGCGGGCCACCCACATTATAATGAATCCACCTTACACGAAAGTCACACCACCTCAAGATTGTACTTGGGCATCTGGAAAGGTAAATGCAGCCGCCGTGTTTGTCGATTTTTGTGTGTCTAATGCATCGAATGGAACCAAGCTTGTAGCTATCCTGCCCGATGTACTTCGTAGCGGCTCAAATTACAAGAAATGGCGTTCCCAACTTGAGGCCAAGGCCGAGATATTAGAAACAGAATGCTTGGGTCAGTTTGATAAACATGCTGATGTTGATGTTTTTATCCTGGAATTAGAAGTTAGACGTGATAGCAGTATGAGAGACTCGAAGCTTTGGGAGCCTGCAGCTGACGGGCAACACTTTAAGGTAAGGGGAAAGTTTTCTGTACATGTGGGGGCTGTTGTAGAGTATCGAGACCCTCATGAAGGGAAAACATATCCTTACCTTACTCCTCAGAATGCGCCCCCTTGGGCAACGATTTGGGGACTAGAGAAACAAAGACGCTTCAGCGGCGCTACTTTCACCCCTCCATTTGTAGTAGTCAGACGAACATCAAGAAAGGGTGATCGCTACCGGGCCGTACCCACCGTTGTGGATATGTCTGAACCTGTTGCAGTAGAAAACCATTTGTTGGTATTGATTCCTCATAGTGGTGAGCTTGGTGACTGTTATGAACTAGTGGAAGTCCTTAAGATGGAGGAGACAAGCAGTTGGCTTAATCAGCGAATTAGCTGTAGGCATTTGACCGTCTCGGCACTTGCAGATTTGCCCTGGTGGGAGAGACAATGAAGGTTGCAACCATTCGCTTCGCCACAGATATTCTTCGCAGATTGGGCGAAGAATTAAATCCCAATCCTGACCAAGGTATTTTGGAATTGGTCAAGAATACTTATGATGCAGATGCCCATCGGTGTGTCATTGAACTGCAGAACAGTAAGAGTAACAATGGCGCGATTCGGATATGCGACGACGGAATTGGGATGGATGAAAATGACATTGTTAATGGATGGCTGCTCTTAGGTGGCTCAAACAAATCACAGGATAGGCGGACTAGATTGGGTAGAATTCCTGCCGGGAATAAGGGGATTGGGCGGCTTGCCGCTCTCAGACTTGGCACATCCGTCGAACTAATCACACGTCCTGCCGATCGGCCTGACAAACAGTACAAGCTCAAGATCGATTGGAATGAATTTGACAAAGTCTCTGCCGTTGAAGATGTTGAATTGCAAGTTCATGAAATGTTGAGACCCCTGGGTGTGAATTCTGGGACCGAGATAACCATTGCTGGCTTGAAAACCAAGCTGTCTCGATCATCTGTTCAAAGTCTGGCAAGAGCACTAATCATGCTTGCCGATCCATTCTCAGATGATCCTTTGGGATTTAAGCCAGTGCTTGTGGCTCCAGCGTTTGCGGAATTTGAACAGCTCGTCGAAAAGAGATACTTTGAAGAGGCAGAGTACCACCTTCTGGCCGAAGTGGATGAGAAAGGCGAGGCCAAGGCATCTGTGCTTGACTGGAAGGGTGCTGTTCTATTCACCGCTGATCATGACGAAATTACCAGAGGGAAAAAAGGCAGATTCTATCAATGCCCCCCAGCCAGATTCGACCTCTGGGCTTTTCTATTGAAGAAGGAAGCCTTCTCAACAAGAACGAGCACGCTTGCCGAAGTGCGAGCCTGGCTAAATGAATTTGGCGGGGTGCATCTTTATGAAAATCGATTACGCGTGATGCCCTATGGTAATCCGGGCAACGATTGGCTAGACATGAATTTGCGGCGTGTTAGAAGCCCTGAAGAACGTCCAGGTACGAATACTTCAATCGGAAGAGTTTCAATTACACATACGTCGGGGACGCTGCTCCAGAAAACAGATCGTTCAGGCCTAGTTGAAAATCTAGCCTTCCAGGATTTACGGTCATTTGCACAAGACGCACTTGACTGGATGGCAAAGAGACGACTCGGTGAGGCCGAAAAACGTCGTGCGGAAGAACGGAAGCAAACGCAAGAAAAGGCAAGTCAAGCCGCAAAAACTGTGGAGGATGCGATTGCTACACTTTCTGAGCATGAGCGGTCACGTGTTAAGCACTCGTTTGAGGAGTATCGTAAAGCGCGGGATACCGAAGTTGAGAAGTTAAGAAAGGAAGTGCAGCTGTATCGTACATTAAGCACCGTCGGGATTACTACGGCTACATTTGCTCATGAGTCCAGCGGCAATCCGATCAAGGTGATACGATTCTCCGTTCGCTCAATAGAAAGCCGAGCTAGAGAAGCGTTACCATTTCAGTACGAGATTCTCCTAGCGGAACCTATTGATACCGTCAAACATGCCGTTGATTCCTTGGCGGTACTTGGTAGTGCCGCTCTCAGACTAGTAGACCATGAAAAAAGAAGATTCGGAAGGGTCGATCTTCACAAAGTGATTGAGAATGTATTAACAACATTTAAGCCATTCCTGGAAGGGAGAGATGTCACGCTACAGACCACATTGTGCGAAGGAACACCGTTTCTTCGCGGGAGTGAAGCAGCCATTGAGTCAATTCTCACTAATCTTCTCAATAATAGCCTAGCAGCCTTTGAAAGCAATGGAAGTAGCGAGCGGCTTATTCTTATTGACACCGAGGTTACGGACGGGTGGTTCACCCTGCGTGTGCTAGATAGCGGCCCTGGAATTGTTGATATTGCCATCGATGATATTTGGATTCCAGGTGAGACTACGAGACCCAGTGGTACAGGTCTTGGACTAACAATCGTGCAAGATACCGTTAAGGATTTGGGAGGACGAGTTGCTGCGAATGCTACAAGCCCTCTCGGAGGGGCGGAGATCATCGTGATGCTGCCGGTTTTGGGGATATAAGATGAGTATCACTGTTGCACGTAGAACGATTTCCCGAGTACAAATAATAGATGATGATCCATCAGCACGAAAAGCCTATGGGTTCAGAATAGCAGACCTAAAGCTAGAGCCCGTTCCACAAGATGGACCACTGACCAATATTGATGCATTGGTCGCACATAGCAAGGAAGTCGCTGAGGCAGCAATCTTGGATCATCACCTAACCAAGAAGCGATATGCTACCTTCAACGGGGCAGAATTGGCCGCTCGGCTTTACCAAGAGAATTTTCCAGCAATACTTTGCACCCGATATGAAAAAGCAAACGTGGATGAGATAAGGCCTTATAGACGGTTTATTCCTGTGTTGTTCACTCCCGACTCTGAAAATCTTGAACCCGATTCATTGTGTGCTGGACTGGCTTGTTGCTTCGGAGAGTTTGACGGCGAATTTGAAGCGCACCGTAGGCCATGGCGTACACTTGTACGTGTTGACTCCTTCGATGACAATTTTGTGTATGTAATTATTCCAGCCTGGGATCCCCGTCAAACAGTGAGGCTAACGCTGGCGCACCTTCCCAAACTTATCCATGAACGCATCCGAAAAGGCCGGAAGCGATTTCATGCGCAGGTAAATGTTGGAGCTGAACAGAACGAAGATCTGTTTTTTGAGAGTTGGGAATCGGAATAAGATGCCTTCAGCGCCTTCGGTGACCGTTATTGATGTGGGGCATGGAAACATTGCAGAATATCTCCTGCGACACAATTTGCGTGTAATCGACCTCGTTTTGTTGTCCCATGCAGATGAAGATCATATTGGCGGGCTTATCGGCCTGCTAAGTTCAAAAGAATTCGTAGTCAGGGAGGTAAGGTTAAACACAGACGCGCTAAAAGGCTCTGCAGTGTGGGATGACTTGGTCTACGAATTGAGCAAGGCTGATCGTTCAGGCCAACTCGTGTTCAGGACTTCGCTAAATCTGGCCGATCCAGGAACTATCGATCTAGGCAGTACACAATTGCAGATTCTCGCTCCAAGTGCGTACCTGGCAGCAAAAGGTCCCGGTTCATTACATAGGTCGGGAATACGAATAGAGACAAATACAATTAGCAGTGTGATTCGGGTTGTGTATCGCGGTAAGCCAGTAATCTTGCTAGCTGGTGACTTAGATGAACTAGGGTTGAGCGATCTACAGGAAAACGTACATGATGCCCAGTCCCCAATACTCGTGTTTCCGCATCACGGAGGTAGAGCTGGAAACAATTCAGACACTGCACTATTCACTACTAGACTATGCGCCTATGTGAAGCCGGAGCAAATAATTTTCTCAATTGGACGAAGCGATAAGTACCCCAGAGAAGAAGTGATCAAAGCAACAAGGAGTTGGCAGCCCGGCGTTCGAATTGTCTGTACAGAACTATCAAAACAATGTGCAGCTGTGGTCCCTAAGATATCACCAAGTCATATTGGCCGTTTGTTCTCGAGAGGCACTTCCACTCGTAGCTGTTGTGCAGGAACAATTCAGATTCAATTAGACACTTCCATCATTCAACCCACTCTTGCTGAACATGAGGACTTTATCATTTTGCATGCACCCAATGCACTGTGTAGGCGTGTCTTCTAGCCTCTATTAGTATATCTAGCATTACGGAAAACATTGATCAAACGCTATGCGAACCAGCGAAAACAACAGTTGATCCCAATTTCAGTTGCTGGCAATCAGCAGATCCAACTCAGCCCCGGTGGCCATAGCAGGCTCTCAAGGCGATCATCGAAGAGTTTGCACCACGCTTTGTACCGGGCGCTCACCTTATCTATATAGGTGACACCGGTGATAAGTGGGGATATTACGAGCCGGCTGTGTTGGCCGACTTGGGTCTAACAGTTGACGCTCACGGCAAGATGCCCGACATAGTCTTATATTATCCGGCTGAGAATTGGTTGATATTGATCGAAGCCGTCACCAGCCACGGCCCGATTGATCCCAAGCGCCATGAGGAGTTAATGATCTTATTTGCTGACTCATCCGCGGCCCTGGTCTATGTCACAGCATTTCCCTCTCGCCAGGCACTGAAGCGTCACCTGGCTGATATTGCCTGGGAGACCGAGGTCTGGGTTGCGGACGCGCCTTCCCATTTGATCCATTTCGACGGCGATAAATTTCTGGGGCCTTATGCTGGAAGTTAACGATTTATCCCTCCGTTTTGGCGGCCTTCAGATATTGACCCATCTTTCCTTTACCGTCAACGAGGGCGAGATCGTCAGTATCATCGGCCCAAACGGGGCAGGGAAATCGACCACGCTCAATGTGCTCACCGGCGTCAACCGGCCCGACGGCGGCGCGGTCCGTTTCCGAGGGAAATCGCTGGTGGGGCGCACGCCGCACGAGATTACCCGGTTGGGCATCGCCCGCACCTTTCAGACGTTGCGCGTCTTTCTCAATCTGAGCGTACTGGAGAATGTCATGGCCGCCGGCTACTGTCGCAGCCAGGCCGGGCTGCTGGCGGCGATCTTCCGCACACCGGCCTGGCGCCGCGAGGAAGCCGAACTCCAGGCGCAGGCCGAAGAATTGCTCGCCTTTTTTGGCGACCGGCTCAAGGGCTACCGGCTCGACCAGCCAGCCTACAGCCTCTCCTACGCCAACCGCCGCCGGCTGGAGATTGCTCGCGCGATGATGACCGGCGCCAGACTCTTGCTGCTCGACGAGCCGGCCGCCGGCATGAACCCCAACGAATCAGCCGAGATCACTGAACTTATCGGCCAGTTGCGCAGCGAGCGCGGCTACACCATCGTCCTCATCGAGCACGACATGAGCGTAGTGGGGGGCATTTCCGACCGGGTGATCGTCCTCGACCACGGTGAGAAGATCGCCGAGGGCAGTTTTGCCGAGATGACATCGAACGAGCAGGTGATCGAGGCCTATTTAGGGCGGAAACATTGAACTGTCAGGGAAGGCGAGCGGAGAGAATAGTAAGAAAATCCTCTGGATCTACGATTTCGAGCGCTGCAATTCTTCGCAATACGAGCAAATCTTTGTCACCGGTAATCAAGTAATTGACATCATTGAGCAAGCCATAGGCAATTAGATAGTCATCTTTGCGGTCACGAGTATAAGGAGGTGGGGCTTCCAGAGACCCAGCCAGATCATGGTAAAGTTGAAGCTGGCGTACTAGCTCCTCACGACGTTCTTGAGAAACTCGTTCGAGAAAGTAACGTCTTGTAGTTAAGATAGTCACGATCTCTTCAAGCAGTTCGGGTGGAACGATTAACTCTACTGCATCAGACAAACAGGCGCGCACAACGAGCGTTATCGTTTGTTCCTGATCCGGCGCAAGCAGATAGCTGAGCCAGATGTTGGCGTCAATGAGCACCCTAAATAACATCAGTGGGCTGCCTATACGGTATCATCGTGTTGGGCAATCTTCTGAATCACATCTTCGCTAATGCCGGCCAAGTGGTAGGCCTCTTCTGTCGTGAGCGGCGGCCCTTTCTGCTTGATTTCTTCACGAATTGCATCGAGCGCCGCCAGCACCTTACGCTTCTGCTCCTGCTTGCGCAGACGGAGGAACTCAGCATAATCCGCATACGAGAGGATGGCCGCCCGTGGCTCGCCACGCACCTCGACTACGACACCGTCGTTGTGTTCGTTGGCCCACTGCATCATCGAGGCGAACCGATTTTGCGCTTCGGTGGAGGAGACAACTTTTGGCATGACAGATCCTTCCATTTAGCTAAACAGATCGCTAACTGATTAGCTATTTTATCCGGCGAAACCTAATGAGTCAAGATGCACTGACAACCGGAGAGTCTCGCCAACCTCTCTTACGTTTGCGGGCCATCCATACATTCTATGGCCCCATCCACATCCTGCAGGATGTGAGCGTGGAGATCCACCCTGGCGAAGTGGTCTGTCTGCTGGGTGGCAACGCGTCGGGCAAATCGACCACGCTCAAGACGATCCTGGGCATTGTGCGCCCGGCCAGCGGGATAGTCGAATTGCATGGCGAGCCGGTGCAGGACAGACCTACCAGTTACCGTATCGAGCGCGGCGTGGCCGTCGTACCGGAGAACCGGCGTATCTTCGGCGAGATGAGTGTGCATGAAAATCTGCTCATGGGCGCCTATCTGCGCCGCGACCGCACCGCCGTGGAAGAAGACCTGGAGCGGATTACTGCTCTGTTCCCGCGCCTGCGCGAGCGCTATCGCCAGCCTGGCAATACGCTCAGCGGCGGCGAACAGCAGATGCTGGCCATGGCACGGGCGCTCATGAGCCGTCCACAGTTGCTGCTGATGGACGAACCAAGTATGGGGTTGGCGCCCATGCTGGTGGAGCAAAACTTCCGGCTGATCAAAGAGATCAACCAGCAGGGCGTGGCGGTCTTTATGGTGGAGCAGAATGCCAACATGGCGCTCTCGGTGGCAGATCGGGGGTATGTGTTGCAGACTGGGCGGGTCGTGCTGGTTGACACAGCGGAGAATCTACTCAACAACGACCAGTTGAGGGCGGCCTATCTGGGGAGATGATCACCCCTCAGCCAGAGAAGATCGTAACGTTTCTCAAAATTCATCGTGGATTCAGCACGACAGGGGTGGACATGTGGTATACTTTTATAGCGGTGTCAACCTTGGGTAGCACAACACTTAACCGTGGTCGGGCAGTGGCGTGCGTCGCACGGGCCGTCCGCTCTCCTGTATGACCAGCCATTTTGTGGCCCGTGCGACGCACGCCAGGGTTAACTGCGGCGCTACCCAACCTTGATCGCCGCACATAAACATCTTTTATCGCCATCTTTCGCCACCAACCAGAAAGCTACAGGGATGTCACTGCGCGACCGTTTTCCTATTTTCCAAAAAAAGACCTATCTCAACAGTTGCTCGCAAGGTGCGCTCTCGCTTGACGTACAACAGGCCTATCACCAATATCTCTGCGATTGGGACGAGTACGGCTCGCCGTGGGAGCGCTGGGTAGAGTTAAACGAGGCAGCGCGGCATGCCTTTGCCGGACTGGTCAACGCCCAGGCGGATGAGGTGGCGGTGACGACATCGGTTTCGCACGGTGTCAGCGCGCTGGCCAGTGCGCTTGAGTTTAGCGGCGAACGCAACAAGATTGTTGTGAGCGATTTCGAGTTCCCCACTGTAGGGCAGATCTGGCGCGCCCAGGAGCGGCGCGGCGCAAAGGTGGTGCATGTGCCGGCGGCAGGAAACAGCATACCGGTCGAGCGTTTTGCCGACGCTATCGACGAGCGGACCCGGCTGGTGGCTATCACCCATGTCTGCTATCGCAACGGCGCGCTGCTCGATGTGCCGGCCATTGTCGAGATCGCCCAGCGCAAAGGTGCGCTGGTTCTGCTCGACGCCTACCAGACGTTGGGCACAATGCCACTCGACGTCAAGAAGTTGAAGGTCGATTTTTTGGTGGGTGGCGTCTTAAAGTACCTGTTGGCCTCGTCGGGGTTGGCCTACCTCTATGTGCGCCGCGAGTTGGTCGAGCAACTCGACCCTACAGTCACCGGCTGGTTTGCCCAGGCCAATATCTTTGCCATGGACCATACCACCCATGCGCCGGCGGCGGCGGCGCGGCGCTTCGAGAGCGGTTCGCCGCCCGTGCCCAATCTTTACGCCGCGCTGGCCGGCATCAAGCTGGTACAGTCGGTGGGTTTGGCGCGGATCCAGCAGGAGGTGCGCGAACTGACCAGTGCGCTCAAGGCAGGCCTCATGCGCCGTGGCTTCAACCTCGTCTCGCCGGTGGACCCTGACCGGCACGGCGCACTTGTTACCGTTCGCTCGCACAAGGTCGATCTGCTCGTCAAGTGGCTGGCCCAAGACAACCTCATCGTCTCCAGCCGCGACCAAAACCTGCGTATCTCACCGCACTTCTACAACAATCTCCATGATATCCATTGCCTGATCGATGCCTTGACCCGGCATAGGGCGTTGCTGGTCTGAAAGAGATCAACAGCCAATCTCCAACGCCTCACCTACCTTTGCCGCCACCACACAACTCTCTGGGCAGTACCATGCTGCCGCCGTCCGCACCTGCTCCGGGTCCAGCGTGTAACCCTGCCAAAGATCATAATGGTGGACGACCAGCAGGCGCGCTTTGGTATCACGAGCAGCGCGCGCAGCGTCGCATTCATCCATATACAGCAGCTTGCCCGGCGGGTTGTAAGCCACACTGACGCAGATGGCAGTGAAAGACCAGCGCCGCGCCAGTGCAGCAAAACCGGCAAAATAGTGGCTGTCGCCGGCGTGGAGCAGTACGGTCTTGCCACACTCGATGACATAGCCATTGCAGCCTTTGGCGTTGGGGTCCTGCATGGGCACAGCGGTGATGCGCAGGTCATTGAGTACCAGGGTCGCCTGGTGCGGTAACGTCTGGCAACGTTTTAGCGGCCACTTGTGCTGTTTGGCGACGGCGACGCTGCTTTTGGGTCCGATGAGTGTCGCCTCGGTGCGCAGCCGGACCGCATCCAGCGCAACGGGGTCGGTGTGATCATCGTGCTCATGGGTGAGCAACAGGGCGTCGATATCCCGTACCTGGCCGGGTGAAAAGGCGGGCGGCGTCAAGCGCGTCCATTCGGGTGGGTGCCCCGGCCCGATGAAGGGGTCGATGAGGAGCGTCGTGGCGGCGGACTTGAGCGCATAGCCGGCGCCGCCAAGATACCACAACACAAGCCGGCCCGCATCCACCGATGTATCCTGAATCTGAGAAAAGAGATCGGCAATCATAAATGCTCGCTTTAGAAAGACCAACTCATCCACACCACCATCACATAAAAAGTGGGCGGCAGCCGGCAGATTGGATAATCAACAGTTGCCAGCCTCAACTATCCGTCGCATCTGCTATCGATGGGCGTGAGGCGCTGCATATGCATAGTGCCTAGGAAGCCATCTCTTGTTTCCACAGACTGTACAGCTTCTTGTTTCAATCTGTGGAAACTTTGGGCGACCTTGAGCAACTACCTTGTGATCATCGTTTTTGGGGCAATAGAGGACGCGCTAATCTTACACCAATCCCTGGTGCGACTGCAATTATTATGAACGCCAAACGCCAAACTTCCTTACGAGACCCTAAAAACGCGTTTGCGCCTTCCGCTCTCTACTGGTAAGATAGCGCCAGCCAAAGGGAGGGAAGCAGGGATGTCTGCCAACAGCAATTATATCGTCAAACCAGTGGATAAGGCGCTCCAGGTGCTGACATTGCTGGCCGAGGCCGGCCATGAGCTCTCGCTCAAGGAAATCTGCACCCGCGTCGGTCTACCCAAGACCACGGTCTTTCGTTATCTATACACGCTTGGTTTTCATGGCTATGTCGCCCACAACGGTGACGCCGATCTCTATCGCCTGGGGCCGCGCAGCTGGCAACTGGGCCAGTCGGCGCAGCAGTATGCCCGGCTACTCGAACTTGCTTTGCCGTTGATGCAAGAGCTACGCGATCGTTTCGACGAGACCGTCAACCTCGGCGTCCTGAACCGCACCGACATCGTCTATCTCGGCATGGTGGAAAGCCGGCGCGCGCTGCGTATGCAGGCCACCATCGGCGGGCGCGACCCGGCCTATTCAACTTCGCTCGGCAAGGCGATCCTGGCTTTTTTGCCGGAGGGCCAGTGGCAGGCGCACCTGCCCGCCACGCTGACCGCACGCACGCCGCGCACCCTAACCTCGCTCGCACTCCTCGCCCAAGACCTCTCCTTGGCGCGCCAACGTGGCTATGCCCTCGACAACGGCGAAAACGAAGAGGGTGCCTGTTGCATCGGCGCGCCGATTACCGATGCGCACGGCCACGTCCTGGCGGCGCTCAGCGTCTCGGCGCCAGCAAGCCGCCTGCCAGAGAGGCTGGTGGAACAGGTCGCCCAGGCCGTCATGGAGACCACTGCTATGATTTCTCAGCAGCTGGGCACAAACCGGTTAGAGGAAAACAAACCCAACCAAAACGAATAACTTGTGAGTTGGCGGTTGTGCTTTGCACAGAGCCAACTAAAAACCCTGTCTAATGGCGCAATCCCCAGTTAGGGGTTGCCCGGAGGGATATGAGTAAGAACCGCGGATTCGCCTCCTCACGCCGATCTACGCTGGGTAAATCCACGGTTCTCTGTGCCACTCGCTCTATACTCACATCAACTTGAAAAGCGGAGTTTTACCCCTCCCAAACCCTCCCCAGGTTGGGGAGGGAATTGTCACGGGATAGAAGAAGATTCGGTTCCTTCCCCAACCTGGGGGAGGCTAGGAGGGGTAGAAAATCGGGTTTTCATTCTGACTTTAGTATAGCAGCACCGCAGCGGGAGACCATCCAAAATGGTGGGCACGTTTTACGCTATCTCGCGCAGGACAGCCCGTGCCGTCTCGATAGCCTGGTCGATGTCGGCCTCCGTGTGGGCGGCGGAGAGATACCACAGGCCGCGCCCAATCAGGCGAATGCCCCGTTCCTGCATCTGCTGGACAAAGAGCCCCAGCCGGGTCCGGTCAAAGGCCAGGGTGTCGCGATAGTTGCGGATCGCTCGCTCCGTTGTAAATGCTGTGTGGAACATGGGGCCAGGGCCGAGCACACAGAGCGGCTGCCCGCTCTCCGCCGCCGCCATCCGCAAACCTTCCATCAGGCGGCGCCCCAGCCGGAAAAGTTTTTCATGCACCTGCTCGCGCTCCAGCACCTCCAGCGTTGCCAGCGCGGCAGCCACCGTCGGGTTGCTTGAATTCATCGTGCCGGCGTGGATCACCTTGCCATCCACAATCGGTTGCATCCAGCGTCGTTGGCCGGCCAGAGCGCTGATGGGATAGCCGTTGGCCAGCGCCTTGGCAAAGACAGCCAGGTCGGGTGTGACGCCATAGTACGCCTGCGCACCGCCCATACGCAGGCGGAAACCGGTGATCACCTCGTCGAAGATCAACGCAACATCATACCGGTCACACAGGTCGCGTAGCCCGGCAAGAAAGCCGGGCGCGGGTTCGATACAGCCACTGTTGCACATGACAGGCTCGGTGATGATGGCCGCCACTTCGTCATGGCGTGCGGCCAGGGTGCGCTCGACCAGCGCGAGATCGTTCCAGGGTAGGACGATGAATTCGTCGGTGCTGGTAGGTGGTAGCCCTTGCGTCCAGGCAAGGGGTGTCGGCTGCTCGTAGTCGCCCAGCGCCTCTGCTGACGGGCCATTGATGCTCCAGGCCACGTTGTCGAACCAGCCGTGGTAATGACCTTCAAAGCGGATAAAACGCGGCCGGCCCGTCACGGCGCGGGCAACGCGCAACGCCGTATGGTCCGCTTCGGAGCCGGAGAGGCTAAAGCGCACCAGTTCGGCGCAGGGGACATGCTGTTGTAGCTTTTCGGCCAATTCGATCTCCATCAGATGTTGCCCGGCGAAGAGCTGCCCGTTGCGCGAGGCGCGCTCGACTGCCTCCAACACCTGGGGATGGCTGTGGCCAAGGATCAGCGGCCCCTGGCTCAACGTAAAGTCCAGATACTCGTTTTCGTCAACGTCTACGATGCGGCTGCCCTGTGCGGATGTAAAGAAGAGCGGATGGGGCCAGCTGGCCTTGCGAAATTCGCTGGAGACGCCCCCAGCCAACACACGGCTGGCTCGTTCATACAAGACTTTTGACCGGGTGTAGTTCCTCATAAGTTGCCTGCATTTTCTATCTTCGCTGTTAGGGTATGACACTGAGTCGCCCCATTGTAGAGGATGTTTTGTTTCTTGTAAAGGGACCATTGTTTCTTCTTAAGAAACAAGCATTCCGTGAAATCAAGAGGGCAGCACAGTTGAAACAGTACAATTGAAGACGTGTAGCAAACCGATGGTGACGCGCCAGCCGTATTCCCAGCATTTTTGGCAAAGCCAGGAGCATTTTGTGGGGTAGCGAGCGGCTATCTTGCTCGCTCGATTCGATCTGCTTTATACTTGTAGCTGTCTACGGCGAACCGCTCGAGGTGTGGTCGCCAGGCTTGTTGGTTATCCACAATTGTACAAAAGCAGAGGAGCTTTGCCCGGTATGGAACCACGGAACCCGACTGCGCTCGATGACTTTCTCTTTGACTTGC
This sequence comes from Chloroflexota bacterium, assembly GCA_003577005.1. Next base: position 3,242 of record QEUW01000137.1, on the reverse strand, counting down.
GTGGTTATCTGGTTTTGGAAAACGCCGTCGAGCCGGAGTTGCTCGCTGCGTTGAACCGAGCCTTTGATGAGTTTCCGCCGCTTGGCTACGGCGAGTGGTGGGGCAATGCCCAGCGCCGTGACTACACAAGCGACACAGGCTTTGAATTGCACAACTGTGTCGAGGCGGGCGAACCCTTTGAGCGCCTCATCGACCATCCGGGCTGGATCAACTATGTGCGCCACTATTGTGGCGAAGAAAAATCGTATGTCGAAGGGCTCTTCATCGACGAGTGCATCGCCTCCATCCGGCGGTCGGGCGGGCACCACCCGGTGCATTCGGGCGGCTATCAAGGGGCGCTGCGCGGGCGCTATCTCTACCAGAACGGCGTCTTTCGCTGCGGCCAGTGCAACGTCATTCTCGCCCTGACCGACATCGGCTCCGGCGACGGCCCTACGATGGTGATCCCCGGCAGCCACAAGTCCAACTTTCCCCACCCCCTTGCCGGCAACTATGCCGCTGGCGACCGCATGGACACGCTGGAAGGGGCCATCCCTGTCTACATGAAAAAGGGCGATGCGCTGCTCTTTGTAGATGGCCTGATGCACGGCGGCAGCAGCCGCACCAACACCGAGGGCGAACGCCGTGTCACCATCTATCGTTATGGTGTAAAATGGGCGACGACGCGCTACGGCTACGAGTATTCCCAGGCGCTGCTCGACCGCTTGACCCCCGAGCGACGCCAGATCCTCCAGCCCATCCCGCCGCTGCGCCCGCCGGTGGGTTGATCTTTTCGAGGCGCTGCTTCAAATTGGCAACCATACACAGACAGGAATTCACCTGAATACATATCAATAATGTATAATATATATGAACTTGCGATTTACGTGGAATTCGGGAAAGGCAGAACGTAATCAGCGCCGGCATCAGGTCAGTTTTGAGGAAGTAGTCGAAGCCTTCTTTGACCCCAATGCCGTCGATGATTACGATGCTGACCACTCGGTCACTGAACATCGCTATCATTTAATTGGTCTATCTAGCCGCCGTCTGTTTTGTTGTGTTTTCCGAACCAGCAGAGGGAATCGTCCGGATCATTTCGGCTCGTAAGGCAGATGCCAGGCACCGGAGGATCTATGAGCAATAAACGGTCAAAGAAAAGTGACAAAATCACGGTTGTAGTAACTGAAGAAGAATTCAACGCCGATCTGGCTGCAGGGCTGGATGAAGATGAGGTGCTTCCGCCAGGTCGCCACTCATTCCAGCGTGGCAGCTTTTTGAAACGCCAGGGTATCGACTCGGGTCAGGTCGCGCTGCCAGCCAAAGTTCGGATCTCAATCAATCTCGACCAAGACATAGTGACCTACTTCAAGGAGCGAGCCGCACGCCCAAACGCTGCGCCCTATCAGACACAGATCAACAATACTTTGCGCGAATTTATGGAGCGCGATCAGATGATGGATTCTGAGACGCTGCCAATCCCTGCCCAGGAGTTGCTTGCCGATCCCCGCTTTATCGATGCTGTTGCCGAGCGAGTGCTCTCTCGCAAGGCAGCATCAAAGAATGGCTAAACGACAAAGATCATGATGGCCGAACAAACTAGACTGCTGACCGCGCTCGTCACCTGTGCAGGTTGAGCGTCCAAGCTCCCGCCGGGGACATTAGCGCAGGTCGTGCGCCAACTGGCCGGGTTCTTCCCGGCAACCGCATATCCCAACGTGCTGGTCGGGCTGGGCGAGCCGGATGATGCTGCCGTCTACCAGTTGGACGATGAGCGCGCCCTCATCCAGACTACCGACTTCTTCACCCCCATCGTCGACGACCCGTGGACGTACGGCGCCATCGCCGCAGCCAACGCCATGAGCGATGTCTATGCGATGGGGGGTGAGGTGCTCTTTTGCCTCAACCTGGCCGGTTTCCCCGCCGAGATGAAAGGCGAAGTCATCGCCCAGATCTTTGCCGGCGGGGCCACCAAAGTGCGCGAGGCGGGTGCGGCCATCACCGGCGGCCACACGATCAACAGCCCGGAGCCGTTCTACGGCCTGAGCGTCACCGGTCTGATCCACCCGGACCAGGTGATCCGCAAAGGGGGCGCCCGGCCCGGTGACCGTCTCTTCTTGACCAAGCCGCTTGGTACGGGCATCGTCACCACAGCGGCCAAGCTCACCGGCGCGGGCGAGAGCGCCGAGAGCCGGCAAACCCGTCACAGCCAGGGCCGGCCCGACATCGATATGAGCGATCTCGATGCAGCGGTTATTTCGATGCTCAAGCTCAATCGTGGCGCGGCGCGCGCGGCGGTGGCGGCGGGCGTGCAGGGTGGAACCGACATCACCGGCTTTGGTCTGCTCGGCCATAGCGTCGAGATGATGCTCAGCACAGGGGGCACCGGTTTTCGCATCCATGCGGCAGATGTACCGGCGCTGCCCGGTGTGTGGGACTACATCGCCGCCCGCTATTTGACCCGTGGCAGCACGCGCAACCCAGAACACTTTGGGCAACACGTGCGCTTTGCCGAGAGCGTCACCCCGGCGCAGCGCACACTATTGTGGGAGGCGGAAACCAGCGGTGGGTTGTTGCTGGCTGTACCGCCCGGCCAGGCGGAACGATTCCGCGATCACTGCCTGGAACAAGAGGAGCGATGCTGGGAAATTGGCGAAGTGCTCCACAGTGAGGGGGTGGAGGTCGTCTGAGCGTCCTGCTTGAAAGTGATGGTAACCTTTAGATGCATCGCACTTTGAAAGTGCAACGCATCCAACTGTTGTCTTCGATAGGTTGACCATACCCACAAGACGGCCCTATTGTACAAGGCTCAGCACCTGTTCCCCTTTGCTCATCCTGACTGTGCGGTGCATGGACAAGGAATCTTCGCGAGGCGTGTTGTGTGGATCGACCACGAGCAGCCGCGCCGTCGTAAGCAGCCGCACCCACTCGCACTCCTCTCCCACCAGCCCGCAGAGTTGCCCCCGTCGCCGGACGACCACGCTGCCCTGCCCGCCCGCATCCGCCTGGGGAATTTCCCCAGTACAAAGCCACTTGGCCCAGCCTTCGCTTGCCAGCAGCCAGAGCCAGTCAGTGGCGGTGACGGCCTGTGCGCCGATGATCTCGTCGCTCTTTTGTTTGTGAAACACCCGCGTGCCTGTACGCCGGATGAGTTCTACGGGGATGCGCAGGCCGCGCCCGGTTGCGGTGATCAGCGCCAGATCACAGTTGCTCTCTGCCCCAACCGCCAGCCGCGGCCAGCCAGGCAGCGCCCAATCGATGCGCGT
>QEUW01000136.1 GCA_003577005.1 Chloroflexota bacterium | reverse complement strand
GGGGCGCGAAAGAAAGCGGCCGAACAGCGGGCACAAAAAGAGAGTGCGGCATCACAGTAGCCACGGTCGAGAACAATTTTCATGGCGATTCCTCCCTTGCTACACAAGCCGGGCAAGTTACCACCATCGTATCACACTCTTTGGGTAGAGAAACCGGTCTGCTGGACGGCGGCGACCCTGGCCATGCGGCGGGGAAGACCATTCATAATTGACAATTGTCAATTGACAATTGTCAATTATGAATGGGTGGTCTCACAGGAGGAGAGAGTGGTTAGCGCGGCCAGGGTTGGTAGCCTTGCGAGAAGAATTCAGCGTTGGCGACCAGGTTCCAGAGCATGGGGCCGTAGGCCAGCAGCACCAACACAATAGCGCCAGCTACCCAGGGGAACCAGGTATCAAGCCAGGCAGGCGCCGGCTTTGGGTCGAGCGGTTCGGCTACCGGCATCTCGATGGGCCGGTCTAGCTTGCGCCAGTTGAGCACAGTGCCAAAGATGACCAGGAAGAAGAGCGTTGCGCTGATAAAGAGCAATACCACGCCGATCAACGTCTCGTAGAGGAAAGGTGTCCACTCAGGCGAAGCGTAGGGTGCGGCACCCAACATGGTCCGCCGCGGCACGCCGTAGCGCAGGCCGAGCAGATGGTAGCCGTTGGCAAAGAGCAACATGCCAAAGAACCAGGTCCACCCCTGGGCCAGCGCCAGCCCCTTGCTCAGGAGCTTGCGCCCGGTGAGTTTTGGCACCAGCCAGTAACAGATGCCAAAGAAGGTTAGGGTCGTGGCTGAGCCGACAGTAAGGTGAAAGTGGCCGGGGATCCACGAGGTGTTGTGGACGGCCAGATTCATGTTGTACGAGGCGTTGGTGATGCCGCTGATCCCGCCAAAGGCAAAGAGGATCATGGCCAGGTTCTGCGCCGCATACGAGGGATCGCCCCAGTTGAGCCGGCGGATCCAGCCCAGATAGCCCTTGCCGCCACGAGCGCGGGCGCCGATCTCAAGCGAGGCCACCACGGTAAAGGCGGTCAGCAGGCTGGGGAAAGCGACGCCATAGGTCAAGACCATGTGGATAAACTTCCACACCTGTGGGATGCCGGGGTCGGTGTACTGGTGGTGGAACCCTACCGGGGTGGAGAGCAGCAAAAAGAGCCAGAAGACCAGCCGCGCCAGCGAGTCGCTAAACATCTTGCCACCCGTCTGCGCCGGCAACATGCCATACCAGGAAACATAGGCCGGCAGCAGCCAAAAGTAGACGAGCGGATGCCCAAAGTACCAGAAGAGCGTGCGCGCCAGCAACGGATCGGTTCCCCCCACCCAGCCCAACGACCACGGGATGAGCAGAAAGAGGATCTCGGCGGCGACGCCCAACGTGGCGATCTGCCACATGACCATCGTGATCAGACAGGCCAGCGCGATAAAGGGTGTCCGCACGCCGGGGTTTTCCTTGCGCCAGGCGCCGTAGGTGAAGAGCAGGCTGTACCCCACCATCCACGAGCCAACCACCACCAGCGTCAGACCCACGTAAAAGCTCCAGTGTGCCTGAAGCGGCGGGTAAAAGGTATAGAGCACCGACGCCATGTTGGCAAGCAGCGGGATGCCTGTCATCAGCAGCCCCACCACCATCACGATGAGCGCCGCGATGCTCAGGCGCGGGTAGCGTAGCGGCCGGTTAAGGCTGCGCACCGTGGCAAAGGTAAAGAAGCCACAGATAAAGAAGGTCGTCCACACCAGCGCATTGAGCACCCCGTGGATGGTCAACCCCTGATAGTAACTCTTGAAGATGGGCGTGAGAAAGGGATAGAGGTCCAGCCCAACGTGCTCCAAGCCCTGCAACACCCCTAATGCCAGCCCGACTGTAAGCGCAGCAATGCTGATGCCGACATACCAGCCGGTCAGCCGGTCCACCACCTTAAGGTCCGATTCGGTCAGAGATGCCGGCGCCGGTTCCATCGAGGCAGCGCCGAGCGGCATCGTTTGTACAGACATAGTGACTCCTGCATGTAGGGGCAGATCCACGTGTCTGCCCTATGATCCAGGGCAGACACGTGGATCTGCCCCTACCGGTTTACATGGCCTCAGCGGGGGCCGGGTCGACGATGATCACGCCATACATCGTATGGTGGCCGATGGTAGGTCCGCCGGACCCACAATATTCGTGGCAGATCACGTTGTAGGTACCTGGTTTGTCAAAGGTGGTGGTCAGCCGCGAGATCTGGCCAGGCAAGACCATCATGTTGACATTGGTATCGACAATCTTAAAACCGTGCTGGACATCCATCGAAGTGACATAAAAGGTCACCTCAGAGCCGGCGGGAATGTGGAGCGGGTTGAGGGGGTCCAACGGCGCAAAACTCCAGACCTGGGCGCGGACGTAAAGGTCATATTTGCCCGGTGCGATCTCACGCAGTTGTGGGTTGGCAAAGGGGCTAGATGGCTCCATCAGCGTGCGCGGGTCGATGCGCGCATAGACACCCGGCACCTGGATGCCATAGGAGACGCTGGCCGTGACCACTGCCAGGGCAAAGATGACGGTGACGATCAGGCTGATGCGGATCCAGGCGCTTTCGTAGCGGTCAACGTGGAGGTCGGGCAGGTTGTCGTCGGCATTGTGCAAAACAGGTTCGCTCATTGGGTCATCCCTCGGGATAGCAGGGTGAGATAGGCGTTGCCCCATAGGACAACGATGATCACGACATAGACAAGCAACAGGGCGATGGTTCCTTGCGGTGTATCGGGTTCCTTCATAGCTGACTCCATGAGTGGGGGCGCGCGGGTGCGCCACATCTGCCTTGTCGTAGGGTCGGGTATACCTTACAACATGCTACGCCGGGCGCCATCGGGCGTCCAGGTAGCTTCAAAACTAGACTGTGGTTGAGTTTGTTTCCTGGTCAGATGACCAGGGCCAGAACGACTGCGCAACTATGCGATAGGATCGCCAAGTGCGCCAGTAAGTGGAGTGTACCTTACTTTTGCCAGAACACCCAAAAAAACGAGTCAAGCTGGTGTGAGATCGGTCAGAGGCGTCTTAATGCCGGGCCCGCACAAGTAAGACAGGGCACGGCGCCGAACCGGTCACTTTGCCGGCAACACTGCCCATCAACCAGCGTTGCACTCCCGTGCGCCCATGGGTACACATGACGATGAGATCGACATCATGTGCGGTGGCGTAGTCAACGATCCGATCTGCCGCGTGACCAACCTCGACCACCGTATGGACCTGCATGCCCTGTGTGGAGAGCCGTAGCGCGATCTCCTGCAGGTAGTTTGTCGCATCGTTTACCATCCGCTGTTGTTCAACCTCAAGACTTTGCCAGTCGAGCGGTAAGGCATCGACCGAAACGATCTCCTCTGTGATATAGGGCACCACGCGAAAAAGAACCAACTCTGCCTGTGCTTGCTGTGCCACTGTCTCTGCATGAGGGAGCGCCTGTTCGGCCAGCACCGAACCGTCCAACGGCACTACAATCTTACGAAAGGGTAATGACATGGCATCCCTCCTCGGTCGGACAATGCCGCAACCTAAGGTTTTTCGCCTTCCCAAATAGCCAACCTGCAACTGCTTGTTCTTGATGCTACAACAAAAACTCGCCGGACGCTTCAAGCGACTGGCGAGTTTTTGGCCCCGTCAACTGGACAGTCTTTGCAGACCAACCTGGCCTGCACCCTTTAGTGTCAGGTGGCGCCACTGTGACCCAGCACTTGCGACGCACCGGGAACAGCAACCTGTTCGGTTTTGAAAATGGCAAACTCGCGCTCCATCATGTTGATGGCCGTGGCGCCCACCAGTTGGCGGATGTCCTCACCCTGGTGGAAGACCATCACCGGGTGGCCTCTGGTGCCGGCGATCAGTTGTTGTTGGCCGGTATCAAGCTGGCTGTACTCCACGCGCGCAATGGGCAGGTCGGGGTATAGCTGGGCAAATTCGTCGATGATCGGGTGCTGCGCCGTACAATGGGGGCAGCCGAGCGAGTACACAAATAGAAGCTGAGGCCGGCTTTGGGCAACCGGCGCCGCCTCTGGCCGAATTGGTAGACTGCACGCCGCCAGGATCAACGCAAGGACGGCAAGCACGCTTGCCCTTGCTGTCAGTCGCTGATGGTTCATCCTGGTTCCTTTTCTACAGGGAGCGAGTTGAGATCGTTCGATAGCCCAATCCTGCCTCAGATGGATGCGAATGTCAAGTGGGCCCCGTGAGCATGGTTTGTGGGTGCGTCCGAAATTTAGGGCATCCCCTGAGGTGACAGTCACTTTTAAAGGGCCTGTCACCCGTGCTGCCCTAATCCTGGATACATTCGTTGGTATCGCCGGTTTTTCGGGTCGAGCAGGGTGGATTATAATGGAAGGATTGGAGTGATCAATCATACTGACCAATACTTCTAATCAATCAAATACGCAAGCCAGCGAGATACAACAATGCTTCCCCCACTGGCGTCGCTGCTCACAACGAAACTGCACCGCCCAACGGCGGACCCGAACTGGGTGCCGCGCCCCGGCCTCCTCGCCCGCTTGAACCACGGTCTGACGCACAAACTGATCCTCATTGCTGCACCCCCCGGTTTTGGCAAAAGCACGCTGGTAAGCCAATGGCTGGATAATTTTAGATGGGGGATTTTGGATTTTGGATTGAGTGCCCATGCGGAGGGGTCGAGCCAAAATCCAAAATCCAAAATCCAAAATCTTGTTGGCTTTCGTTGGATGCGGGAGATAACTAGCTCGCCCAGTTCCTGCGCTACTTCATCGCTGCCGTGCGTACCTGTGTGCCGGATGCATGTCCCACCACCCAGAGCCTGTTGGCGGCGGCTCAACTGCCGCCCAGGGATTATCTCGCCGACAGTCTGGTCGGCGAACTGGCTGCGCTCGCCACTGAACTGATCCTCGTCCTCGATGACTATCATGTCATTCGGGCGAGCGAGGTGCATGAGTTTATGCGCCAGTTGCTGCGCTATCTGCCGCCGTCGCTGCACCTGGTGATCCTCACCCGCAAGGATCCGCCGTTGTCTTTGGGCCGGCTGCGCGTGGAGGGACAGATCACCGAACTGCGGGCGGCCGACCTCCGCTTTGCGCTGACCGAAACGCGCAGCTTTCTCCAGCGCCGGGTGGACCAACCGCTGGATGACGAGGCGTTGCAGGTGCTCCACGCACGGACAGACGGCTGGGTCATTGGGTTACAGTTTGCCAGCACTGCCTTGCAGCGCCAGGAGATGCACCAGTTTCTCGCCCATTTTCACGGCAGCGACCGGCTGTTGGTGGGCTATCTCGTCGAGGAGGTGATGGCGCAGTTGCCGGAGCCGGTGCAAACCTTTCTGCTGCGCACAGCCATCGTGGACCGTTTTTGTGCCTCCCTCGGCGATGCCCTGCTGGCGGACAGCCCACTGGCGGGGTCAAGCCAGGCCACCATTGCTGTGTTGGAGGAGCAGAATCTCTTTGTCATCCCGCTCGACCAGGAAGGCGACTGGTTTCGCTATCATGATCTTTTCCGCGATTTCCTGCGCCACCGGCTGAAGAGTGAGGAGACGCAGGAGTCGATTGCGCACCTGCACCAGCGCGCCAGCGTCTGGTTGGCCCGGGCCGGCCTGATCGAAGAGGCGCTGCGCCACGCCCTGGCCGCGGGAGATGAGCGAGGCGCAGCCGACCTGGTCGAAGCCCAGCTCCATCCGCTGTTGAATCGGCAGTTTCCCATCTATACGCTCGCCCGCTGGCTCGATCTGTTTCCAGAGCAGGCCCTCCAGGCGCATCCGGGGCTGCTCATCGCCCAGGCCGTTTTGGGGGCGTTTGGCGCGTCCCCCGCCGGGTCACCGGCGCTGTTGGTTCGGGTCGAGACCTTGCTCCAAGCGGATACTATGGTGAGCGAGGAACGACGCCAGTCGCTCCAGGCCACCCTGGCGGCCCTGCGGGGCATCGGGTCGTACAGCCAGGGCGAACTCGAGCAGGCCATCCTTCAGCTCCAGGCCGCGCTGGTAGATCTACCCCCGATGCACGAGTTTGCCCGCGCCAACGCGACCCTGTATCTCGCCCTGGCCTATGCCAGCCGTGGCGAACCAGAGACAGGCCGCACCCTGTTGCATACGGCGCTGGCGGAGGCCACCGCGCACCAACGCCCCACGCTGACCATCTTGCTCGGTGCGCTGGCTATCCTCCAGATTTACGCCGCTGAGCTGATGGAAGTGGTGCGCACCACCGGGCGCCTCCTGGCCGTTGCGGACACAGCGCACGCACCCGCAACCTGGCAGGGCGTGGGCTTTGTGGATGTCTGGCGCGGCCGGGCGCACCATTTGCGGGGTGCGGTCTATTACGAACAAAATGATCTCACCGCCGCCGCTCAGGAGTGGCGCCAGGTGGAGGCCCTGCGCTACCGGACGCACCCTACTCCGTATCATGACAGCCTGCTCGGCCTGGCGCTGGTGGCCCAGGCCCGGGGCGAGCTGGGTGACGCCTTCGCCTACGCCCAGGCAGCGCGCGAGTTCGCCGCAGAGGCCAATCATTGGTATTTGCTAGAGTTGTCAGATGCCTTCGAGGCGCGGCTGGCGATCCTGGGCGGCAAGGTGGCGGATGCCCTCCGCCTTACGCAAAACACGAATATCCCCGCCCACCAGGGCATTATGTTCGGGTTGGCGCTACCGCCCCTGACCCGCGTGCGGGCGCTCCTCGCCGAGGCCGGGCCGGCCTCGCTTGCGACTGCATTAGCCATCACCGAAAGCTGTCTCCGCCCGGTCGAACGGATACGCAACATCTACCAGATCATCCAGATCCTGGCGCTGCAAGCCCTGGTTCTGCACGCGTTGCGGCGTAACGCCGAGGCGCACAGTGCGCTCGCACGGGCGCTCACGTTGGCCGAACCGGGCGGGTTTATGCGCACCTTTCTCGACCTCGGCGCACCCATGGCCGAACTCTCGCGCACCTTCGCCGCCCAGCACGGCTCATCCACCTATGTCAAACGCCTGTTGGCTGCCTTTGCCAAAGCACACGACCCCGGCCAGCGCCGCGCCCTGACTGCCCAATACGCCAGACTCCACGGCATCACCCCGCTCACCCCGCGCGAAATCGAACTGCTGGCGCTCATTGCGCAACGACTGTCCATCGAAGAGATCGCCGCGACCCTCGTTATTTCCCCCAGCACCGTCAAAAATCACGCCCATCACATTTACACCAAGTTGGGCGTTCGCAACGGCCGCCAGGCCGTGGCCAAGGCCCAAGAACTGGGTCTCTTGCCGCCGGCGTAGGTAAAACGGTCATCCAGATAGACAGGGAAACAGGGAGACAAGGGTGTGTTGCCCTATCCCCCCAGCTCCCTAACCCCCTAACTCTCCACCCTTGACAACATAGTACTTTCTCCCCTCTCAAAAATAGTACTTTTAGTTGGATGTGCGCCACCCGCCCGCCCGCTATACTGGAGCGGCAGTAAGCACCAATGCAGTTCGTACACCACAACCGTTTTCCACCATTCAATCAAATAGGAGAAAAAACTATGGTTCGCAAGCTGATCGTTCCTGTTTTGCTGATCGCTGTCCTCATGTTAAGCGGCTGCGTCGGGACCATCCACGGCGGTGGCACGGTGTCCTTTTTTGAGGTTGAGACTGGCAATGGCCCCGGCCAACCCACGGAAGCGTCCGTTGCGGTCACAGTCAACTGCAATGATGCCAGGGATATGGTTTCCAGCGTTGTCCATGTGACCGACAACACCAATGGGGCCAACTTCACGGCGCGCCTGCCGTGGACGCCTATCAGTGCGTTGTTCGGTGGCGATATTACTACCTGTGAGGAGGCGCAGGCGATTGTGGATGACCTAGGATTTTCGTTGGCTGGGGGAGTGATCAACAGTAAGGGACAGGAAAGTGGACAGGTGGTCATGGTAGTGTCCGTATCCGGAGCCGCCCCTGATGAGTGTGGTGATTTGCAGGGAGTGGGGCTACAAGCATACGGTACTGCCGACGTTCTGCCTGGTGGCTACTATCAGGCCGCCGGCTGTCTCGACCACGGCAAGATCGTCTTCCAGTAATATCCAATCCGATGGATTCCTACACCTTGTTTCCTGGCAGCTCTGTGCTGAGCACAACCCCCGCCAACGAAAAACCCTGCCCGGAAGCTCGGAGCTTCCGGGCAGGTCGCAGCGATATCTGAAGTGTTCAACCGGATTTGGTACAAGCGTCCTGTAACTTTTTCAGCAGAGCGGCGCCGGGATGCCTTGGCGCCGCTTTGTGATGGCTGCCACCTCATCGCCCGTTCTGGCCGCGCCCAGGAGGTCTCCACCGTGAATTCAGCGAACCTCCATCTGGACGAACCGGCGCGCTATCGCATTTGCGCCCAGGGCAGATTCGAGGCGCGCTGGCTGGAGATGCTCAGCGGCGTCTGGGTCATCAGCGATGGCCGGACAGGATGCAATGGTGTCACCACCTTCGTCGGCTGCGTGGCCGACCAGGCGGCGCTGCTGGGTGTGCTCGAAGCGCTCTACAGCCTGGGCTACCCCATTTTGTCGGTCGAGCACCTGGCCGACAATGACAAGATAACACGATGACAAATGACAAGATGACTGGGGCAAGGAACATCAGACAAGAAGACCAGCAGAAAACGAAGAGACTCGTTCGCTTTCATTGAATTTTCTCGGACAACCTGCTTGCCAATTTCCAATAAGGTCAACAAAAGCATGGATATCAAAGCATACCCGTTGTACGCACAGGCGGTCGCCCTGCAACCTGCCCCAGCGGCGACAAGGGGCAAGAGCAGCCCCCTCCTCGACGGCGAACTGGCCTTCGCCAGTGCCACCCAGCAAGGCTGGCTCTTGCTCTGCCCGCTGGCCTTTGAGGCGACCTGGAACGGCGGGCCGCGTGCGGAGGATACTGTCATCCGGCTGGAAGGGACGGACGCTGAGCCTGCCTTTGTGCAAAGCCAGCTTGGCAACGGCGTGCTCACCTTTTATCCGGGCTATCAATTCAAGACGGAGGGCGAACAGCTCCTCTGGCTGCGCGGCCCCATCAACGCGCCCAAAGATGGCGTTTACCCGCTGGAGAGCACGGTCGATGCGTCGCTGCTGCCCGTCACGGTGACCATCGACTGGCAATTCACCGCACCCAACCAGACCATCCGCTTTGCCGCCGGCGAGCCCTTTGCCACGCTGCTGCTCTATCCCAAAAGCGACCTGGAACCCGTCCAGGTCGAGGTGATGCCAATCGAGCAGAGTGAGCAGGCCCATGTGCAGGCTTTTCAACAGTGGGTGGACAACCCGGCCCTGCAAGGTCTCTTCCGGGGCCTGGGCGTGACCCCCGTGGAACGCACGCAGAGCAAATGGGCAAGCCAGTTGGTCAATCCGCCGCCGGTGAGTTGCCTCTGCCCCACCTATGGCCGCGTGGAACTGCTCGAGGAGGCGATCTACTCCTTTCTCCAACAGGACTATCCCGGCCAGAAGGAGCTGATCGTCCTCAACGATTACGACCAGCAGACGCTCGTCTTTGACCACCCCGAGGTGCGGGTCGTCAACCTGCCCAACCGTTTCCATTCGGTGGGCGAGAAGTACAAGGCCGCGGTAGCACTGGCCTCGCATGACCTGATCTTTGTCTGGCACGACGACGACATCTATCTGCTCCACCGGCTCTCCTATGCGGTGGCCCACCTCGACCAGAACACGGCTTTTTTCAAAGCCGACCAGGCCTGGTTTTGGAACGATGGCCAGGTGAGTGGTCCAGAGCGCAATCTCTTTCACGGCGGCAGTTGTTGGCGGCGCAACCTCTTTCGCAAAGTCCAGGGCTACCCGTATCTGGACAATCAATACGATGTCGAATTCGAGCGACTCTGCCAGGCGGAAGCCCCCGGTGCGTTTCAGGTTGACCCAATCAAGGCGGCGGAGATCTACTACATCTACCGTTGGAACGGGACGAAGTCTTATCACTTGAGTGCGATGGGCGCGGACGGACAAGAGCAGCAGAAAGTGGCAGCCTATGTCGCCCAGCAGGTGGCGCGCGGGCAGATCCCGCAAGGGCAGGTCCAGCTAAAACCGCACTGGAGGACGGACTATACGGCCCTCGTCCAGACCAAGGTGGCCGCGCTCCCAGCGAAGCAGGAGGACAAATGGAGCCAGGTCGAAGAGATCCCGTTTCCCCCCCCGTTTCATGTCATTCCGCCACTACCGCCGCTGCCCGCCGCACAGGTGGATCAACTCTTTCGAGGCGACTACCCGCGCAAGATCAGTGTGATCTTACCGGCCTCCAACGAGTCGGTCTTGTTGCAGCGCACCGTGGAGCAATTTGCGGCTACGCTGCCGCCTGATAGCGAAGTCATTGTCGTCGATAACGGCTCGACCGATGGCTGTTCGGATTTCTTGCTGGAAAAACCAATCGAAAACGTGCATCTCATCCGCACGGCTGAACAGTTGGGCGTGGCCGGGGCGCGCAACCGCGGGCTGGCGCAGGCGCAGGGCGAGATCGTCGTCTTTGCCGACGCCCATCTCGACCTGCCCGAACGCTGGTGGCAACCCATCGCCTGCGTGCTGACCCAACCCAAGGTGGGGGTGGTCGGCCCCGGCATCGGCGTGATGGGTTTGCCGGAGCGTCCCGCCGCCTGTGGGCAACGCATTGCCGAATCCAAGCTGCGTACAGAATGGCTGCCCTGGAAAGGGGTCGAACCCTACCCCGTACCCACGCTCGGCGGCGGTTTTATGGCCATGCGCCACGACACGCTCAAGTGCGCCGGCGCCTTCGATGCCGGTATGCCGCAGTGGGGGTCGGAGGATTTAGAACTCTGTGTGCGCTACTGGCTCCTGGGCTACGAAGTGTGGGTGGCGCCGGCAGTCACCGTGTTGCACTACTTCCGCAAAGCCAACCCCTACAAGGTCGGCTGGGGTGCGGTGACGCACAACCTGTTGCGGGTGGCGCTGCTCCACTTCAGCCAGGCGCGCATCACCCGCGTCTTCGATGCGCTGAAAAGCAACCCCAACTTTGCCCCCGCCCTGGCCCACGCCGTCGAGAGCGATGTCTGGCAGCAACGCGCCGCATTCGCCGCCCGCCGCGTGCGCGACGACGACTGGTTGTTTGAAAAATTCGCCGATTGTTGTGAGGTCTAGGCTTTGGCATCAAGAAAGGACGATAAGTATTTAGAGATTAAGAGATTGAGGAGATTGCCGTCTTCCGAATCTCTCAATCTCTCAATCTCCTTTGCAAAGGAAAGGCTTATATCATGGAAGGCCAACCCGCCGTCAGCTGCATCTGCCTGACCTATGGCCGCCCGCAGGTGCTGGAAGAAGCTATTTACTCCTTTCTGCTCCAGGACTATGACGGGTGCAAAGAGTTGATCGTCTTGAATGACTACGCCGCACAGACGCTGCTGTTTGACCACCCGGAGGTGCAGGTGATCAACTGCCCGCAGCGTTTCCGCACGGTCGGCGAGAAGATGAACGCAGCCGTCGCCCTGGCGGCGCATGACCTGCTCTTTGTCTGGGATGACGATGACATCTACCTGCCCCACCGCCTGTGCTTCTCGATTGAGCACTTTGACGCGCAAAAGGGCTTCTTCAAACCCGACAAGGCCTGGCTTTGGAAGCGCGGGGAGTTGAGTGGCCCGCTCGGAAACCTGTTTCATGTCGGAAGCTGTTGGTTACGCCGGCTCTTTAATGGTGTGCGCGGCTATCCGGCCGAGGGCACCGGCTACGACCTGATCTTTGAGGAGCGCCTGGCCAAGCACTTTCCCGGCTCCACCAAGCCCTACGCCATCCGGCCAGAGGAGATCTACTACATCTACCGCTGGGGCGGCACCGGCTCCTATCACATGAGCGGGTTTGGTCATTACAAAGCCGGCGCAAACGTAGGCCATGAGCAGGTGGAGGCCTTTGTTCAACAACGGGTCAAACGGGGTGAGATCCGCCAAGGAACCATCCCGTTGCAGCCAGGCTGGAGAACCGACTATCGGCAGTTGGTTTTCAGCTATCTTGCGACTTTTGCCGAAGAGCAAGCGCCACCCCACCCTAACCTTCCCCAGACTAGTGCAGTTACAGGGGTCTTCGTCGGGGAAGACATGTCAGGTGCGCCAAACCTGACACGCCTCGTCACCGAACAGGTCCCCTGATTCTGCACTAGGGAGGGAACCAATCCAGGATGAACGAAGATGCGGTTCCTCCCCCAACCTGGGGGAGGTTAGGAGGGGGTCGCAGTTCCCGGCGCGAAAGGAGGTATGCCTGGCAACAACCTGAGTTTTTCGTAGACAATGTGTATTTCTTTCATCAGCATCAGGAGGTATACAGATGGCAAACCCTCAAAGAAGGGCGAACCTGGCCAGTGTGGCGGCGGGTGATGGGATGGGTGTCTTTGACCCCCAACTGCAACAGGCCCATGTGCTCAACGCCACCTCGGCGTTGGTCTTTCAACACTGCGACGGGCAGACCACACCCGAGCAGTTGACGGAACTCCTGCGCCGCAAGTTCAATGTGTCGCAAAACCAGGCGGGGCAGATGCTCTGGCTGGCGCTGGACGAATTGGAGAAAGCCAATTTGCTCCAGGAGAAGATCACCACGACGCAGGCGCCGCGGCCCATGCTCAGCCGGCGGCAGGCGCTGACCGCTTTCGCCGCCGCCGGGCTGTCGCTGGCCTTGCTGCCCATTGTGTCAACGGTGGAAGTGCGAGCGGCAGCAGGGAGTGTCTATCCAACCTTGCAGTGTGTCGCCGACAATGGCAACGGCACGTATACGGCCTACTTCGGCTACATCAACACGTCCAGCAGCACGATCGTCATTCCTTTCGATCCGTCACATGCCAAGAACATGTTCACGTCCGAACCCAAGTATCGGGGGCAGCCCGACACTTTCCTGCCGGGGACGCATGAGTACGTGTTTTCGGTGGTGTTCGACGGCAACAAGATCACGTGGATGATCAAAGAAGACCAGGCCGCACGCCAGCAGGTGGACGCCAGCAAGGACTCGCCAAGCTGTCCGACGACGACGACGACCACGACCACGGAGCCGACGACGACCACCACCACGACGACCGAGCCGCCGCCCACGACCACCACGACGACGCCGCCACCCACCACGACGACGGCGCAGCCGGATTAGTAAAGTTCGGTTCAACCGGATCTCAGGGGGTTGACGACGGTTCGTCGGTTGGTTCGTTGGTTGGTTGGCTGGCTGCGCTTCTCCGACTAACCAACTATCCAACGAACCAACCCACTCCTAACCCCCTGAATTCCCAAGGAACCTAAAGTTCTTGGTGACTTCAAGCTTTTCGTACCCGTCCTCGTTCCCGACTGGAGCGTTGCCGAGAACGAGGACGAGGCTGACCCGCCGTGCGTTGCATTGAGAGTTGACCATCATCCCGGAAGCTGCGAGCTTCCGGGATGATGGGTTCACACATCTTCGCACAAGGAGCCTACCCATGATACCGCAGATTGGCTGGGTGGAGTTGACGTTGATCTTGGTGATCGTCGCCATGTTGTTTGGAATCGGCAAGCTGCCCGAAGTCTTTGGCGCTGTGGGGAAAGGAATCCGCGAATTCCGCAAGGAATCGAGTGTAGCGGATGGGAAACAATTGTCTACGGCCAAACCTGAACCGGCAGCATCGGTGCGACATTTGATTGAGTTGTCGATGAGAGGCGCCGCGATGATCTCGCACAAGCACAAATTTATTTTTATCCACATCCCCAAGACCGCCGGCACGAGCATCGAGGAGGCGCTGCGCGATGAGAGCTGTCAGCTCCTGCGCCGGGAGTGGGATGATGTGCGCGTCCCGCACGCCCCGCTCAACCACCTGACGCTCCAGGAACTGGCCGACTACGGCATCCTCACGCCGGCGCAGCTCAACTCCTACTTCAAGTTCTGCTTTGTCAGAAACCCCTGGGAGCGGCTGGTCTCAGAAATCTTCTGCCGGTGGATGAGCCCCTGATTCAAAGACCTCACCGTGGAACAGCGCATCCGTCGCGCCTGCGAACTGGCGGCAACCCCGCCGGGCATCGCCAATCATCTGCTTCCACAAAAAGACTTTGTCACGGCAGACAATCTGCAAATGGACTTTATCGGGCGCTTCGAGCACCTGGACGAGGATTTCGGCCAGCTCTGCCGCTTGCTGGGCATCGAGGCCACGCTGCCGCACCGCAACCGCTCGGCGCACCGGCCTTATCAGGAGTATTACGATACAGAGACCCAGGCATTGGTGGCCGCCACCTACCGGCGCGACATCGACGCCTTTCACTATACCTTTGGGGGGGAGACAAACGGTCGTGCGGCGGTTCGCGCCATCCCACCGAAAGTTGACGCGCCAATGAACAAATACAACCAGAACAGGATCATCACGGCCTATCCGCTGCATGACCGGCCCGTCCCGTTGCAACCGGTAGCAGAGGAAAGCGAGCCAGGTCAAGACCCGGCCCCCGCCACCCTGAATTTTGCCGGCGCCGGATGGCAGATCTGCTGCCCGGTTGCCTTTGCAGCCACCTGGCACGGTGGGTCAAAGCCCGAAGATATCGAGATTCATCTGGCCGGAGACGCCACAGCGCAGCCCGCCTTTGTGCAGAGCAACCTCGGCGAGGGGCTGCTCACTTTTTATCCCGGCTATCAATTCAAGACCGCGGGCGAACATCAACTCTGGGTGCGCGGCCCGCTCAATGCGCTCCAGGATGGCCTGGCTCCGCTGGAGAGCCTGGTCGATGCCTCGCTATTGCCGGCGACGGTCGCCGTTCACTGGCAATTCACCCGCCCGCACCAGACCATCAGCTTTGCCGCTGGCGAGCCGTTCGCCACGCTGCTGCTCTATCCCAAGCACAGCCCGGCGGCGTTGACAGTGGAGGTGGTAGAGGCGGACGCCGGTGAAGATGCCTATGTACAGCTCTTTCAAGAGATGGTGGCGGCGCCGGGCCTGCAAGCTCTCTTCCAACGCCTGGCCGTGCCCGATGAACCAGCAGGGCAAATGCTACCACGTCCGGGAGGGTAAGGGTCCTGACCTGGCCAGTTGGCCGGCTAGACGAGATAGCGACGACCAATTGGATGGTTGAGAGCGCACAGGCTGCGAGCGGAGCATTCACCGCTGAACAAGGGCAGCGCGGCACAGCGAAAGTGGGCAGGCGCTAGGCTTTTTGCGCTTTGAAAGCGGCGTGCAGGAGATCTTCGCCGTGCAAGTGCTGCCCAACACTCGTTTCCCGGAGATGCTGGAATGGGAGGATGAGCGGCTGTCCTATTCCTACGTCCTGCCCGATGCGGCGCTGGCCACACCGAGAGGACACCCGCCATTGACAGAGCTGATCTGAGCTTTCTATTGAAAATCATACGGCGAGCGAACAACGGGCAACCTGGCTAATGAGTAAGGAGTGGGAAGTTGGGCGGTCATCGATCTCAATCTGCGGGTAAGACGATCTTGAAGCTGCGCAAAATGGTTGATCAGCGGTTGATCGAACGTTGCGATCTGCTCAACACCCAGCGCATTGGCTGCTGGAGCAGCGCCGAAGGTCGCCAACGCCAATACCTTGGCATCTTCGCTGGTGAAACCATGTGTCCGCAGCCGTCGCGCCCAACGTTTGAAGTAGCGCGCGGGGCGCAACACCTATACAAAGCGGCGAAACACCTGAACATCGGGATGATCGCCATAGCGATCCAAAATATGTTGCATCTCGATGGAGATGAACAGTTCAAACTGGCCCTGTTCAGCCGCCAGGAGCAAACGGAGCGAAGAAAGCTCCTCTTTCGTCAGTGGGCGCCCGAACTGCGTCTTGCCGATGCCTTCGATGGCTCTGCGCACAACGTTCTTATCCAGCAGACAGCTTGGCATCCTCGGCTAAATCCACTTCGGGCACGGTTTCCATATCTACAGCGGTTTCGGCAAATAACTGTTCCCAAAGGGCGTCTTGTTCCACAGCAGAGAGCGCAAAGTACTGGGCATACATCAAACCGCCGAGGAAGAGATCATCAGGGCTGGCGGAACGGCCGGCGCGTTGTTCCACGCCGAGTTGGCGAAAGTGAGCGATCAAACGCTCGTCGTCATGTGGCTGGACCTCGTGCAGAGCGGGCACTATTGCCACCAGTTGCGCGAGCTCGCTGTGGCTAAACCGTTTCACTAGAGCAGCGACCGCCACAACTCTGGGGCTAATTTGTAGGATGGTCATCGATTTCATCTTTCGCCAAAGGAATACTATCCGCTCCGTTGCGAATGCGGATCAGACTGGACTTACAAAAGTATAGCAAATAGTCAACTGCGCGTCAACTGCATTGGCAAAATGTCGGCGGCGGATTGGCCCCTTATTTTGGACATACTCGCAGGGTGCATCCATGAGTTTTCTCACTTTTCAGGGAAGGATGTCTAGGCGAACTGGCAATGGAGTCAGTATCTTGCTGCTGGCCTACGTCGTGCTGACCGCTTGTGCCCTGCCGGCGCTGGCAACGCCGCCTGCTGCACCCACCACACCGGTTGTCGGCGCGGCCGGTCTGGGCGATCCCATCTACCCGCACCTGGGCAACGGCGGCTACGACGTGATGCACTACGCCATCGACCTCCAGGTGGAGATGGCGAGCAACACGATCACAGGCACGACTACGATCCTGGCGCAAGCCACTCAACCGCTGCGCACCTTCAACCTGGATTTCTTTGGACTCACCATCGACGCTATCCAGGTGAATGATCGTCCGGCTCGCTTCCAGCGCACCGGCAGCGAGCTGACGCTGACGCCCGCTGCGCGGCTCGCCAATGGGCAACTCTTTACAGTGTCGGTCGCCTATCACGGTCAGCCCACGCCAATTACGAATGATCCGGCTGTGCCGCGTGCATACGGCTCAATCGGTTGGCTGCGATTGAAACCCGGCGTCTTTGT
>QEUW01000734.1 GCA_003577005.1 Chloroflexota bacterium | reverse complement strand
CCAGCCCGACCGGGATCTGGCGGCTGAGACGGCCCGGCTGGCGGCGGAACGGGAGCGCCTGTTGGCCGAGGTGCGGGCGCAGATGGTGGATTATCCACAGCCGGTAGTGGCGCATTTCGAGTTCCTGCTCAAGGCGGCCCAGCAGGGCAGCGTCCTCACCGAGGACCACGGCTTCTGGATCGACTTCCGCGGCTGGTATCCGGTGCGCCGCACGTTCCTGGAATTCGGCCGCCGCTTTGCTCAGGCTCAAGTACTGGACAAACCGGACGACATCTTCTTCCTGACGCTGGAGGAGGTGCGCGAGACAGCGCAGGCGGTGGCGGGGCGGCAGGCCGAACTGGCCTACTTCCAGGGGATCCAGCCGCCGCCGGCCCTGGGCACGCCGCCCGCCGGCCCCCCCGCCGACGACCCGGTGAGCCGCACCATCGGCAAATTCTTCGGTGCACCGCCGCAGCCATCAACGGATCCGAATGTGCTGTACGGAAACGCCGGATCCCCTGGCACGGCGCAGGGGCCGGCGCGGGTGATCACATCGCTGGCCGAATCCGCCCGGCTGCAACCGGGAGATGTGCTGGTTGCCACGACCACAGCGCCGCCCTGGACGCCGCTCTTTGCCACCGCAGCGGCGGTAGTCACCGATACGGGCGGCATCCTCAGCCATTGCGCCGTCGTCGCCCGCGAATATGGCATCCCCGCCGTCGTAGGGACTGGGATTGCCACCAGTGTGATCAAAGATGGGCAGATTGTCGAGGTGGAAGGTCACACCGGCACGGTGCGCATCGTCGAGATGAAGTGATGGAGGCCTGCCGTGGCTATTGTCTGGCTTGGCCAGGGGAAGTGCCAAGACTGTACGCTGGTAGGCGGCAAGGGCGCCAATCTTTGTCACCTGGCGGCTGCCTACCAGGTGCCGCCAGCGTTCTGCCTGACCGCATCAGCATTCGAGCATTGGCGAGCCCAGAGTGAGGATGGCGCAGCGACTCTTCCCCCGGAACTCGCTGCGCCATTGGCCACGGCTTACCGCCGCTTGGGTGAAGTCTGCGGTGCGCATCCACCCAGGGTGGCGGTGCGTTCCTCGGCCCTGGATGAGGATGGTCATCTGGCGTCATTTGCCGGCCAACATGCCAGTTACCTCAACCTCGCGGGGGTGGAGGCTGTGGCAGCGGCGGTTCTGGCCTGTTGGCGGTCCGCACAGGCGCCTCACGTCATCGCGTATCGCCGTCACTGGGGTCTGTCTGAAGCGGTAGCGATGTCTGTATTGGTCCAGCAACTGATTCCGGCGGATGTCTCTGGTGTAGTCTTCAGCGCCAATCCGATCACTGGCAACCGCACGGAGTGTGTGATCAACGCCAGTTGGGGGCTGGGCGAGAGTATCGTAGGCGGCAGTGTGACCCCTGACGCCTACGTGGTGCGCAAAGCCGATCTCGCCATTCAACAGCGTCAGGTTGCCGACAAAGAACGGATGACCGTTCCCGCGGCCAATGGCACCCGCGAGATTCCTGTACCCCAATGGCTGCGCCGCCAGCCAGTCCTTAGCGGCGAGCAGATCGTGGAGATGGCTCGTCTATCCATTAGGTTGGAAGCAACCATGGGCTGGCCCGTGGACGTGGAGTGCGCCTATCGGGGCGGGGAGTTGTATCTGCTCCAATGCCGGCCGATCACGGCTGGTGTGTCACGTATCTGAGGCAGGCCAACGCCTGCTATCTATCGTCACTGTTTACCTGCGTTCATAAAGGAGAATTCTATGTCGCAAAACCCATCATCGACATTGATTGGCAACCATTTTGGCCAGGTGGCATGGGTTGTCAGGGATATCGAGGCAACAGAGAGGTTCTTTCGGGAAACCCTGGGAGTATCGCGCTTTTTGAAGATGGAAAATCTACGGGCACAGGATCTAGAAGGAACCTACCATGGAGGGCCGGGGGACTTTGAATTTCATCTCTACTTGACCTATTCAGGAGAGACAATGCTGGAACTGATTCAGCCAGTCTCCGGCCAGAGTATCTATACTGACTTCCTGACGAAGAATGGTGGGAACGGGGTACAGCACATCGCGCATATGGTGCCGGAGAGTGAGCTTGATAAGGCCACCAGGGAACTGACTGACAAAGGTTACTCTGTTGTTCAAACACTTAACCTTCCTCCGGCCAGGGTTGCATACTTGGATACTTCCGCTGAAATCGGTGTGATGACAGAGATTATCGGTCTTACCGAAGCCGGTTACCAGTTGATCGAACAGGTAAAGAGCGGCAATTTCTAACCTAGATAGAAGGAGAATAGAATATATCTGAAGTAAACCGCGTCTGGCGGCTTCGCAAACGGCCCATTGGGGCGATCACCGATGACGTCTTAAGCTTTGAAGAGGAATCACTGCCCGAACCTGGCGAGGGTGTATTTCTCTTTCGAGTAGATACTACACCACAAGGAGATTTCTCATGATCCTAATCGTCGGCGCAACCGGACTTTTGGGTGGGGTGATCACACAGCAACTACTGGCACAGGGCAAGGAGGTGCGTATCCTCGTGCGCCACAATTCCCCGTCAGAGGCGCTGGCCCAACAGGGGATGGCGACGCCGGCGCAGACGCTCATCGACGCCGGCGCGCAGCCGGTGTACGGCGAC
>QEUW01000733.1 GCA_003577005.1 Chloroflexota bacterium | reverse complement strand
GACGATGGGATCGGCGCCGAGCAGTTTCATCGTGTAGGCGATATTGGCTGCCACGCCGCCGCGCTCCTTGCGCATCGATTCCGCCAGAAAGCTGAGGCTGATCTTGTCGAGTCGGTCAGGCAGAATCTGTTCGCGATACAAGCCGGGATAAAACATCAGATAGTCGTATGCGACAGAACCTGTGATGACGATAGACATAGTTCTCTCCTTGTGGAGATTAGAGATTGGGTGTCTCGCAACCAACCAAGCTCCAGTCTCCGATCTTCGGTCTCCACTCTCTGCTCCCTTACGCACCGCTGGCGCGCTGCAGCGCCTCTTGCTGCGCTTCGGTTACCTTGGGCGCCACTTCCTTCAAGATATCGACCGATGTCTTGCCTTCGACATAGATCTGCTCCATAGCCGGGCCAAGCAATTCCTCGGCCACCGATTGGTAGCGGAAGAGCTGCGGGCCGCGCGCCTCACCGGTGTTGAGCTGGTCGAGCACCACTTCGAGTTCCACCGGCTCCAGGCGACTGTCGATGCTGCGCAAAATCGATGGCCACTTCTCTGCGGCACTGGCCAGACCGGGGACGCGACCAGCCTTGGCGGCGATATTGTCCTGGTAGTAGTCGCTGGCCGCCATCCACTTGAGGACCTGCCAGACCGCATCCTGGTTGCCGCGATCGACTACTCCTTTGTAGACGCACCACAGGTCGGGTGCACCCATGCACGCCTGATCGACCGGCCCGTTGGGGACGTGGGCAATATTCCAGGAGCCTTCGGGCAACGCTTCGGCCAAGTCAAAGAACTGGTCGGCGCTCCGCTCGGCAAAGGCCACAATATTAGCCGGCAACACGCCAGTCCACGTGTTGGGGATGCCGGTAGCGTTGATCTGGTTGGTCTGCCCAAAACAATTGAGGTCCCACATACCGTGGCGGACCCACTCCAATGCCTGCAGCGCCGGCTCCTCGTCGAGCAGACAGACCATCTGTGTATCGGCGTCGCGCACATTGCCGCCAAACGCTTCGACATAGTAAAAATAGCCCAACACATAGTCTGGTCGCAACTGGCCGCCCCAGCGCGTGATGGCGCCGCCGCTGTCGGTTTGGGTGAGCTTGACCGCGGCATCAGTGTATTCATCGGTCGTCCACTCAGGCGTTGGGAGGGGAACGCCGGCTTCTTCGAAGGCGATCTTGTTATAGTAGACGCTGGTCACGTCAATACCGGTGACCATCGCCATGCGAATCTGGGTGATAGGATCCCACGCCTGTTCCCAACCCGATTTGAGAAAGAGTTCGTTGGCGTTGGGCAGGTCCACATCGACCATGGGCTGAAGATCGAGCAGTTGCTGTTTCTCAGCCCAGGTATTGACAACTGGGGGCCAGGTAGACATAATATCGGGGGCGGTTCCGGCCGCCATGTTGGTGAGCACCTTGGTGTCCCAGCCGTCGCCATGTGGCTCCCACAGGATCTCGATTTCGGGGTATTCGGTGTGGAACTCGGCAAAGGCCTCGCTGAGGTTGTACTCATCCCACTTCTGGCCTGGCACCATTGCAAACCAGTCAAAGCTAGCAAAACGAACCTGATTGGCAGCTGCGGCGGGCTGCCCGCCAGCGGCGCCGGTGGCCGGTTCAGCCACCTGCGGAGCTGGCGGGCTGGCCGGCGAACAGGCGGCCAGCGCAGTTGTCCCGGCCACAAATGCGCTCAGCCGCAAGAAGCCGCGCCGGGAAAGAGGTTGGTGGGTCATGATCTACTTCCTCCTTGCTGAATTTTGGCAAATCTGTTGGCAAGCAAACGGTGGACCACAAAGAATATAGACCAAGTGTAAGGAGCAGCCAGGCGAACCCGTCTACTTGTTTACCCGCGACAGCAACTCATTTCCGAGCAACTCTATTGTATACAAAACGTCATGCTTCTAGACAGAAAAGGATTGATGAGGAGGATCATGCGCCTGATTATAACAGTCGCCACAGCGGTTGTCAACCCGCCAGACCACAGCCAGGGCACAAACTGGAGCCTTCGAGTTGCATGATTTGCGTCCATTTTGTATACTGCATACAGAATCGGAGGACCAGCACCTGGCTGCAGCCCACTATACCACGTATGGAGACGCCTGTGGACAATACAAATCCCTTTGCATCTGTATTCGTCAGCCATGCTCGTCGCATCGCCAAGACCCCCAAGTTCCGCGAAGCGGTCTACGCTGCGATCAAGGAGGCGATCCTTTCTGGCCATCTGGCGCCCAACCAGCCCCTGGTAGAGGAGCAACTCGCTGCTTCCCTCAATATCTCCAGGACACCCGTACGCGAGGCCTTGGCTATTTTA
>QEUW01000135.1 GCA_003577005.1 Chloroflexota bacterium | reverse complement strand
CCTGGCTGCTTTGCAGGCAGGCTGGCGCACGGGCGATCTACACCTGATCACGGCGGGCGCCCGGCGGCTGGCCGGCCTGGGGCCCGGTCTAACCCCGGCAGGGGATGATCTGTTGGTGGGCTGGCTGGCGGGAATCTTCTTTTTTGGGGAGCGGAGCAACCTGGGTGTGCGCGCGGCGGCAGTTGGTCAGGCTGCCGCCGCGACTGCTGCGGCGCGTACCACGCGCCTGAGCGCCGCATGGCTTCGCCACGCAGGTGTTGGAGAATTTGCCGAACCCTGGCACCAACTGGCCGCCGGCCTGGGGACCGGTGACCCGACGGTCGTGGCGCAGGCTGCCCACCGCATTCTCAACACAGGCGCCACATCGGGCCAGGAGGCCATGAGAGGATTTCTCCACGCCCGGCGTCTGTTCGACACTCCTGACCTGTCTGTATAGGTTCAAAACGAACCAAAATCGTGTAGCGCCGTGGCAGCACGGTAAGCGGACTAGAGCTGTTCTAGTCCGGGCTGGATACACGGTAGCTTTGCAAAAGTTGAGTTCAGACATCGCACGCCCCCTGAGGATCATGCGATGTCTCCCTCCTGGGCGGGCGGGGCAAGTCGCGCTTTCAGCCGCATGATCCGCCGGTACGACTGGTCGATCCGCTCAGCGCTTACTTTCCCCTGCTCGACCAGTGTGTGAAGGATATCGATGGTGCGGGCGGCCCAATCCTCGGCATAGACCAGGTTGTTGGCGATAGCGAGGATGTCCACTCCCGCCTCGACAGCAAGATGCACCGCCGTCTCAAAGTCATATTGGCGGGAGATGGCGCGCATCTGCATGTCATCGGTGATGACCACGCCATCGTACCCCAACTGCTGGCGCAGAATCCCGCTAATGATCGGCTGCGACAACGTGGCCGGGTGGGTTGCGTCCAGGTTCGCATTAAATATGTGCGCTGTCATCACGGCATCGCACAGACCGTCCTGGACCAGGTTCTGGTAAGGTGTGAGTTCGCTCTCTTGCCAGGTATCGCTGACATCGACAAAACCCAGATGGGAATCGGTGCGTGCGCTGCCATGTCCGGGAAAGTGTTTGAGCGTACAAAACACGTTGTGCTGGCGGTGACTTTCGATCACAGCGCGGGCATGTTCCGTCACGACCGTCGGATCAGCTGAAAAGCTGCGGTAGACGCCACCGATAGCCGGGCTTCTGGGATTGAGGTTCAAGTCTACCACCGGCGCCAGGTTGAGATTAACGCCAAAGGCGGCCAGCCGTTGGGCGGCGTTTTCGCTTTGGGTGCGGGTGACAGCCAGGTCGTTCCTGGCGCCCAATTCTTGCGCCGAGAGATTGCTGGCAAAGCCAAAGTCGCCAGCAAAACGGTTGACCAGCCCGCCCTCGTGGTCGATGGCGATCAGCAAAGGCCGGCTGGCCGCGGCTTGCAGCGTAGCCGTAAGTGCTATCAACTGGTCGGGCGCCTGGACATTGTAGCGGAAGAGCACGACGCTCCCCACATGTTGGTCGCGCACGGCACGAAGGATCATGCTCTCGTCGGTCAGATAGCGGCCGCGGAAACCAAGCATGATCATCTGGCCGATTTTGACTTCCAGCGGGACATCGGGCGTGGGTAGATGGGCGCGCAATGGAGACCCCAGTGGCGGGCGTGCAGGGCTGTGCTGTGGCAGATGAACGGCTGTCACAGCGCTGCCCGCCATAAAGAGCTGGCTGTTGTTCGAGGCGCAGCCGGCCACAAGGGCCGCCGCGCCCAAACCACCGCCCAGCACAAAGCGACGGCGCGTGATTCGGTTGTCCACAACTCTACTGCCTCTGATAAGTTCAGGTTGATAGATGGATGGAATAGCGTCTGCCAGATAAGCCAGCAAGCGCCGGTTGGCCGGGAATAACGGAGAGCGCTGCCAACGCCGCCGATTGTATCATAGCGTGCGGAAATTGCTCAATTTCAACCGCATATGGTAAAATAGAAAATATGTGCGGAAGATTTACACTCAACGCTTCACCTGAACAACTGGCCGAGCTCTTCGATCTGCCCGAAGCGCCCGTGACTGTGCCGCGTTACAATATCGCACCCACACAACCGGTAGCGGTGGTGCGCATCAACCCTCAGAGCAAGGCGCGCGAGTGGGCGCTGGTGCAGTGGGGCTTTGTCCCTTCGTGGGCCAAGGACCCGTCTCTGGGCGCCAAGATGATCAACGCCCGCGCCGAGACCGTAGCCGAGAAGCCGGCTTTTCGGGCTGCTTTCAAGCGCCGGCGTTGTCTGGTTCCCGCCAGCGGCTTTTACGAGTGGCAGAAGCGGGGAACGCGCAAACAGCCCTACTACATCACGCAGCGCGATGAAACCCCGTTTGGTCTGGCTGGTTTGTGGGAATTCTGGCAGGGGGCCGATGGTTCGGCGCTAGAGACCTGCACGATCCTCACGACCGACCCTAACGAGCTGATGGAGCCACTCCACAACCGGATGCCGGTCATCATTGCGCCGGAAGATTACGGCATGTGGCTGGGCAGCGGCGGCGACGACTCGCCGCAGGAATTGGACCAACTGCGCCATCTCTTGCGTCCCTACCCGGCTGAGGCCATGCGCGCCTATCCGGTGAGCACCTTTGTCAACAATGTCCGCAACGAGGGTGCGCAGTGCATCGAGGCGCTCGCCGAGGCGTGAGCTTGGGTGCGTTCTTGAGCCAACTCGGCTGTCAGATCAGCGATCCGCTCGAACCCCTTGCCTTTCCAGATTCCACGTAGGCTCCGGCGGCTTTGGGCTGGCGTCTCTACGTCCTTCAAGATAGTCCGCATATAGGTCCACACGGCATGTAGCTTATCATCTGGAATCAGCGACAATTGTCCTGCAATTTCGACTTTTTTTATCGCGGCCCTGCTCATCTTATGTACTTGAGCCTGCGCAACCACCACTCAGCAGGTTCGCGCAAAGCCAGGTCACTGCACAGATTTGCCGCTCCCAAAGGTGGGCCTCTGGGAGCGGCACGAGCGATTGTACCTGACAGCATCGCCCAAAGAAACTCGTAGTGTTTTTACCTTTTCTATCGAGTCAATTCTCCAACCGCAACACCTGACCTTGCTCAATTCGAGTGGTGGCCGCCAGTTGAACTGCGCCGCCAGCCTGGGTAAAGGCCACCCTCTGCCCGCCCACGGTCGCCGACTGCACGGTCTGACCGGCAAGGAAGGGCAGGCGCACCGTCTGCACATCGAGGTGGCCACCGTGCAGCCACAGTTCCACTGCATCCGGCGTTATCTCCACTTCGCCCCAGCCGCTGTCAAGCGACCAGAAGCAGCGGAAGCGCCCATTCTCCATCTGGACTGGGTTGAAACCGATGGTGTGCTGCACCAGATCGAATTCGAAGCCGCTAAAGGCGTTGAGCAGGGCATACGATGACATGGAGCGGGCATAGTTGCTGCCGCACTCGAATTCGTTCCACGGGTTGCGCCGTTCGCCGTCAAAGCGTTTGCGCGCTTCTTTGACCACGGTCATCCCCTCATCCACCAGGCCCACCATGATCATGTGGCTGGCTGCCGAATACTCGGTGCCGGGCCAGGCTTCTTGCGAGTAGGGCACCGGGATCAACGGCTTCTGCGACCCTTCAGGCCAGGCACAGATGACCAGCCCACCCTCGTCGTTGAGCGAGTAGATACGGCAGGGGTTGTACGCCTCGCGCATGACCGGCACAAAGTTGTACTTGAAGAGGGCAGCGTTGGCCTGCTTCACCTGCGCCGGGTCGAGGAGGTCGCCCAGACCGTAGAGGCTGGCGTGCCACTGGCCCAACACTTGGTCGATACTGCTGCCTTCGCCCAACTGGTATTTGATCTCCCCATGCTCATCGTTCCAGTAGGCCTTGAGCGCCGAACTGCCATGGAGCGAATCATCTTTGCCCTCGAACGCTTCGACCAGCGACCGATCCTTGAGGTCGACGCGCTGGGTATAGTATTCCCCAGTGAAGAGATGCTCATCCGCCCAGGCCTTGCCGCGCTCGAAGATCGCACGATACTCGACCGCGCTCTCGTGATCGCCCAGGTGTTCGGCCATCTCGGCGCCGGCTTTGAGCGCACCCAGGTACATACTCGTCAGCCAGGAGTTGGGGTGAAAGAGTTCCATATCCAGCGTGTGATGCTGGCGCCCCCAGAGGACGCCGGTCTTATCTGGGTCCCATTTATCTTCGTTCTCTGGATGCCAGGCAAAGTCAATCGATTTCTTGACCGCCGGCCACAGGCTGCGCAGCCAGTCGCTGTCGCCGCTGACCTTCCAGTCGCGGTAGGTTTTGAGCACACCGCCAAACTGGCCGTCGGCGCAGGCACGAAAAGTTGACCGGCCGATACCGAGCGGCAACTGGAGGCGGAAGGGCATGCTTCCATTGGGCCGCAGGTTGTACCGGTAATCCGCCTCGCGCATGGAGCGTTCCAGCCTGGGGAAGAGGAAGGGCAACGCCTGGGCATAGTTCCACACATGGGTGCAGCTTCCCTCGCAGCAACCCTCGGTGGGATGGCAGCCCTCCCAGCCGTAGAAGGTGCCATCCTCCAGGCGGAGCACCGTGGGCGATTTGAGGATCGAGATATTGGCCGAGACCGCATCCAGCGCCTCAACCGGCAGGTCAGAGCCAAAGAGGGCATCGTGATACCGTTGCGTCTCGGCGGCGAGGCGATCCCAGTTTGTCAGCGCATACTCGGCGCTGCTGGCAGAATCCGGCCAAATTGTGGCGTAATAGTTTTGCCAGATCGGTTTGGGTGGGGAAACGTCGGTTTCCTGACGGAAATCGGCCACCTCGATAAACGAGGTCTGTGGGGGTTTCCAATAGTTTTCGCAGTTGGGAAAGCTCCAACTGATGAGAAAGCGCACTTTTTTCGTCTCGCCGGGTGCAATGTCGAGATGGGCAGCCAGCAGACCTTCGTTGCGCTCACCCGCGCCGTCAGCCGGGTAGACCCGGTTCTGGAACAGACCTGGCGTGTTGAGGTCATTCCAATAGACCTCCAGACTGTCGAACCAACTGCCGCGGAACCAATACTGCTGCCAGCTCACCTGCGCGCTCCGCTGGGCCGCGTCGGTGGCCAGCGTCAGATTGCCATAGCGCACCGAGTCCGGGTCGAGGCTGTCGCTGCGCAATTTGAGCACATGGCCCCACCCTTGTTCGGTCACCGTGTTGAGGTTGTTGGCCGGCAGCGGATTGTTGAGCACACCGGCCACGGTGTAGGTCAGCGTTTCGCTTGTTGGGTTGGAGATGGCAAACTCAAAAAAGGCAGCTGGAATCCCCGAATCTTTGTCGTTGAGCGGGATGAGCGGGTTAAAGGCGCGCAGGGAAACCTTCCCGGGAAAACGATCATCCGCATCCAGAAACGTCAAGTCGGCCAGGGGATACTCACCGCGGAATTCCACCTCGTCAAAATGGGGCAGCCCGGTCAGATATTCGCGCCGGGGTCCCCAGCCAAACGAGCTAAAGCGCGATGTCCCCAACTCGCCCTGATAGGGCGCGCGCAGATCGCCGTGAAGGATGCGGGCATCGAGCACCCTCCCCTTTGCCTCCGCCTTGACGGCAAAATGGGAGAAGCCGTTTACACTGCCCTTGTTGGGCCGGTTGTAGATCTCCCAGTCAATGAGCCGGCCGTTGCCCGCCAGCCCGATACAGCCCGTGCCAATGCCGCCCAGCGGAAAGCTGATCTGGCTGGTCTTGGCCCCGCGGTAGACGAAATCGTCCATCGATGTACTCCTATTGGATTTGGTTGATTATGGATTGTCTGTGGGGAAAAAGGTCTCATCAAGCAGTTGAGTACTGGTATAGGGACAGGCCGAAGGAAACGTTTCTACGTCCAGGCCAGTCTCAGCCCAGGCTTCGTCTACTGCATCTGCGTAGGCTTCGATGATCGTTTGATCCAGGTGGGCGCGCAAACTCGGAGTCTGGTCTAGCAAGCGATGAAGGCGCCGGCGCTGGACACGGATGGTGGCCTGCCAGCTGCGCGATTGCTTGCCCGGCTGGAACTGCCATTTGAGCAGGGGCGTCATCAACACAACCAGCCGGCTGTAAAGCTGGCGCTGCTGGCTCTTGCCCATGTCCTCGATCTCATCGATCAAGTTTGTGATGTCCAGTCTGCTGAATTCCTCCTGGCGCAACAGCTTCGCCTGCTCTTGGGTCCAGGCGTAAAAGTCTACATCATACAGAGTTGTTGCCATGATTGTCCCTCACACCGGCACGAGATGGGGATGCGCTATGCTATTATAGCACGAGAAAAGACTATCCGCATGGTGGCGAGACGAGCGTGTATGATAAGATAGGTCATATGCCGCTGACCGTTACTCATTACTGATTACTTGTCACCGATTACCGATTCACTTGTTATCGATCAGGTTGGCCGGTAGTTTGTCTCATATCGCACCCACTTCCATCAGGAGATTCACAGATGCAGATCGAAACACTATTATACAACGGTAAGATTTATACAATGGACACGGCCATCCCCCAGGTCGAAGCGATCGCCATTGCCGGGGGCCGGGTGGCTGCCATCGGCAACAATACGACGATCACCAATCTGGCAACCGCCGAGACCCGGCGCATCAACCTGGGCGGGCGCACCGTGCTGCCCGGCTTTATCGACGCACACATCCACTTTCTCTGGTATGGACTAAGTCTCAAACAGATCGACTTGATGGGCGTACCGGCCCTAGAGCAGGCGCTGGAGACCGTCGCCCGCCATGCGGCACAGACTCCGCCCGGCCACTGGCTCAGCGGCCGCGGCTGGGATCAGTCGCTCTGGCCGGGATACGCCTTCCCCACCCGCCACGACCTGGACCGTGTCACCACCGCGCACCCCATCTTTCTGCGGCGCAAGTGCGGCCATGCCGGCTGGGCCAACAGCCGGGCACTGGAGTTGGCCGGCATCACCGCCGCCACGCCCGACCCCGACGGCGGCGAGATCGAGCGAGACCCGGCCACCGGTGCTCCTACTGGCATCCTCAAAGAGAATGCCATGAACCTGGTCGCCCGCCTGGAGAGCAAATCGACGCCCGGCGAAGCGATGGATGCGGTGCGGCTCGCCATGCAGAAGGTTCACCGCATGGGAATCGTGGGCATCCACAACATGGAGGATGCCGTTGCCTTGCGCGCCTTTCAGGAATTGCGCGAGCAGGGCGAGTTGACGTTACGCGTCGTACAACAGGTGCCCGAAGCGGAGCTGGATTCGGCCATTGCGCTGGGTCTGCGCTCCGGCTTTGGCGATGAGTGGGTCCGCATTGGCGCCGTCAAGATCTTCTCCGACGGGTCGCTGGGGGCGCGCTCGGCGCTGATGATCGACCCCTACGAAGGCGAGCCGCAGAACTACGGCATCGCCATGCTCTCGAACGAGCGACTCAAAGCGCAGGTGGAAAAGGCGGCGCGGGCCGGGCTGGCCGTCCATATCCATGCCATCGGCGACCAGGCCAACCGCAATGTGCTCAATGCCATCGAGGCCACGCGCTGGGCAGGGATTGGCCGCCATCTACGCCACCGCATCGAGCACGCCCAGGTGCTTCATCCCGACGACGTGGCGCGCTTTGCCGAGCTCAACGTCGTCGCCTCGATGCAGCCCATCCACGCCACGCAAGACATGCTGCTCGCCGATGCGCACTGGGGTGAGCGCGCCCGCCTCTCCTACGCCTGGAGCAGCCTGCTGAGCGCCGGGGCCGCGTTGGCCTTTGGTTCAGACGCGCCGGTGGAGACACCCGATGTCTTGCAGGGCCTCTATGCAGCGACCACCCGCCGCCGCGCCAAGGGTTCGCCGGGGCCGGAGGGGTGGTATCCAGAGGAATGTCTTACACTCCTTGAGGCCATCGACGCCTATACCAACGGGGCAGCTTGTTCGGTGGGCATGGAAAAGGTACAGGGCAGCTTGACGCCGGGTAAGGTGGCCGATCTGGTCGTACTAGACCACGATATTCTGGCGGCGGAACCGGCAGCGCTGCTGGAAACAGAGGTCCTGGCGACGATGGTGGGAGGTACGGTTGTCCACGGCCAGGGGCTGATGGGCAATCTTGACTAGAAGGGTGTACTTGCCAGCAATTGCTCTAGCTGTTCACTGTAGGTGGCAACCAGTACCTGAGCGCGTTCGGTGCTGGTCGCCTCTGCCGCCACTTCAAAAAATGGCTTGTCTGGATTGGGAATCAGATGCACCCATTCATCGTCGCTCAGCAGAATCTTGAGACCGTCGACCGTATCGATCTTGTACTCGCGGTAGTGACCGCGCAACAGCCGCATGAGCTTGCCCTTTGCTTCCCAGGGGCAGGGAACCGAACGGTGCGCCATGTGAACGGGTGGCAAATTGCGGATGACATCACTCAGCGGCAACTGGCGGCGAACCATATACTCCAACAGGCGAACGGCGGCCATGAGGCCATCGACGGCTGGGTGAAAATCAGGAAAGATATAGTTGCCCGCTCCATCCACAGCGAGCAACAACTTTGTCTCCTCTGGCGCCAGCATGACGTATTGCATACTGTTGCTGATGCGTAAGACGCGGCCATCATGCCGATCAGCGATCTTCTCCAGCGCCTTGGGCAGGTGGACCAGTGCTGCGACCGTATGGCCGGGATTGGCGCACAGCGCCAGTTCACTCATAAGCAAGGCGGCTGTGATATTGTCGAGCACATTACCCTGTTCATCGATGAGAAAGAGCTTCTCGCCTCCGACATCGAACTGGATACCGACATCCGCCTCCAGGGAGCGAACGATTTGCGAGACGCGCTGCTGGTTGGCCATAAACTCTTCCTCCAGCATCGCCAGCTTGGTCTCCTCGACCCGTGCGTTAAGGGGCACTACATCGACGCCCAACGTGGTGAGGATATCGGCCAGCGCATCAGCAGCGAGACCATGCGAATAGTCTACTACGATAGTGAGCCTGGCCTGGCGAATTTGCTCCACATCGATATGGTGCAGAAAATCCTCGATGTACTCATCCACCGGGTTATGGGCATATTCGATGATCCCGATCTCGTCCAGATAGGCGCGGCGAAAGTCCTCGCGAAAGAAGTTGCGCTCGATTGTGCGCTCGAGCGTTGAGCTCAGATTCATCCCATCTTCGTTCATAAAGCGGATGTCCACCACTCGCTGGTCGAAGGGGCTGATGCGCACATGGATGCCGGCCATCATATCGGGGTGTTTGCGCACAAAGTGGCGCAACACCGGGATCGCCACGCTCTCCAGGTCAAAGACGTTGATCCCCGCACCGGGTAATCCGCTAACCAGCGCCCGTTTCAACATGCGTGAACTGCGATGGGCATCGCGATTGATGGCGACACACTTGCCCTTGGGGATAGTAGCGCCAAGCGCCGCGCCCAGTTTGGCTGCATATTCGGAGGTCAAGTCCACGTTGACCGTGCCCGAAACCCCATACCGGGTGAAAAGCGTGCGATGTCCTTGCGTGCCCCAGATGATACTCTCTTTGACCGTAGCGCCGGCATCGACCTGTTTGTGCGGCCAGAGTTTGACATCGGGGTGTAGCACTGCGCCCTCGCCCAGGGTACAGTGGTCGCCGATGACGACACCCTCATAGGCTACCACCTTGGGTTTGATGCTGCACTGGCGCGTCACAATGACCCCACGCAGTTCGCAACTCTCGCCGATATAATTATTGCGCCAGATGATGCTGCGTTCGATCCGGTTGTAGTTGTCGATGACCGTATAATCGCGAATGACCGTAGGGCCATAGATCTGGACGTCTCCCTTGATCTTGACACCGTCTCCCAGATAGATAGGGCCATAGAGCTGGGCGCTCGGTGCGATCTCCACGTCCTGGCCCACCCAGATATCGCCGCCAATATGGGAGCCAATTGGCGCTGGGAGGCGCACGCGGCCGGAGAGCAAGTCGGCGCTGGCGCGCCGGTATTCTTCGATATTGCCGATATCGCACCAGTACCCCTCCGCCACGTGGCCGTAGATCTCCATGCCGCGGCCCAACATACAGGGAAAGAGTTCTTTTGAAAAATCGTAGGCAACGTGTTCAGGGATCAGGTCGAGGATCTCCGGTTCGAGCACATAAATGCCGGTGTTGACTGTGTCGGAAATCACCTCGCCCCAGCTTGGTTTTTCTAGAAAGCGGACAACTGTGCCCTCATCATCGATCACCGTGGCACCGTATTCAAGCGGATTGGGCACCTGTGTCACCGTGATCGTCGCCCTGGCGCCGCGGCTACGATGGGCGGCGATGATCTCTCGCAGATTGAAATCGGTAAGCGCATCGCCACTGATCACCAGAAAGGTGTCGTCGAGCAACGCAGCCGCATTCTTGACACTGCCGGCGGTGCCAAGCGGCATATCCTCCACCACATAGTGCAACTTCATGCCCAGATTGCTGCCATCCTCATAAAAATCCTGGATGGCAGAGGCCAGATAACGCAGCGTGACTACTACTTCGGTGATGCCGTGACTCCGCAATAGTTCCAGGATATGCGTCATCATCACCTTGTTGACCAGTGGAACCATGGGTTTGGGCCGGCCAACAGTTAGCGGGCGTAGGCGGGCGCCATCCCCGCCAGCCATAACCACTGCTTTCATACGACCTCCTTCAATGGTTAATGGTTAATGATCAATTGTTAACCATTAACCATTACACGGGCGGCCACGGGTAGTTGCGCCGGTGTGGTTGCGGGGACGGGTACTCTTCGGTGCGGACCAGATGGCGCACCCGCGCCAGTAACGCGGCGTTTTCAGCCTCGCTAAGCAGGGCGCACAACTGGCGCGACAAGGGACTTTGTTCATTTGCCAACTGTTGGCACAACTTCTGGAGATCGGTCAGGAGTTCAGGTTCGAGCGATTCGCCGCTAAATTCCCAGATGACGGTGCGCAGTTTGTAATCGGTGTGAAAACAGATCCCGTGGTCGATGGCCCAAAGTCGTTGTTGCCCATCGATGAGGCAGTGGCCGCTCTTGCGGTCCGCATTGTTGATGATGAAATCAAAGAGGGCAAGTCGTCGCAGGCTATGGGCATAGCGCGCATCCGACTGTACGGTAAAGTAATGGACGTCGGAGTCGTGGTCGATATAGAACTGGATACTGCCCAACCCGCGCGTCCCGGTGCGCAGCACCGTGGGGGGCACCAGGCTCCACCCTAGCGCGCTGCTGACAAGATAGGCGGCTGTCTCGCGATGGCAGAGAGTGCCCCACTCAAAGTCCCACAGTGGGTTTTCGCCGCGCTGCGGTTTGTAAACGGCGGGAAGTGTCAACTGATTCGATTGGATAAAGACGAGGAAGCTCGTGTTTGAGCTGTACGGCATCATGCCTTTTTCGGCGATTTTGCCGGTGCGGAGCGCGGCGACGACATCCGCTTCGTTCAGGGCAATCGATTCTTCCTGTTGGTCGGGGGAAGGCGGAACAGATGAGGTCACGGATTCACCTCTGGTCAAATGTGCTCAGGTATCAATCTGGTTCATCGACATGCAGAGAGGGCGCGCAACCAGGCCCATCTGTGGTTTAGAAGATAATCGACAAGGCGTGGCCATCGGTGCGAGCGCAAAAATGACCGGTGCGGTCGATAGGGCGGCCACAGAGCGGGCAGACAGGGCGCCCCTTGGAGAGAACTTCGAGCGCATGTTCGCCCATGGCGCGCATCTGGTCGCGCGTCGCCACAAAACGAACCGCTGGCACATCGTCGCTGCTGGGGTCGGTCACTTCGCCCTCCTCGTTGACAACCAGGGCTTTGGCTACCAACCAGACCATATCTTCTGTTTCGTCATAACCGATGCTCAACTGGCCGACGCGGAAGATCGGGTCAAACGGCTCTTCGGGTTCGAGCAGCTGTTTGGCTGATTTTGTCTCAGGCAGATGGGGATACTGCCGCTCAAGTTCCTCCAGCAGTTGCAGCACTGCAATGGCGAGTTGGCCAACTTCCTGCTTTTCGAGCACGACGCTCACCAATCGGCCACGAGCGCGGGCCTGCAAAAAGAAGGTACGCTGGCCAGGTTCCCCTACGGCATCGGCCACAATAAATTGAACCGGATTCAGATCGTACGCAAAGTTAGCCATACTTCGACTCGATTCACTCTCCGCCCAATAATCTACCACAGAGCGCACCCATAGGGCAAGCTACTATCTTATCCTACTCCTCTTTGCGCTTGATCTCCAACACCGGCAGTGGCGAAAGGTGGTTGACAGCGAGCACCCCGGGTACATCATCACCAAAAGCCAACAGGCTGACCGCCCCGGTGTTGATGATAATGCGCTGAAAGAGATCGAGCGGCGTACCCAAATAGTGGGCCAATACGGTGCGGATGACATCCCCATGGCTAAAGAGGGCGACCACCTGGTTGGGGTGGTGCTGGCGCAGACGTTCGATGGCGCTAACAGCACGCTGCTGCACTTCGCGCAACGTCTCTCCTTGCGGAAAACGAAAGACGCTAGGGTAGTGCTGCACCATCCGCCACTCGGCCAGCTTGGCGAGTTCCTTCAAATTGCCGCCGCGCCACTCGCCGTAATCCACTTCCAACAGCCCCTCCTCTACGATTACCGGTAGCGCCAACGCATCCGCCAGGGGTTGGGCGGTTTCGAGACAGCGCTCCAAAGGGCTTGAATAAATAGCTGTGATCGGTTGGTGTTTCAACAGGCTTGCCAGCGCGGCTGCCTGTTCCTTTCCCTTCTCGTTCAGATGTACGCCTGGTGTGCGCCCCGCCAGCCGGTCAGTGCCGACCCAGTCGTTTTCACCGTGACGGATCAATAGCAGATAGGTCGTGGTCCCGCTCATGCGCGCAAA
The DNA here is from genome assembly GCA_003577005.1 of Chloroflexota bacterium. The sequence goes on along the minus strand of QEUW01000135.1, from coordinate 4,092 downwards.
CTTGCTTTTCCGGTGTGATCATTGCAAAATGATTGAGCGACAATATCTAACGAAGCATAACACAGTTGGGCAAAGCCTTGAAGTAGATAAACTTACGGTCTACGCAATGGTTCATCGTTCACCGTTGGGGCCTATGATCATTGACAACGGTCAATTGTTAATGGTTGTCAATTGTTAACGGTCAGCTTCTGCGGGGCAGCCACAACACGTTTTAGGCCCACTCTGTGAACAACAAGACTTTGCCGAACCAGTGGCATCCGAGCCTGCGATGCCTGGGCTGCGAACGCTGGGGGAAGGTGAAAGGATATGAGCTTTTTGCGGAAACTGTTTGGCGGGCCAAAGCTCGACGGGCAAGGGCTCGCCCGCTCGCCAGTCAAGGCAGAGTATGCGCAGATCGAATTGCTGGCGAGCTTTGTACAGCCACGACCGCCCCATGAAGCGGGCGAGCAACAACGCTGGAATCGGGTGCTGCCACGCTCGTACGGTGACCAGCTGGCTCTCTTTCAGAAGGAAGGCTGGCTGGTCGAAACGCCGGCGGGTTGGCAGATTACACCGGTAGCCGGCCCATTTGTTATGTCCTACGAACAGCGGCTTGCAACCGAAAAGGCGGAAGTAATGCCTAAGGTGCGCCAGGCCCTTGTTGAGCGTGATGCAGGCGAGGCGCTGGCGATCCGCCGCGCCTACGAGGCGCGCCAGCCGCTGGGCAAAGCCGCCTGGACCGGTGAGGAGCCGCAGTTAAGCCACAGCGCACTCACCCGCCGCATCCTCTATCTCGACCACTGGTTGCTCGACGGGTTGAGCAAGGAGACGGTGGACTGGCTCAAACTCTACGCTGCCGAACAACATCTCTGGGGCGCCTACTGGCGTCTGCCAGCGGCAGAAGTCCCCACCTCCGTGCAGCAGGAGCTGGCGCAGCCGGGTATGGATGGCGTCGAGGCCGCGTTTTGGAAAGCCTACCAACTGGCGCTCTATGTGGACAACCAGGAAACCTGGCAACGCTGCAAAGGTGGCGACCACGTGCGTCGTATCGAAATCGCCGGCCCTGCCGATGCGTTTACCTGCGACCATTGCCGTGCGTTGCTCGGCAAACAGTTCTTGGTCGCTCGCGTCCCAGAGCTGCCCCACCGCGAGTGTTCATCTCCCCGCGGCTGCCGCTGCCGCTATGAGCCGGTGCTTGAGAGTTTGGGGGAATAGGGGATGGGGACCGTTCCGTGCTCCCTACTCCCTATCCCCCATTCTAGAAGCGCTGCGGCGCCATTCCAGTGCAGCCCGTGGCGGGGGTGGCCAGCTTTTGTCCAGCCACCGACGACATATAGCTGCCGGTCAGTGTTGTCCCGCAGGAGCGCCAACACCTCAGCGATACGCTGGATGTAGCGCAGGGAGTCGATGCCATTGGGATTACCCCAGGCTGCGATAAGCAAGCTCTGTTGTTGCAATGCAGCCTGGACTGCAGCATCGTTTTGGGGACCAACAGCTTCCTCGTAGGAAAACCGGTTGAGTGTTACCGGGTGAGGTGAGCGGCAGGCAAAGAGGTTGACGTAAGTGACCAGGCCATAGCCACGCCGGCGCGCCCACGCTTCGACTTTCCCTACTGTCGGGTCGCGACGGGCACTATCGGCCAATGAGGGGTTCTTTTGGATCACCGTCAAAGCAGGTCCATCGCCGACCTGCACGCGCAGGTGGTAGCGGTAGCGTTCCGGCCTAGCGGGCTGGCAATCAACCACCAGGCGCATCGCTGCTGGTAGACCTTTCATGGCTGCGCCGGGTCTGCTTACATTAGCATTGCCTGTACGCTGGTGACCAATGCTTCCAGATCATAGGGCTTGGGCAAAAAGCTGGTAAAGGGGCGCTGGCTGAGTTGGGTCGTGGCGTCGGTATCGAGATAGCCCGAAGAGAGAATCACCTTGCAATTGGCGTCGATGGCGCGCACAGCATGGTAAACCTGCTCGCCGTTCATGCCCGGCATTTTCATGTCCAGCAAGATGAGGTCAATTTCAGTACGATAGGTCTTGAATTGCTCTAACCCTTCGTAACCGTCACGAGCTGCAATCACCCGCATCCCTTGTTGGGTCAAGATATCGCTGACAACCTCGCGCACAAACGGTTCGTCATCAACGACCAAGACAGCACCTTGCACACTGTTGGCAGGTTTGGTTTCAACAGCCGGTTCGGGCGTTGGCACGGCAAAGGCGGGTAAGAAGACAGACATCTGCGTGCCGCGACCCGGCTCGCTCTGCACCTGGATAGCGCCGCCCGCCTGCCGAACGATTCCCAGCGTCGCCGAGAGCCCCAGGCCGCTGCCGTCCACTTTGGTGGTAAAATAGGGGTCGAAGATACGGGCCACGGTGGCCTGGCTCATCCCGATGCCGCTGTCGGCTACGGTGAGGGCAATGTAACAGCCGGCTGGCAGCCGTCCCGGCGTCGGATCCTCAACATCTTGCTCTTGCTCAAGGTCACGCTCACAAGTCCGAATTGTGATGGAGCCACTGCCGGCAGCAATGGCATCGGCAGCGTTGAGCATCAGATTCATGATCACTTGCTGCGCCTGTCCGCGATCCATTGCAACAGCCGGGAGGTCCGCCTCCAGTTCAAGCTGAAGACCGGCGCCTTTGGGTAACACCGTCTCGAACAGACCAAAGCTATCCATAATCAACTCATTCAAGTTGATCATCTCCACCTGAAAGGCGCCCTGGCCGCTGTAGGCCAACAGTTGCCGGGTCAGATTAGCGACCCGTTGGGTGGAGTCGATGGCCTTTTCCAGATTGGAGCGGGCAGAGTGTTTGGCTGGCAGCTTTTTGAGCGCCAGCGAGACCTGGCCTAAGACCCCAGTGAGCAGGTTGTTGAAATCGTGGGCAATGCCGCTGGCGAGGGTGCTGATACTCTCGTGCCGTTGCGCTCGCAGCAAGAGCTCTTCGGTCTGTTTTCGTTCCGTGATATTGCGCACCAGTGCGACGATCTCGTCTTCACCAATCCTGGCGATACGCGATTCCAACGCGTACTCAACGCCGTTGATCGCACGCTTGTATTCCAGGCTCTGAATCTGGCCCGTGTCAATAGCTCGCCGTTGCGCAGCGAGAACAAGCTCGGCCGTTTCGGCCGGCATCACCTCGCGCAAATTACGCCCAACGAGATATTCCGCCGGGTAGGGGAAGGGGGGGTCACCGGAAAGGTGTGCATCCAAATAATTGCCGCCGCCATCCATATGTGCAATGTTGTCCGGAATCGCCTCCAGTAGCGCCTGAAAGCGTACGGCGCTTTGCCGCAAGGCTTCTTGGGCTTCGATGCGCTCGGTGATATCGACGCAGCCGCCTGCATAGCCTAGAAAGGAACCGTCAGGGCCATAACTCGGTGTACCCCGGTCCAGGAGCCAGCGATAGACGCCGTCATGACGCCGCAACCGGTACTCTACTTCGAATGGTGTACGCGCCTCATAGGCGCGGTCGTACGCCTCGTAGACCCGGGGAGCATCATCTGAGTGGAGCAACGCTGTCCAGCCTCCGTTGACCTCCTCTGCCAGCGTGCGTCCGGTGAACTCAAGCCAGGCCTTGTTAAAAAAGATGGTCGCCTTATCAGGGCCATCCACCCAAATGAGGAGCGGCAGCGAATCGGCCAGGGCGTAGGCGTCCGGCTCACTGAACATGTAGACTCTCCTTCTATTTCAGAAACAACTCAACCACAGGCACCGCGACAGGCGGCGGCTGGATGGGCAGTTCGAGCGTCAGCGTATTGGGTGGCAGCCCACCCATGGTCGTATTTTGCGCTGCCTGGTGCGGCTCAATCACGCTCATCTTCATCTCAGAAGCATCGTTGAGCAACTGAGCGTATGCAACACGATCACCCAGTCCTTCCAAATGGACATGGCGGAAGGGCCAGGCAAAGAGATGAAGATAGAGCCGGTTGCCGCGCTGGGTGTAACGGCAGTCAGGCGGCGGCGTGAAATCGCTGGGGCCGCACCCGTAGATGGAGCGACCGTGGAGCCGCATCCACTCGCCAATGGCGCGCAGCCGTTCGACGGCTCTTGGCTCGAATTCGCCGCGGGCATTGGGACCCACATTGAGCAGCAGATTGCCATCCTTTGCCACGCCATCGACC
>QEUW01000732.1 GCA_003577005.1 Chloroflexota bacterium | reverse complement strand
GCCGGCTTTGCGGTGATTCAGACAGACTCGTTGGAAGAGGCGGTCGAATGGTGCAAGCGATTTCGCAAGATCGTCGGGGACGGTGAGTCCGAGATCGTGCAACTGTTTGGGCCGGGTGATTTTAGTCATGGGTGAGAGACGCTGATACACCCTGCGCGAGCAAATTGAGCCGGGCCAATCTTCCAGCGCACAAACTCACAGTGCCAGTGAGCCGTGGAGTGATTCGCTATCCTGGTGTCTCGCACGCGATGCACCAGGATAGCGAATTTGTTATTTGCTGTCCAAATCCCCAGCATTCAAACGTTATACGGATAGAGGCAGCCTACAGCCGAAAAACCCGCCGCGCATTCTCGCGCAAGATGAGATCGGCCTCGTGTTCGTGTTGGAAGGCATCCAGATAGGCGCCGTATTCAAACCAGGGGGCAAAGAGCGGCTGGTCGCTGCCAAAGAAGATGCGCTCCGGCCCCAGGATGTCGATGACACGGCGGATACGGCCAGGTTGGATGCCGCTGCTGCAAAATTCGAAGTAGACGTTTGGTAGATCGACCACCTGGCGCGCCCCCTCGACATCGTCGCCGTGCGCTTTGATGATCACCAGATCGGGGTTACGCAGCGCCGCCTGCCGCAGCCCAGGGTAGGGCGAGCCGCCCTCGTCCATGTGAATCTTCACCGGGCGGCCAAACCGGGCTACCTTGTCGAGCATCTCCTGCATACGCAAGGTGGCCATATTGCCGCCAAAGGGACAGTAGAGCTTGACGCCGACAAAACGCGGGTCCTGGAAGTAACGCTGCATCTGTTCTACCGAGCCGGGAATATCGCGCGGGTCGCAGGTGACGTAGCCCCGCAGGGTCGGATGGCGATCCAGGAACTGCCGGGTATCGGCGTTGCCCTGCCGCATGTCGTAGTTGATGGCGTTATACGAGGAGACAAAGGTCAGTTCGATGTTGCAGCGGGCGGACAGCTCGTGGACGTTGGTTTCTGTGCGCGTGTTGTGCGGTTGTGCGACATGAAAACCCGAGACGTGGGCGTGCATGTCGATGATCGGCTTGTCGGGCAGGTGGGCCTGGGTACGGATCAGGAGCGGCTCGACGGGCAGCTCCTCTACGTCCATGCCCAGCAGGCACAGGGCATTGCCACCCAGGATGGCCTGTTTCTCCTCATCGCTGATGCGCGCCATCAGCACCTGGTTACGCAGTGCGGTGATCGAGTACCTGGGGGCATTGCTGCCGTAGAGCAGCCGGTCGCCGAGACCCGCCGCCACCATCACCTCCAATCCCTCGGCCAGGCAGAGCCAGCGGATGGCGGCGTAGACGTTAGGGTATTCCTGCATCACGGTGATCAGTTCACCTAGGTAGCCATAGCTGACCTCATTCAACACAACAGGCACACCATACCGGTGGGTGAGCGCGCCGACCTGGTGAATCCATTCCAACGCCTCCCGGCCCGCCCCATCAAAATCCACGATGATCGGCAACCCGGTCTCCTGGATCGCAGCCACCATCTTTTCAAAGATCAAGGTCACGGGTGACCAATGCTGGCCGCCCGGTGCAAAGCGGATCGCCACGCAGCCGCCCTCGATACAGGCGCGCAGATCACCCCGCCAGTTCAGGTAATAACGTGGGTCCAACGTGCCTACCGGCAGCAGGCGTGGATGCTGCCGGACCACTGCCAAGGTCTCGGCAATCGCCTCGTGGTTTACCTGGTTCGCCAGCCCTCGTTTCGAGGTGGTAAGGGTCAAGGTCGTATTATGTTTTGCGGTTTCTTGCAGCAGTTGCGCCAATGTTGTGTCGGGTTCGGCAATAGGATCGACGCTGAAGTCGGAGATAAAGTCGATGGCGTACATGATCGCTCTTTCTATGACCGTATAGTTAGCAGTGACCAGTAATCAGTGCGGTACACTGGTCACTGATTACTGATTACTGTTGACTTGTTTACGCCGTGCTGTTCTAGCCTGGCTCATTTTCCACCCAGAACGCATAGAGCTGCGCCTGGCGCAACTGGAAGCGCACGCGCACGGCCCGGTCGGGCGGGAGCCCTGCTTGCTCCTTCCAACCCAACTGGCCCCGCAGGTGATCGCCGTGCAGGGTGATCGCGTCGGCAGCAGAGAAACCCGGCAGCGGTTGCTGCGTGTCGGCATCGAGGATTTCTGCGCGCACAGCGCCGTCGCTGGCATTGGCGTTGACGAAAAGTTGTCCGCTATTGGGCAGAAACGGCCTGGTCGTGACTGTCCCTGTCTCCTCTGCATCGAGCGAGACAAAGCCATCCAGCCGCAGCCGGGCGAGCACCAATGCGCTGGCATCGTCGAAATAATG
>QEUW01000134.1 GCA_003577005.1 Chloroflexota bacterium | reverse complement strand
AAAAGCACCCCCTGTAGGATTCGAACCTACGACCCACTGCTTAGAAGGCAGTTGCGCTATCCACTGCGCCAAGGGGGCAGATTATTGCAATGTATTATAGCCAATCGACGGCTGTAAGTCAAGGAAATTGTTTTGTTGGCAAGAGTGGATTTGCACTCTTTTCCTGGTGCGAGTATATTCTCAACCAGGAAAGGAAGCGCCAATGCAAAAGACACCCCTCTATAATGTTCACCTGGCCCTTGGTGGCCGCATGGTCGAGTTTGCTGGCTGGGCACTGCCGGTGCAATATCCGGCTGGCCCCATCGCCGAACACCACGCCGTTCGCAACGCAGCCGGTCTCTTTGACATCGACCATATGGGCCAGATCGAATTGACAGGGCCCGACGCCGATGTCTTTTTGCAATATATCCAGGTGTGGGACATCGAACAGATGCAGCCCTTCTCGGCGCATTATAGCCTGCTGCTTTATGGCGACGCCACCATTGTCGATGATATCTTTCTCTACCGGCTCCCTGACCGCTGGCTGATTGTCGTCAATGCCGCCAACCGCCTCAAGGACCTGGCCTGGTTACAGGCGCAGGCTATGGGCTTTGATGTGAACCTGGTCGACCGCTCGGATGAGATCTGTATGTTAGCGTTGCAGGGCCCCCTGGCCGAGCGCATTCTTCAGCGGCTTACCCCTACATCTCTGGCGGCTATCTCCGCTCGCACGGCGGTGGAAATTGACCTGGATGGGGTGCCGGCGTTGGCCGGGCGCACAGGTTATACCGGGGAAGATGGTTTTGAACTCTACTTTCCTGCTACAGCGGCGCCGGCTCTCTGGTCGCAGTTGCTGGCCGCCGGAGAGCAGGATGGTCTGTTGCCCTGTGGATTGGCGGCGCGCGACAGCCTGCGCTTCGAAGCCTGCATGCCGCTCTATGGCCACGAGATCTCTGCGCAGCTTAATCCACTTGAGGCCCGCCTTGGTTGGGTAATCAGCTGGGAGAAGGAGTTTGTCGGCCGTGAGGCGCTGCTCAAGGTCAAGCTAGAGCGGCCAGGCCGGCTGCTGGTCGGTTTTGAAATGATCGACAAGGCGGTGCCGCGCGAACAGTACGAGATCGCCGCCAACGGCGCTGTTGTTGGTCACGTTACCAGTGGGATGAAAAGCCCCACGTTGGAGCGATTTCTGGGCTTGGGGTATGTTCCCGCCACGCACAGCGCCCTGGGGACAGAACTCGAGATTCTTGTGCGCGGCCAACCTAAGCGGGCGCGCATTGTCAAGCGTCCGTTCTATCAGCCTCGCTACAAATGAGCGTCATCGATTTTCAGTCGGGTATGCTCAATTCAAAAGGACCAATCTGATGGCTACATATAAGTATGATAGCGCTGCTCACTATGCCAAGACGCACGAGTGGGTCCGAATCGAAGAGGGCCTGGCCGTCATCGGCATTTCGGATACTGCTCAGGATTTGTTGAGCGATGTCGTCTATGTGGAGCTGCCCGAAGAGGGGCGTACGGTCGCGGCAGGTGAACCGGTGGCGGTCGTGGAATCGGTCAAAGCCGCCGAAGAAGTGATCACACCCATCAGCGGTGTGGTGATTGCGGTCAATCGTGCGCTGGAGGAACAACCCGAACTGGTCAACGAACAGCCCTACGAAGCGTGGTTCTTCAAGATAGAACCGGGGGATAGTCTCGCCGCCGAAACGGCAAGTCTCATGGATGCCAAAGCCTATGAACGCTTTGTCGCTGAAACAACTTAATCGCTCTGGTATCTGGTCTGACTAGACACATGGCGGCGAGTAGTATACTGAAAATCGTCGCGATTCTGTCACAAAATGGATACGGAAAATTGGCTCGTAACGCTTGATTCTCAGTTCATGATCCTGTAAACTTCAGAACACAGCCTTAAGGATTTCTTACAAGGTGACGGGACCTAGGTCTCGATGAGGTGTAGCTAACCGTGACACCGGCACCGGCTGGTGGCGCGGTTGGGTAGTATTCTCATTACCTGCATTTATTCAGATCCTTCCTATGTTCTGGCTCAATTGTCTCATCTCTTTTCAACAGGATCATTATCATGAGCAAAGTGATTCGAGTCCTAATCGCCGATGATCAAGAATTGATTCGCCACGGTCTGTGCGAATTGCTCAAGGTAGAGCCGGATATTTGGGTAGTAGGTGAAGCCGGCGATGGGGCAGAAGCGCTGGCGCAAACCTCACGCCTCAAGCCAGATGTGCTGTTGCTCGACCTGTTCATGCCCGGGCTTTCGGGTCTAGAGGTGATCTCCAAGGTCAAACGTCTACAGCCTCAGCTGCATGTTCTCGTCGTGACGGGCATGTTGGATGATGAAACGGTTCTTCAGGCACTCCAACAGGGCGCTGCCGGTTTTCTACCCAAGACTGCCTCCCCCGACGACCTTGTCCAGGCGATACGCGCCGTTAGCAAGGAAGGAATGCCGATTCACCCTCAGGTGGCGAGTGTCGTGGTACGCCGGCTCAACCAGCCAGCCGCCAAATCAATCCCAAAGCCCCGGCTTACTGCGCGTGAATATGATGTTCTCTGTATGATCGCACGCGGCCACACAAATAGCGAGATCGCCCGTTCGCTTGTGATTAGCCAGTATACCGTTCGTACACACATCTGCAACTTGCTCAAGAAGCTTCACCTCTCCAACCGTACCCAGGCTGCACTCTACGTGCTCAAAAATGGGATGGTCCAACTTTAGTCGGTCCGGGTCGTCAATCAGAGAGTAGTGCCCCAGGTACGACACCGGTTATTGGTACGCAGGTGCGACAGATCATTCACCCGGTCGTGCCTGGTGGCCAGCTTCTCGCGCCAGGACTACTAGATACCGCATCGGCGCAGCGCTCCGGTTGACCAATCCGTGCAGCTTTTGCGGGTCGAAGACAGCCGCTTCGTTGGCACGTAGCAAAAAACTCTCCCCGTCGATCTCCAGTGTTCCCTCGCCCTCCAGCATGTAAAACGCCTCTAATCCGCCATGCCGGTGCGGTGGGTGGGCGCGTTCCCCCGGCCCCACTTCGGAAATGTGCAGATGCAACGGCTCGCCCCCCAACGCTTCATCGAGCAGATACCGGGCGATCCCTTTGACCGAATGATCGAGAAAGGTCATTCTGATTCCCCTTTGGATATGTTTCCTGTCTTCCGTGTCACATCTTCTATCGCTTGCTTCCCTCATCCGGAAGGCTCCAAGCCCGCTTGGGGGCCACCGCGCCATTCTGCACTCCCTATTCCCTCCTCCGCACTTCGCTACCCCTGATGCCCAATGCGCAGCGCATCAAAGAGCCGCCGGCTCAATGCATAGACGAGCACCGCGACCTCAGCCACGACCATGAGGGCGGCAAACGCGATGGCAAACTGAAGCGCTGCCTCCTCCTGAATTACCGGGATGAGGGGTGGCGGCGGTGCGCCTGCGGTGTCGGGGATACGGAAGAATGGAGCAAAGATCTCGGCGGTGACTAGCCCGATGAGCGCACCGGTCAGCGCGCCGTAGGCAGTCAGCACCGTGTATTCGAGCGCCACCTGGCCGATAACCTGCCGGTGGCGGAGCCCAATGGCGCGCAGCACCCCAAACTGGTAGAGCCGCTCTTGCATCGCGGCATAACTGTGCACCAGCAACGCCAGAACCGCCATGATGGTGGCAGCCACAAAGCCCACAGTGAGTGTCCCAAAGATACCTACCCGCTCCATCCGTGCCTGTTCGGTTGCCACCAGGGCCTGTGTGTCGTGTGGATTCCCCGCGGTGATCCCTTTGGCGGGTACTGTCTGAAGCAACGCTTGCCCGTTTGCATCGGGCGCCAAGCGAATCCAGATAAGGTGGGCAAATTCAGCGCCGGCTTCGGTAAAGAGATGGTCAAGATTACCGATGATGGTCCGCTCACCGGGCTGCACTGTGGGGAAATAATCGTAGACACCGGCGATGCGAAATGTACCGGTGTAGCTGTAGTCATCGCTCACCGCCACCCGCATATTGAATCGATCGCCGACGTTGAACTGGTTTTCGGCCAGAAAGTCGCGGGTGACGAGTACATTTTCGGGCGCCAGCGCCAGTTGGTTCATGAGTGAGCCCAAGGATTCTGGCGCAAAATCGCGCCGGAACCAGGCTACACGGCCAAAGTCGGCCCGGTCGATGGCCAACATGCGCGCCGGTCTTTCGCGCCCGCTGAGCAGCAGCCGCGCACCATAATCGCCCACGCGGGTGACATCCGCTACCCCCGGCAAATCCAAAAAATCATCCTTGGGTGGGATAAAGACAGCATCGGGCGGCAGTACCATTTCACCGCCCTGTGACAGCGGCGGCAGCGGGCGGAAGACGACATCGGCGCCGACGCGATAGTGGATCTGCTCCACCAGCCACTGGTCCAGGCTGGCAGCCAGCGCACGGGTGTAGACGCCCATGCCCAACGCCACAAGCACGAGCAGCAACGGATTGATATAGTGTTGGCTGTTCCGCCCTAACTGGCGCAACGCCAGGTGCAGCGCCAGCCAGGGGGTGCGGGCGGCTACAAAATCGAGAAAACGCATCAGCCACGGAAAAACGCGCATGGAGAGCAGCGCCGCCGTCAACACAAAGAGCGCCGGCACGAGGATGAGCAGCGGGTCTTGAAAGAGTTCCTCGGGCGTATCACCGGCGCGCAGGGCCAGTGTTCCCCGCTTCGCTAGCTGGTCGTAGGCGTAGTAGGTAGGTACGATGAGGATCAAATCGAGATAGATGCGCTGCCAGAAGGGAGGACGCACGGGCCGTGCGCCCTCGCGCGCTTGTTCGACAACGCTCTGTTGCGCGGCCCCGTGCAAGGGCAGCAGCCGGGCGAGCAATGAGATCCCCAACGCAATGGCGATCAGCGTATAGTTCAAACCTTGCAGCGAGACCGGCAAAGGTGGCCGGTCGGCAAACTGGAGAAAGCTGGCGCTGTAGCCCATCCAGCGTGCCAGCACCATTCCCAGGCCGATCCCCAGGGGTGCGCCCGCAAGAAAGAGCAGCAATGCTTCCAACACCGTCAGGCTCAGGATCATGCTGATCGTCAGGCCGCGGCTGACCAGCAACGCCGTTTCGCGCACCTGCGAACGGGCAATGATCACGCCGATCAGCACCAGGAAATAGAAGAGAAAGGCCAAACCCGGCACATTGAATCCCAGCAGCACGAGGGTCAATGTCGATTGGCGGCGCACAAAGAGCTTGAGCGAGTCGAGCGGCGAAACATCCAACCGGGCGCCGGGCAAATATTGGGTGATGATGCTCATCCCGTGCTCAAAGCCGTCGGCATAGCGCCGGGCGTTGGCGGGGTTGACCTGTGACTCGTCGAGGATGATGTGCCAGTGGACAAAACCGGTCTTGGCGGGCAACATCGGCTCGATATAGCGGACATAACTTCCCCGCGTGACCAAAAGCCCGGTGCGCAAGGTTGAGTCGGGGTTGTTGAACCAGAACCGCTCACTCGGATCCCTGGCGCGCCACAACCCGCGAATGTAGATGGTCACGGGTGATTGCCGCATGTTGACGGTCAGTTGAAAGCGCTCGCCCACCTGAGCGCCAATTTCGGCGGCCAGCGTCGCGTGCATCCACACATCCAGCGTATCGGGCTCGATGGGGGGGAGGTCGGCCAGCGGTTCGCCCGCCTCCATCAGCAGGTGGTCGGCGATCTCCGCCACATAGACGGCGTTGACGGTCATCAAATGCGACCCGCCCGAGGCATAGCGCACGTCATCCGGTGGCGGCAACAGCATGAGGCTGCCACTCTCGACTGTCAGCCCCGTGTGCGCTACCGGCAGACCTACTTCGCCCGCCAGCGTGGCGGCGACATCCTGGCCCAACAATTCCGCATTGTCCACCGAAACCGGGAAGCGCGCCGATGGCAGAAAGTATACGCGGGTCGTGAAGGGTAGACGGCCAGTCTGCGCCGACAGTTTTACCAGCTCCTGGCTCAGGATCACACGGTCCACAGCCTGGCTAAAAAAGGCAGCGCTGGTCAACAGGCCGACGGCCAGGACCACACCAAAGAGCGCCAGCAACGTCAGCACAGGCCGGCTGGCCATCCGTTGGATCGTAAGGCGGCTGAGGGCGAGGATCAGGGAAAACACGGTCTACTTGTGCTTTGCTCTCTTTAGCAGCGAATCAAAACGATAACCGAACCAAAAAAGAGCAACACAGAGAGGCACAAAGAACACAGAGAGAACCTTGTAAACCCTCCGTGTTCTCTGTAAACCCTCCGTGCTCTCTGTGTTGCTCTTTTTGCTTACCGAGGTAAAGCTCATCACGTACGCGCATAGATTGCCTGGATGATGCGCACCCGATCTTCGGCCAGGTTTTGCACCTGGTTGCGAAAAGCAGGGACAAAGAGATCACCCAGCAGCAGGTGCAACCCCAACGGCGGCGCCGCGCCTGCCATGACAGTACGTGTCCGGAACCAGTCGAGCGACTGCTGCGACCGATCAACCCAGACCAGTTCGTCAAACCCTGCCTGCCGGATCGTCGTTCGCATCACCTCGGGTGTGCGTAAAAAACTGATCGCCGGGTCCGGCGCCCACGGCACCGGAAAGTAAAGTGGCTGCACGGGTCCGGCCATGATTTCATGAAGGGCGAGCCGGCCCCCAGGCTTGAGTACACGGCGCATCTCAGCATAGAGCCGCTCTTTGTCCTCGATGTTCATGGAGCTGTGTTGGCTCCAGACCACATCGAACTCGCCATCGGCAAAGGGCATCGCCAGCGCATTGCCCGTCTGGAAACGGACTTGGGCGCTGAGCCCGGTCTGTTCGGTCAGCAACTCGCCGGCTCGGCAATACGCTTCGGTCAGGTCGAGCACTGTCACGTCACAGCCGAATTCGGCGGCCAGCGTACGGGCGGCTCCCCCGAGCCCACCACCCACATCAAGCACACGCTGCCCCGGCTGTAACTTGGCAAGGTGGGCCAATTCCGCTGTCGCCGGCTTGCCCCGGGTGTGAAACTGATCTACCGGCGCTAGCGCTTCATGGGTCAACCGGTCGAGATCCTTCCCTGCCGCCCGCAAGCTATCCAGAATGGTCGCCGTCAGATTGGAGCGACCATAATGCTGATTGATAGATTTGGTGTGTGTACCGGTTGCCACAAAAACCTCCAATGCGAGCCTGGTAATCAATCGTAGGTCACGCTTCCAGCGTGATAGGCGTAGTAGTGAGCGGTAAAATCCAGCTAGAAGCAAGGACCTACGATCCGTGTCCATCCACGTTTATTTGGGCCACGTTTATTTGGGCCACGTTTATTTGGGCCACGTTTATTTGGGCCACGTTTATTTGGGCCACGTTTATTTGGGTATCATTTTCACATCACGCGCCAATTCGTTCTCGCACCGACCTGGGCAGGATGCTGGCGCCGGCGTACTGGTAATGCTCGGCCAGCGCCTCGTGGCCGGGCATGGCGAGCAGTTCTTCGAGCACGGCTACAGCCTGGTCGTACGAACGGGTCTGCGGGCTCATGAGCGTGCCCCAGAGCAGCATGGCGCGGTCGCCGGTTTTGAAGGCAAGCAGTTCGCGTTCCATGTCGAGCCATTCCGGCAGGATCTGTTCGTACAGGATCTTGCCCGGCAGCGGCTCGACGCGCAACGGCTGGATGCCGATCTTGTTGACGATGGCGGGAACTTCGACCACCACGTCGTCGGGAACGCCGGCCAACGCCCCTTTGTTGGGGATGTTGACCTGGAAGAAGCCTTCGTTGTCGTTAACCAAACCATCGATGATGGGCACCTGCTGTTCGCGCGTCTTTTCAGCGCCCAGGCTCTCCACCAGACTGGCCTTAGGGTCGTTGGCCAGGCGGGTCATCTCGGCGATACGCTTTTCGAGATTCTGAACAAAATAAGGGCGCGCCAGTTCGGTATCAGGCCCGCCCCACGGCTCGCCAAACCAGAACTTCTTGGTCTCGATGTCGGTGTGATACCACCACCCCCCGCGCCGCGGCGTGTCGCCGATGGGCATGAGGCCAAACAAATGATATTGGTTGATCGTCCCGCGCGACATCTGGATATCATGGGTGCGTTGCGCCACGTGCGTGGTCCAGTATTCCTCGCCCTTGGTGGCGATCCACTCGTCGAGCAGCGGGTAGGCGTCCTTGCCCTTGTAATAGAAGTGGGTCAGCCAGATGTTGTGGTTGAGGCCGGGCGCCTGCCAGGTCAGGTCCTTCTCGTTGGTCAAGTCCAACCCCAGCACCTCGGCGATGCGGTAGACGCCGTAGTGGCCGTGGCAGAGGCCGCAAACTTTGATGCTCGTCTCGCGGGTCATGAGCGTGCAGCCTTCGTAGACCGGGTTGCCCGACTGGATGAGCCAGGCGCTGGGGCACATCTCTTCCATGTCGCGCGCCACGTCGAGCATGAGTTGCAGGTTGTGGTAGTTGCCCAGGTTGACCCCGCCGTAATAATAGCCAAATTTGGCCGTCAGCTCGCGGATGGCGCGCTGCTGGTAGTGGCTATGGGCCGACGCCGTGTTGATGACAAAGTCGGCGTCGCGCAACGAATCGCGGCGGTTGGTGGTGCTCTCGAACTCGAGGTCAGCGCCGAGTTCGTTTGCGTACCGTTGCCCCAGCTTGTGGATCATATCCAGCCGGTCGGCGTCGATGTCCATAAAGCTGATCAAGCTGCCTGATAAACCAGGTGTCAGACAGATATCCTTGACCAGCCCCAACGAAAATTGGGCGCTCCCCGCACCGATGACCGAAAGTTTGATGGGTGTTGACATGGGTTGCTCCGAATCTTTGTTTTGGATTGGCTGATTAAGGGGTGAACCAATCCACCTGATTGTAAAGCTGGCTTACTGGAATATCCAGCTTGATAGACTGTAGCGTCAGCACCGTAGCGGGATCGTCGATTTCCGTCAAGACCCAGCGTTGTGCGCCCAGCTTGTGATAGTATTCGATAAAGACGCGATCCTGATCCACCATAACATAGTCCTGAAAGGTGGGAATCGAACGGTAGAATTCAAATTTGTCACCCCGGTCGTAGGCTCTGGTCGATTTGGATAAGACCTCGACCAGAATCAGTGGGTTGAGAATAACGTCTGTGCGGTTAGGGGCAAACTGCGGCTTGCCACAGACCAACATGGCATCTGGATAGGTGTATAGCCCACGCCGCTCTACCAACAAGCGCATATTGCTGGTAAATGCTACGCATTTGCCGTTCAGAGCATAGCGATGAAGGGCAGCGTAGAAATTGCCCGCGATCACTTCATGGTTGAACGTGCCACCGGCCATCGCACAAATCTGCCCTTGATAGTATTCGCTGCGATGTTCGGCGCTCTCTTCCAGCGCCAGGTATTCCTCCGGCGTATACAATTGCTGGCGGATGCGTGCTACGGCCATATTTCCCCTCTCATTCTCGCTCTACGATGCCCTCGACCGAATGCGCAACTGTAATCTCGGGCGGTTGGCGCAACGTCTGGTAGACTACGCAATAGCGTTCGGTCAGGCGGATCAGCGTTGCCAGTTGGTCGGCATCGGCATTGGTCTCCAGGTCAAAATGAAGGCGAATGGCACGGAAACCGACTGGCGCCTCTTTGCTGACGCCGAGCGTGCCGCGAAAGTCGAGGTCGCCTTCCGCCGTCACCGCGCCATCGTGTAGTTCAACGCCGATGGCCGTGGCAACCGCACAGAGCGTCACCCCGGCGCAGGCGGCCAGTGCCTCCAACAACATATCGCCCGAACAAGCGGCCAGCCCATCGCCACCGGTGGCAGGATGGAGACCAGCCTCGACCAGCGCCTTGCCCGTCTCCACCCGGCAGGTGATGCCCTCGCCGATCCGCCCCTGGGCGCGCAGCGTTATCAGCGCTGCCTTGGGTTCTTCACGGTATTTGGCCTTGAGCGGGGCTTGCATGGAGCGGAGTTGGTCTGCGTTCATAAGCTTTTTCGATGCAGAGTCCAGGAAGATTTGGCATGTCAGTAGCCGGAGGGCTTCCGATAGTATACTGCTATCGGCGCGGAATGTCACATCGAACGGGTAGCAGAGGCCAGAGAAGGGAGGCTTTTTGAAAGAACATTGCTTCTCTGGTCTCTGCCAATTTGACATCAATCCAGTCTGAATCGATAATATGATAGGATTTGCTATCTAATGCTATCTCAATCTTGTCTATAATTGATAGAGCGGAATATGCAGACTGATGACGAGATCATCACAGTTTTGGACGCTTCTTCACTAATTATTACCGCTAAACTTCAGGCGATTGATGATCTGCGTCAGGTGTATGGGAAGCTTTGCATTCCTCCGGCAGTCTATGAAGAAACAGTGGTGGCCGGTAAACGGTCGAGAAAATTGGATGCGCTTGTCATTGAGACGGCGATTCTGGCAGACAAAATTCAGGTCGTTTCTTTGACTCCACCCCAGCTTCAACTGGCGCAACGCTGGTACAGCGCTGGTATTCTTGACCTTGGCGAATGTAAGGCTCTGGCGTATGCGAAAGAGACCGGTTCCCGAATCCTGATCGAAGAACGCAAAGGTCGCACCGTTGCAAGAGCAGAGGGAATCATCTATGTGGTTTTGCAGGTCTTTCCGCTCTATGGCTATATTGCAAGACGGATTCCTTTTGAGAGATGTATGGACTTACTAGACCGTATTGCTGTCGCTATGAACAGCGATCTGGCAGTCTTGAACGCGTTAAAATTGGCTGCTGAAGCCATCCGGCATGAACGAGAGGACACAAATCATGGATAAGGCAATCCGCCAACTCAATCTTCGTATTCCTGAGACGATAATCCAGGATCTTGATCAGATCGCCCAAGAGGAACAGATCGACCGCACGACGGTAGCGCGCAAGCTGTTGGCCGAAGGCATACAACGTTGGCGATTTGACCAGGCCCTGCGCCAATACGAGCAGGGGCAGATCACCAAAGGCCGCGCCGCCGAACTGGCCGGTGTCACGATCTATGATATCCTGGACGAAGTACGGCGGCGAGGGCTGGCAGCACAATACAGCCTCGAAGAGGTCCGCGAGGATCTGCAAGCAATTCTGTCGGCCGTTTGAGTCAGTCGAATTTTTCTACGCACCCATTCAACCCCGATCAGCGTCGCGCGCTGAGAAGTCGAGCCGCATAAGTTGGTCGATAAACTCGATCTCCATGGCTTCGGCGTTCAATTCCACCTGGCAGAAGAGATTGTCGTAATGTTTGAAGCCGTCCAGCGGCTGCTCGTGCTCGTTGATCAGCAGCGGCCCTTCCCAGCCAAAGTCGATGGACTCGCCGCGCAACGTCGTGGCGTGGACCGACAACTCCTCAAAGCTGATGTCCAGGCCCAGCACCTTCTCTTGAAAAGCGGCAAAATCGCCATCGAGCGCGGCCCGGCCCATGTGGAGTAACCAGACGTTGTGCTGGCCGTACGAGCGCAATTCCTCCAACGCCTGCGGGCCGCGCCAGACCGGTTCGAGACCCCGGCTGGCCGTCAGGGCCAGATAGCCATCCCCCTTGCGGGCAAAGGCCCAACCGCCGCGCAGTGCGTACTCGTCGAAGGCCCAGGCGGGGAAATAGGCGTGAGTAAAACCCAGCCAATCATCCGCCGGCAGCTTGTGGACCGCTACCAGCACATCCTTCCATTGCGCCACGCGCGGCAGGATCACATTGCCGTGCCAGGCGTTGGGCCGGTGTGAATTGTCCTCGCTCAGACAGTGCGGGTGGTTGACAAAGACCACGGCGTCTGGGTCAAAAGTGGCCTGCCAGATGTGTTGCTGCACGCCCGCCTCGCCTGGCTGGTAATCCTGCGCCGAAGCGAGCATGTAATCGGGCGTCTTGTAGCTGACTTTGTTGACTTCCCATGTGCCGGTTTTGCGGTCGTATTCTTCTTCAAAAACGCCAGCGTGCCGTTCTCGGCTCCACAGTTCATCGGGCAGCACCGTGGCAACCTGAGCCAGGATGGGCGGCAGCTCGTAGCTCTGGGCGCAGGCCAACCCCACCAAACCCAGGATGCTCCGGTTGAAGACGCCCTGACCCCAGAGCAGGCGCGAGATCCCAGCCGTCGCCTCCAGCCGCCCACTCTTGATCTGCGCGGCGTAGGTGCGCCCGTGCGTCGAGCCAAAGACGCCCTTGAACGAGTTGACCGCCAGGGTAAAGAAGAGCTTGTCCAGCACCACCGCCGCCATCTCCGCCAATTCGACAGTCTCGGCGAGGTCGGCCAAGTGGCTGAGGGCCAGCACATCTTCGCTAAAGTAGCAATTGGAATCCCACTCTTGAAAACCGCCGGCAGCTCGTTTGCGTAACCAGGCAAAGGCGCGCCGTTCGCCCTGTTGGCGATGCCACGCACCGGTTTTTCCGGCATTGGGAAAGAGTCGATCCGGGTAGAGCTGGCCGGCCAGCACCTGGCAGGTGTGAAAGAGGATCTGGTGGTTCTCGGTCCAGTAGCACATGGCGTCTCGGGTGCCCTCTGGGCGCGGTTCGTCCATCCAATATTTGAAGTTGAGGATACACGCTTCGATCGGCTCCCTGAGCGCCGCGGGAAAGGCCGGGTCGTTGCCAAAGCGATACTGCATCCCCAACAGACCGGTCAGGTAGAAATCGCTGCAATCGGCGCGGCGGTTGATGCCGGCGATGGCCGCTTCGATGACGGCGGGTTTGATCTGCTCCCACCGCCCCAGCGCCATCTTGGCGATCTCGGAGAAGAGGTTGAGGTTGCGGCGGGCGGCGTCATCGAGCGCTTCCCGGCGGCGTTGCTCGTAGCTGCCGTAGGGGGCGAGCGAGTACTTGCCGTTGGCAATCTGCAAGTCGATCCGCCGCTGGATGCGCAGACCATGTACGTAATATTCGGTCTGGGTGGGCATGAGCACCATCTGGTAGGAGCCTTCGGGATACTGGTAGGCTTTGCCCAGGTTGAGTTCCTCGCCGGGCCTGACCAGGAGTTTGCCTTCGGCATAGATACGACCGGCCGGGGTCTGGAGCCGCACGACGATTTCGCCCGCCACCCGTGCGTCCGCCGGCCACTTGACCTTGATCTCGTGGTCGCGCTGATAGGTGCTCTGTTCGAGGTAGGCGGCGGCAAATACATTGGCGAGCCGCTGCCGGCGTTCGAAGAGGGGCATGGCCGAGGGCAACGTGACTTTGGCTGTCGTATCATCAACCCCGGCCAGATGCAGCGCCATGACATAAGGGCAGGCGCGGGCCGCCACATTTTCAAAGCGCACCAGCACAGTGTTGCACCCCGCCTGTAGATTGAGCGTAAACGACCGCCTGTAAGGAAGTTGAAGCTGAAATTCAGCTTGCCGGTGGCAGTGGGTGCCGTTGAGCCAGAGATCGGCGGGCCCATTGGTCGTGAGTGTGGCGGTAACGGCGCACGCCTCATCGACCGTGACTTCGGCGTAGGCCCAGGCGCATAGGTAGTGGCAGGTGTGATAGAAGCCGGTCAGGTTGACAAAATGATCCTCCAATGTGTGGCCCACCTGCCAGGTGAAAGGGTGCTCGCCGCGCTCATCCCTAAGCACAAAACGGCTCTGCTCCGCAGGCGTCTCAGCAAACGGCAGGTCGGGCCGGAAGTGTGCGGCAGCGATCTTGGCTTTGAAATCCTCACCGGCGAAAGACGCCAGGTTGTCGATCTCCAGCGCATAGGGGCCGGCGACGAGCCAGTTATGGATATAACCGGCGGCCAGCGGATATTCGAGCCGGTTGAGCGCGGCTTTCGTTGTCTCAGTCATAACATTTTTACCTTGTGGACGCGTAGCGGCGGTTTCCATCCCGCCTGCAACGACGATTCGGCGGGATGAAAATCGCCGCTACGGTCCCTATCCAGAATTTGCGGGTGAAGGCATCCAGGTGCAGTCGACTTCAAAACTTTTTGGCCTTCGCCATCTCCTCATGTTCAGGCAAATAGGCCACGTCTTTACGGTCCCACGAGGCGCGGCCATGGACGGCGTGGATTCCCATCAGCTGGCGGCGCAACGGCGTATCGGCCCAGCGCAAGATGTTGTCGGGCGGGGTGCGGCTCTCCCATTTCTTAACCCAGAAGGGCATATAGCCGTAGATGAGCAGCCGCCGGTCATGGTCGCTGGTGTTGGCCGTGCCCGTGTGCCAGAGCGTTACATCCCAAACCAGGACGCTACCGGCGGGGCCGACCATCTTTTTGAGACCCGGCATCTGTTCCAGCGTATCGCCCATATAGCGGTCGCGCGGCGGGTCCTCATCCCACTTGTGGCTGCCGGGCACGATGGTAAAACAGCCCATCTCTTCGGTCTGGTCATCCAGGAAATAAAAGGCCTTGACCTTAAGCGCATACTTGGGATGGCGGTAGGGCGGCCAGTCGCGATGCCAGCCGGTATGGGCCGCCGTGTGGCCGTGATGGCAGTGGGCGACGATCTCCATCACCTGGAGATTGGGGCCGATGACCTCTTCCAGCAAGGGTTTGATGACAGGGTTGTCGGCAATGTCGAGAAAGAGGTCGTCATACTGGTAGGCTTCGCTGATGGTGTGAGCGTCGGGGCCGTTGCCATAGCCACCCTTGTAGACGCCGCTCTGGAGCATCGCCCGCCATTCGGGTTCGGTGGTACGTTGGGCGTGCTCAAAGGCGGCGCGCACCCGGTCAAGCCCAAAAGGATCGAGCGCGTTTTCGATCAAAACATAGCCCACTTCACGGAACTGCTGAATGTGCGCCTCCGTGATCTGCACTCCTGGCATAGTTGCGATCATCGATTATCTCCTTGACAAGTGATGCGTAATGCGTGATGCGTAATGCGTGATGCGTGATGCGTGATGCATGATGTTTTGCGAATTACGCATCACGCATCAACCATGTTGCTCTGGATTTGCCCAGAAAAGTTGCGCCGGGTTGACCAGCGATTCATCACGAGTGGCATCCTGGAGGACATAACCTGCGGCCAGGTTGCGCAGGTCCTTGCTGGCGATGATAGGGCCGGGCAACTCACCCAGGATACCCACGGCGGGCACCTCTTCGGCCCAGATGTCCATGATCTGCGCAAAGAGTTCATTGCGCCGGGTCTCATCGGGCTCGACCAGAGCCTGGGCCCAAATGTCCCACATCGTCCACAGGAAGTGGCCATCGGGTGGCGGCGCACCGTTGGGGTCGTCGCGATTGCGGTACCAGCGACCCCAGGCGCCGGCCCAGGGGCGGTCCAAGAGTTCGCCAATGTAGTAGTTCGAGTGGGAGATAAAGGGCAGGATGTCGTGGCCGGCGCCCCACCAGGGCGCTTCGATCTCGTTGGCGCCCCAGTGCTCTTCGTAGAGCGAGCGTTCGACGGCGCGGTAGCTGGCCTTGATCCCCACATCGGCGAAGTACTTGATTACCAGCATGACCGTATCGTTGCTGGGCGTGCCGGTGGAATCGATGCCCTCAATGACGAAGCTGATCGTCTCGCCGCTGCCGTCCTTCCAGAGCCGGAAGCCCTCGCTGTCTTTCTCGCTGTAGCCGGCCCGGTCCAGGTATTCGTTGGCCATCTGGGGGTCGTAGAAGGCGTAGGCCTGGGTCGCCCCCTCATGGTACTGGGGCGACTGTGAGGTGGGGCTGGCCTGGCGTGGAACTCCGAGGCCGTCGTAGACCAGTTCGTTGATTGCATTGCGGTCCACAGCCACATTGAGCGCAATGCGCACATCGCGGTTCTGGAAGAATTCGGCCAGCCGCTCGTTCTTGGTGGCGTGGTTGATCGACAACGTTTCGCCGTTTGGCGTCGGGCCGAGCAGAATCTGGTAGTTGCCGGCGTCGGCGTTTTCGCTGAACAACGTATAGTCGGAAATTGCAACATGGCGCGACTGGAAGTCGATCTCGCCGCCGACGATCCACAGATTGAAGACTTCGTTGTTGTCAAAAAGCCGGTGCTGCACCCGGTCGATATAGGGCAACTGGTTGCCTTCCGCATCCACCTGATGGAAATAGGGGTTGCGCTCCATGGTAAAGAGTTCGCCGGACAGCGAATTGCGCGCCCGCCACGGCCCGACGGTCGGCTTGTCGGGGTTGAGATACCAACTGTCGCGATCCAGGTAATATTGGTTCCAGGATTCGACCCCCGCTTCCTGGATGGCCCGCTCCAGCGCTTCCTTGTCTGCCGTCAGGTCGGGGTGGAACTGTTGCATGTAGTGGCCCGGTGTAAAGGGTTGCGAACGGGACATAAAGTCCATGAAGAGCGGCTTGGGATGGGCAAACTTGAACTTGACCGTGTACTTGTCCGGCGCCTCCACTTCCATCAACACCCGCGGGTCGCCCGTGGAGAAATTGACGGGCGGGGCTGGAGTCAACAACTCATCTTTGGCGACATACTCGTGCCACCAGGTAAAGGCGCTGCTGTCGAAGTCGACGCCATCGGACCACTTTAGCCCCTCGCGCAGGTGAATGGTAAACTCGGTGGCATCCTCGTTTTGCTCCCAGGATTCGATCAGGTCGGGGTGGAAGGCAAGTTCCAGGTCGTAACGGACTAAACTACTGTCCTGCACTTTGCTCGGCCCCCAGCGGTCGGAGACGCCTTTGAACGCCCGTCGCATGGAGCCGCCATAATTGCCGATGGACTCGACCACCGGGACAACCGCCGGGTTGGCGGGGAGGCGCTGGTCGACCGGGGGTAGTTCGCCCTGGGCCACCAGTTCTGCCAGCATGGGCGCCTCGTTGTACTGTGAGGGCGGCCCGGCGGGCGCGGCTGCCTGGGCCGGCGCGGGAGCCGCGGCCTCGGCCGGTGCGGCTGGAGCTTCGGCGGCCGGCACTGGCCCGCCACAGGCAGCCATCATCACCCCTGCTGCGGTGAACCCCGAAAGGCGCATAAATTGGCGGCGCGAGAATTGAGGAGCTTTACGGTTTGTGCCCATTGCTATCCCTCCTTTGTGTTCCACATTTGTTTTCTACAGTAGATGTGCTTTGACAAATGCCTTCAGTTCGGTAGAGAGGAAAACCGGCCACTTCACTCCTGTATCGTCGGGCTATACAGTCAATTGTATGCCATGAACGTCTAAAATCTAGCTTCCAGAC
>QEUW01000731.1:2361-3812 GCA_003577005.1 Chloroflexota bacterium | reverse complement strand
CCAATTTTCGCCCCCCTAGAGTGGTGTACAACGCCGGGGAGGTCTGGTAGATTAGAACTATGCTGTGTGAGATTTTATAGGAGATACGACGATGGAGCGATTCACTAGAATCACCGTCCCACTCTCAAAACAGGAATGGGAGGCGCTACGCAATCAGGCGCAACACGAATACCGCCACCCACGAGAGCAGGCGCGCTATCTGATTCGCTGCGCGCTGCTAGGTGACACTGTTCCGACAAAAGACAACACCGGCGCTAAGGTTTCGCAGGCCAGCGCCGGTGTTGCAGAGACCGCCCGGTAACGGGCATCACTCAGTATAGGAGCGACAAGCCAATGATACACCAACCCCCACCTGTGGGGCAATACCCACGCACCCAAAACACACCTTTGTACGTCACAGGCCGCGATAAGCCGGTTGCTTTCGTCAACCAGCAACGCCGGTTGCTCTTCAAAACCGTGGATGGGCGAAAGCACTTCGTGAAGATTCCGCCTGGCATCGCTTTTGATGATGACGTTCTACACCAAGCCGGGGAGCTGGGCGCAACTGACATCGAAGTAACTGACGGCGCCTCGCCACACCGGGACACCTACCGCTGCACGCTCGATACGTTCCTACGTCATGCCGAAGTCGTCAACCGGGGGCATGGGCGCCAGTTGGTTTTGCGGTTCACCTACTGGCGGAAGAACGGGCAACCCAGCGAGATAGAGCGGCAGGCAGAGCAGCAGGCAGCCAGGGCGGAAGCGGCGGCCATGCAACAGGGCTCACTGTTCGGGGAGGTGCGCTGATGCAAAACACCGCCATCGAATGGACAAACCACACGTGGAATCCGTGGTTGGGATGCCTGAAAGTATCCCCCGGCTGCAAACAGTGCTATATGTACGCCTGGCAGGAGCGTTACGGCCAGAATCCGAAGGACGTTCGGCGAGCCGCGAAAGCCACCTTCAACAGTGCGCTGACATTGAGAGCTTGGGCGGCTTGCTCTTGGGTGACACTCCCCGATAGCTCAATTGAGCTATCGGGGAGATGTGTGCCCCTCATCAATGTGGCGCCTCTATCCAGATTCGCAATCTTCTCGGATTTTTTCATCGAACACGCCGACGCCTGGCGCCCGGAAGCGTGGGGCATTATCCGAGCTACTCCGCATCTGACCTATCAGATTTTGACCAAGCGTCCGCAAAACATCGCTAGCCGGCTACCTGCAGATTGGGGTGACGGCTATCCCAACGTCTGGCTTGGCGTCAGTGTAGAGACCGAACAATACACAAGCCGGCTCGATATTCTTTCATCAATTCCGGCGCTTGTGCGGTTTGTGAGCTACGAACCGGCGCTTGGGCCGGTTGACTTTTCGCCCTGGCTAGCGAGCGGTTCGCTTCACTGGATTATCAGCGGCGGGGAATCGGGTTCGGGGTGCAGACCTGCTAACCCGGATTGGTTCCGCGCCGTTCGTGAC
>QEUW01000731.1:0-2324 GCA_003577005.1 Chloroflexota bacterium | reverse complement strand
GCCATCTGTTGGATGGTCAGGCTTGGCGGCAGTTTCCGGTAACGAGTGAGGCGCCGGCGCACAATGCGCAACTTGCACTGTTCGGGGAGGTACAGCCGTGACCCCTCGCACGCTCCACAGCCCCAACGCTATCCCTCGTGACCTGTGGCCCTATACGCAGTTTGTCTCCTGGCGTTACAAAGACGTTGGTCGCAAGAAGCCGGCCAAGCTGCCCGTCAACCCTCGCACGCTGGGCGGCGCCGGCGTGGAATGGCCCAACACCTGGGCGGGCATCCACACGGCCGTAGACGCCTACCAGCGGCATAGCTGGCTTGCTGGCATCGGGTTTGTCTTGACGCCGGCTGACCCGTTCGCCATGCTCGACTTGGACGGCTGCATTATCGACGGCCGTCTATCCCCACTGGCTGCCGAAGTGGTGGGCACCCTACGCACCTACACCGAAGTATCGCCCAGCGGTCAGGGCCTGCGCCTACTCGTTTCTTGCGCCGGTGCATTACCCACCAACCGCAAAACTGATACGCTCGAGCTGTACGGCGCCGGGCGCTACTGCACCCTGACCGGTGACCCCTGGGGCGAGCTGCTGCCCATTGCACAGGTCCAGAACCTGGACGCCATCATGGGCAAGTGGTTGGACGCGCCAGGGGAAAGACCCACCGTTTTTTGTCACGGGGCGCGCCAAGAACCGCCAGCAGATGACGCCGAACTGTGGCAGCGCATCTGTGCAGCCAACCAGCTGGCCAGCCAGCTCTACCGGGGCGACCTGAGCGGCGTACATGGCAAGTCGAAGGACGGCGGTCCAGATGTGAGCCGGGCCGTGATTCTGCTACTCAACTGTCTGGCCATCTGGACAGGTGGCGACGCCGGTAGAATGGCGCGCATGATTCGACAAACGAGGCTTGACCAGGGCCGGTTTGATGAGCGACGCGGGGCGGGGAGCTGGTTGGAATATCAAATTGCCGATGCTATCAAATACACGGCGGGGAGGCGAGCGTGACGCAGACAAAGACGCAGGCAAAGACGCCGGTCAATGGCGCCGGGCCGCATGATGACCCGTTGATGGGCGTCAAGGTTATCGGCCCTGACGATGAAGAGGTTTTGGAGATAGCCAAGAAAAACGGCTATGCAGTGCCAGGCGAGAAGGGAGAACAAACGCCGGGCGAACCCATCTTCAAAATCGAGGGCTTGACCGACCTACTCAACCGGCCAGACAAGGAGTGGTTGATTGACCGTATCATCGGCGCCGGCGATTCTGGCATGATTTACGGGCCGCCCGGTTGCGGTAAAACCTTCGGAGTCATCGACCTTATCTTTGCCGCCTGTCTAGGCCAGCGGTGGGCCATGCGCTTCGATGTGCTACGACCGCTGACCGTCTGCTATTGCGCCGGCGAGGGTATCGGAGGGCTGAAAGAGCGCTTCAAGGCCGCCGCTGCATACTACAACGTTAAAGACTACTTGCCGGGCTTTTACTTCTCGCCACTGGTCCCACAACTATTCCAAGCCACTGGAATGGATACCATGAGACGGTTTATCGACGAGTGGAAAGCGAGCGACCGCCCAGAACTGGACCTGCTCATCATTGACACTATGCACAATGCAACCGTGGGCGCCGATGAAAATTCAGCACAGGATATGGGCCGGGCCCTGGCAACCATGAAGCTGGCTACAACCGAACTGGGTTGTGCTCAATTCCTGGTCCACCACAGCAATAAGGCCGGCACAGGCGAGCGGGGCAGTAGCGCCCTGCGCGGCGCTATGGATGTGATGATTGAGGTGACAAAGGCTGCTGACAAGTACGGCATCTACTGCAACAAGCTGAAGGACGGTGAGGCGTGGAAAGCGCAGACCTTTGACCTCGTAGCGGTCGAAGGATGCGACAGTGTTCGGGTTTGGTGGGATGAACCGATGGATGATGAGAAGCAGCAGAACACCGGCCAGAAAGCCGCCGACAAGGGGACAATCGCCGGGGAGATGAGACGCTACGCCGGTACACGGTTCACCGTCAAGAGTCTGGCTGAAGTGTTGGGCAAGACTGAAAATTACGTCCGCAACTTGGTTTTGGAGATGGAGCGTGATGGGGTGTGCGAACGGGAATTGCAGGACCCGGGCAAGAGCCAAAGCAACCGTAACCCGTGGGTATACTTCATTGAGCCAGACAGGGAGAAGGGTTGAAACTCGTCACTTCACTTCGTACACCGGTCACCACTTCACATCACACACTAAAGTGTGTGATGGTGTGTGATGTGAAGTTTGGTTGGGAATTGACATCACACACCGGTGTGTGACTGGTGTGTGAGTTGGTGTGTGATGTGGTGTGCGATGAACCC
>QEUW01000730.1 GCA_003577005.1 Chloroflexota bacterium | reverse complement strand
GGCCACCACCAGCGGCAAAAACAGGGGCGCCAGCGAAAGACGGGTGGCGCTCGCCAGCCCAACCAACAGCCCGCTCAGCCCGATCCAACGCAGGCTGCGGGCGGAAGCTAGACCCCGCACATGCGCCAGCAAAGCCAGCACAGCCAAAAGAATCGGCAGATCATGGTTCCAGGCGCGGCCGGTAGCCAAAGAGAAAGAGCGAGACCAGCAGCAACCCGCTACAGAGCGCCGAAAAGCTGCGCGCCGCAAGCAGATAGTAGCTCGTCTCCTGAAAAAGGAGCGCATAGACAAAGACGAGAAGCGGCACATGGAAATAGGCATAATCCTTGTAAGGAAGCAACCCATCGCGCGCCAACAAGACGCCACTGGTGACAAACTGATGTTCATCATGGTCAAGGCCGCGTTCCATAATGCGGCTAAAGTTGAGCAGCAGCAGCAACACGAGCAAGCTACTACCGATAAGAACCGGGCCCCATGAGCGGCTCGCGTTCCACCTTCTCATGGCTCACTCCTCTATCCGAACGGCACCCAGCGTGACAGATTCACCTATTGAGGATGGCAAGATGCTACCGGTATCCCGCTCTTCCATACGGGTGACGACCGAGTAGACACCCGGCTCTGCCCCGTCTGCAATGGGCAGATCGTAGCGGTCCGCAATCAGTTCGCCTACGACCCAATCGGTAGTGCGCTGCGCATCGCAGCCGGGTTCGCCCGCAGCATGAGCCACAGCGGCACCATCTTCGTTGCGGCGTACTTCATTGACCACAATGTAGCGCGTGTCCACGGGTTCCCTTGCACGCCAATATAGCGTAAGCTGCACGGTTGCTCCGGCTGCGATAGCATCTTGGTCGAGCGCATATCCTTCCAGCACGATTTGATTGCCAAATTGGACCGCCAATGGCCGTTGGATCACCGGCTCCACCGCCGGGGCCGAAAGCGGAAAATCGGGTCCGCTCAGGCGCGCATCAAATTCGGCCGCATAGTCAGCGATGGGCAGTGTCTGCGGAGTGGGTGGTTCGCCACCACGTTGCCAGATTTCCAGGCGCGGTTCGTCGTAGACGGTAACGACTCCCCACTGCTGATGAGTTGCCGGCAATTCTGCCAATAGATTCTCTCGCCGCACGGTCTCGCGCGCTCCAAGCCGGTCGGAGACCATGAAATAGCGGTGGGCGCGCGGGCAACGGTCAGCGCCGCGCGTGTACCAGTCGCTTACCCACTCATCAGTATTGCGGCTGGTATAGGCGCCCTGGAGCACGCCCTGGTCATAGAGAACGCCCACGGCCTTCCATCCGCTCCGGTTGGGAAAGCCAAAGATCGATTGGTCGTCGGGCTGGTCATAGACCGTCCAAAAGCCGGCTGGCCGGTTTTCTGACCAGGTGCGGAAAATTTCGACCCGGTTGTAGACAAAATACCAGTACGCATACGAGCCAAAGAGCAGCAAACAGCCGGCCAGCGCGCTCGCCGCCAACCCGTGCGCCACAAGCGGCGACCTGGCAGCAGCCAGGCGCCCAGTCAACCGGGCGACCACCATCCCGCAGAGCAGCACCCAGGGAATAAAAAAGACATAGACGTGCGTCCGAGGTTTGGCGATCAAAAAAAGCGCCAGCAACACCAGCAGACCAAACCAGATCCAGAGCATTCGTTCGGCTTGCCCGGCGCCGGGCAGAAACCAGACGCTGCCAAACGCCACCAAAAAGAAGAGGACCGTCCAACTATGGCCGCTGATCAGAAGCCAGTCCGGCTGGAACAAGGTCACGACCAAGCCCGCACCTACGGCAGCCATTACCAGCCACGACCGCGGTGAGCGCCACGTCCGCTGATAAAGCTGAAAGGCGCCCAGTGTCACCAGACCAATCTGTAACAACACGGCATAGGTTGTGCTGTACAGCGTAGTGCGGAGGAAGAAATCCGCCAAGTGATTGTACGGCGGCTGCCCTCCAATGCGCTCCTCGGTGAGATAGGAATAGACGCTGGCAAAGTTTGGGCTGACAATGTAGGGCAGGTAAAAGAGCGCCAGGGTCCCTCCTCCAACCATGAGCGCCGCGCCAAGCCCGGTGCGAAAATCCGCCGGTTTTGTCCTCTGTCGCCAGTGCCAGACCAGATAGGCGCCCGGGATGACCGCCAGCATCGCCTCGTAGTGGGCCAGCGCTCCGGCGGCAACAAGAAAGGCTGCCAGCGTCAAGAGACGTATGGCGGCGTGACCTCGTAGCTGGTACAGAAGCAGCACCGAGGTGACAGTCATCAGGAGCACAATGCTCTGATACTGCGTAATGCGCGCAAACGCGATAAAATAGCCGTCCACTGCCAGCAATAGGGCGGCAACCGAGCCAGCAAGCGGGCCAAATATACGCCGGCCCAGGCAGTAGATGGCCAGCACCCCCGCCACGCCGGCAAGGGCAAAGGGCAGGCGCGCGGTGGCCTCCGTAAGATGCCCCGTCAGCGCGTAACTGACCGCGGGCGCCAAAATCTCTTGCGGGCCTTTGCGGTGCAGAAAGAGCACATC
>QEUW01000729.1 GCA_003577005.1 Chloroflexota bacterium | reverse complement strand
CCCAAATACGGGCTTCTTGCTGCCGGCCCCAAGTCATACTATCCGTTGGATAAACACCCAACTGAGATTCGAGTGGGCCTGATTGGTTCAGCCGAGACACTAGCACTAGCGGAAACATGGATGGTCCGTGGCGCAGAAGGGATAGAGGGTAATAAGGAGTACCTGCGCTTTCCCGGATTCCAACAGGATCGGGGATTCCGCTCTCACCTGTCATTCGATGCTAATTGGACAGCACAGTTATTTCAATCGGAGATCACCGATGTGCTGTCTTGCCGACAGAAACGACAGCGCTTTGAGATGTTGTTGACCTTGCTAGATGACAAGCTCAACCTGCTAGCCAATAAGGACCGATCTCCCGAATGTATCATTGTTGCCTTACCGGATGATGTGTACGGAGCATGTCGTGTCGTTGACTATGCAGATGCTGAGTTTGGATGGACCCATCGCGACTTGCGACGTGCCCTCAAAGCTATTGCGATGAAGTATCGCATCCCAACCCAGATTCTGCGCCAGGTGACGAGTGAGGATCGTACAGGCGATATTATCTCGAAAATTTACTGGAATTACTTCACCGGTCTGTATTTCAAAGCGGGAGGCTTCCCGTGGGGGCCAGTGGGATTGACTCCAGGTACGTGCTATATCGGAATCAGCTTCTATCGTCCTCTGGGGTCTGCGTCATCGACAATGCAGACCAGTTTGGTTCAGGCGTTTGATGAGCATGGTGACGGACTCGTCCTGCGGGGCTATGAATTTGAGTGGGATCCACACAAAGAAAAAAGCCGGTCGCCTCATCTCACCGAAGAACAGGCCCACCAACTTGTCGAACTGGTTCTCAGACAATACACAACAGAAATGGGACAGACGCCACAACGGGTTGTTGTTCACAAGACATCTCGCTATTGGACAGCAGAGAGAGAAGGAGTTATTGCGGCTCTCAAGGGGAAGGTCAGGCAGTATGATCTTCTTGCGCTCTCGCGACAAAGCACGGTTCGTCTCTTGACGACTAACAAGTATCCTCCCCTGCGTGGCACCTACTTTTCTGTTGACAATCTGGATTATCTATACACAACAGGCTATGTTGCCGAGTTAGGGCAATTTCATGGGATGCACGTACCGAGTCCCATTCAGATTGCAGACCACGTTGGTCAGGATACACCTCGCCAGCGACTACTTGAGGAGATATTGATCCTCACCAAGATGAATTGGAATTCCTCTAGACTGGGTGGCTTGATGCCGATCACCATTCGGTTTGCCCAGTTGGTAGGTGACATTATGCGTGAGATCCCGAAAGATCGAACCCCATTAACCAACTTCAAGTACTATATGTAGTACCGTTTTGCGCCTTTAGCTTCCCGTTGTTGTGGAGTGCACGACTGTGGCTCTTCCTTCAAACCATGGATTTCAAGCCACTTCTTACTCGCAGTTTGGGGTCTTGAAGTAACAGAGGAGAGGAGACCTTTTGGGATCGATGATGAGTGAACAAGACGAACAATGGCTAGACGACCACTTCCCCATCGTCGAATCCTTTACTGATTATTCCGGCAAGCAGCGGGAATTCGTGATCGAGTTGCAGCCTCATCCGAGAGGGTACTTCCTCAGGGCGACTGAGAAGCGACAATCTCAAGAGGATGATGGTTATCAGTTCGCGGCTTATTCGCCCACCGACCCGTTTTACGCACTGGGTGTACTGCGAGACAAGATCAGGAGAGGATTGGCAACACGCTATCTCACGTCGGAACAGGGCAGTCGTCAACTGAGTCACGACAGACTGAAGGGGCGCATCGGCTATGGCGGCATAGTCGTTGATGGTGAATTCATCTCATTCGATGAGTTGGGCTATCTGCTGCAGACTTATGAGGGGTTTCAATTTTCATTCTCAATTGTGGATGTCTATGACGAAACATGAAACAAGCACTATAGCAGTAGCACCACCAGTCTGGCAGATTATAACGCGACGCCGAGCCGGAAAGGCGTAATCAGCACATGAGCCCATTCCCACGCGATCCAAAGAAGATACGAGAGCGCATTAAGCGCTACGAGCGCGACCTCGTGAGCGAGAAGCGCCGCTTTGGTGGCTATGACGACAGCGCCGGCAAACGCTATCTCCTTGGCCCGCTGTATCTACTGCTGGGTGATGTCGATGGAGCGTGCAAATCTTTCGCTTGGTTCCAACGTGCCTTTCCTGATGATATGGGTGAGCCGTTCCAATATCTGTGCTGGACACTGGCACTCCATCAGGTCGGAGATCGGCGGAATGCAGCCAGGAAACTCGCGCAGACCTGGTTCCGAAACCATTTTATTGTGGAACGGCTACTTGGGATCGAAGA
>QEUW01000728.1 GCA_003577005.1 Chloroflexota bacterium | reverse complement strand
GGAAGCTCCCCCCAACAACCTGCTGGAACAACTGACGCCGTTGGTTGGGCGAGGACGCGAGCGGGCGGCGCTGGGGGCGTTGGTGCGCCACCCCGATGTGCGGCTGGTGACGCTCACCGGGCCTGGCGGCGTGGGCAAAACCCGCCTGGCCCTGCAACTGGCCGCCGACCTGCTCCACGATTTTGGCGACGGCGCCTACTTTGTCCCCCTGGCGCCCATCCGGGAGCCGCACCTGATCCCATCGGCCATCGCCCAGACATTGGGTGTGCGGGAAAGCACCGCCCGGCCCCTGCTGGAAAGCGTGAAGCTCCACCTGCGTTCAAAGCAATTGTTACTCGTGTTGGACAATTTTGAGTACATCATCTCAGCAGCGCCGGCGGTGACGGAGTTGCTGGCCGCCTGTCCCCAACTTAAAATCGTGGTCACCAGCCGTGAAGGCTTGCGTGTGCGCGGGGAGCATGAGTACGTCGTGCCGGTGCTGGAATTACCCGCGCCCCAAACCCAGGCGCCGCTGGGGCAACTTTCCCAATATGAGGCGGTGCAACTCTTTATCGAGCGGGCACAGGCCGTCAAACCTGATTTTGTTGTAGACAACGCCAGCGCGCCCGCCGTGGCCGAAATCTGCATCCGGCTGGATGGCTTGCCGCTGGCCATCGAACTGGCCGCCGCCCGCATCAAGTTCTTTTCGCCCCAGGCGTTATCACGGAAATTGTCTCTCTCAAGCCTGGAGATTTTGCACGGGGGCCCACGTGACGCCCCAGACCGGCATAGGACATTGCGCCGCGCCATCGCGTGGAGTTATGACTTGCTTTCTACTGGAGAACAGGCCGTATTCCGGCGACTTTCGGTGTTCATCGGCGGTTTTGACCTCGAAGCGGCAGAAGCCGTGTGTAGCCTTGCGACTGATTCTGACCTGGAGATCGTCAATAGTTTGTTTTCGCTCGTCAATAAAAGTCTGGTGCAACAGGTCACCCAGACAAACGGTGAGCCTCGTTTCAATTTATTAGAAACAGTTCGCGAGTTTGGGCTAGAACGGCTCCGTGAAGCCCACGAAGTCGAATTGGTGGAACGAAAACATGCTGGCCATTTCCTGGCGTTGGCTGCCGCGCTGGAGCCAGGGATACACCGACGCGACAGTATTGCAATTCGGGATCATCTGGAAATAGAGCACGGCAATCTGCGCGCCGCCTTGCGTTGGATGATCAAGAATCGAGCGGCGGAAGACAGTCTTTGCCTTGTCGGGGCGCTGTTTCGTTTTTGGTCCGACCGCGGCTACTTTACCGAGGCGCGCGACAGTTTTCGGGACGTGCTGGCATTGACAGCTGGGGCTCCACCTTCGGCAGTACATTCAAGGGCGCTCTTCGCGGCAGGCTTTATCGAACACTCGGTTAGCAACTATCACACTGCGCAGGCTTTTTATGAGCAGAGTCTGGCTATGGGGCGCCAGCTTGGCGACAAAAGACGTATCTCTTATGCCACTGCCCTCCTGGCCAATGTACTTTTTGATCGAGGAGATTTTCAGACTGCGCGTCTCTATATCGAGGAAGGACTACGGATGGGGCGTGAGGCGGCAGAAGAATGGCATTGTGCTGTCTGCGTTACAAATATGGCGAACCACGCACTACTCCTCGGCAACTTCATAGAGGCAGAGTCATTGTTTGAGCAAGCCTTAACGTCACTCCAGCAGATCGGAGACACGTGGGCGTTGGGGTTAGGATTGTACCATCTGGCGAAAATGGCCTATTACCAGGGTGATCATGCACGCGCTCGCTCGCTCATCCTTGAAAGCCAGGCTGCTGAGGAAGCAGTCATTTCGCTAACGCGTACAAAAATCTTGTCGAGGCGCTTACGATTGTCAACGAACTGGGGAATAAGCGTGATCTGGCGTACACATTCGATGCCTTTACCCAACTTGCTGTCGTCCAGGGAGAGCCGGTGCGCGCATTGAAGCTGGCTGGCGCCGCAGCAGCGCTGCGTGCGGATATGGGCTTCGTCTTGCCGCCGGTTGAAAGAGCGCACGTTGACCGGCTCTGCACTGTGGCCCGCCAAGCGTTGACCGCCGACGACGCCGACGCCGCCTGGGCCGCCGGCATGGCCATGACGCTCGACGAGGCAGTGGCCTATGCGTTGGCGATGTGATTTTCCGCAAGCATTCCGGGAAAGGGCCAGAGACGCTCTGGTCATGCAAACGGGGGCCGGCCCTTTCCCGGAATGGAAGCATGGGGGTACTTCAGATTCGAGACGCAATGAGGGCTCGCTGCCAGTCCGTGATCCGCCAGGAGCACTTCTGCCCCAAGCTTGAATTGCACCTGCGAAGCACGCTACACAACATCCGCCAATCGCGCTCAAACCCCGGCGCGAGCGTCTCCCGTCCTTGTCTCATTCTGGCGCAATGACCGCACCATAACGCGCCGCCAGATACGCTTGCCAGCCGGCCTCGAATTCGGCAGCCGAGACCCCATAAACCGCCGGCAGCAGGGTCTCCCAGCGGTCGTATTGCCCCAGCCCAGCCACCAGCGTAGGCAGGTGCTCGCGCCCGTAGATGGTAACGGCATACTCGATGAACATTGCCAGTGCGACCGTCTGGCCGGGCTGGCCAAACCGATCCATCTTGCTCCACGGATTCATGTATTCACCTGAACTCATTGGCGCAGCAAGCTGGGCCAGGTACATGAGCGGTTCGCGTGAATCCCGCGGCGCCAGATACCAATCTTCCCAATCTCTCTCTGCGCACATCAAGGGAATGTTTATCTGAAACGGCGATGGCATCCAGAGTTGGTGTGCGGCACAGAGCGCCGGGTAGTATTCCGGTAGCATAGCCGCTTGCCCCGGCTGCGTGGTCGGGAGGTCCGCATACAGCCACGTGACCACCTCTTCACGCCAGCTGGACAGGGGCAAGTCCATGTCCCACATCTGCCACAAATATAGCCCATCCAACATCAACTGCCAGTTTGTCTGAACCATATGATGCTTGTTCGCCTGCACTACTTCGTCTTTGAGCAGCGGCAGCACGACCGATTGTAGCAGCAGTTCAGTATCCGCCAGCTCGACCGGCGCCCGGTAACGCGCTGGGGAAGGCACACTGAACTCCTCAGGCGTCCGACCCCAGGGGAGCACGCGCCCCGGAGGCTGCGCCACACTCACTTCGATGACCCGCTTCTCGGCATTGGGGAGGAGGGGCAGGCCAAGGTTCTGCCGTATGTCATGATAGAGCGCCTCCACCTGCGGCGCCACGGCAATGACGGCCACCACATCGCGCTGGCGAAAATGAAAGACGAACGAGGGTGTTTCCAGCGTGTGCGCCGGCCCCCAAAGCGCAGCATCCGGTTCGGCAGGTTGCCAGCCGGTAGCCGTGCGCTGGAAAAAGAGCGTCTGCCGCTGGGCCGGTGTAACATCCGTCGCCGGCAGCACGACCTGAGCGATCGCCCGTTCGCCTAGGACTTCGACACGCCGCACTTCGAGCTTGGAATATGCGGTGGTTTGGATGGCAGCGCGCACATCATGTCCTGCCCATGTATACTGGAACCAGCGTTCCGTAGCAGATTGGTCTCTGGTCTGGCCAGTGATGACCGCAGCCTCGTCTACTGTCACCACTGCGAGTTTCTGGGGCGTTGTTGTGCGAGCTTCCCTTATACGTTGGCGCGGTTCGGCTTGTGTTGCACGTCCACCCCAAACGCTGAAGCTCGCCAGCAGGAGGAGCATCAACACGCCGCCGGCCAGGATGCGCTGTGCGTAGCGGCGGTCGGGGGAAGCCGTCGCTACCCCGGGTGGTATCTTTAGCATGGAGGTTGCGCAGAGCCGTTCCCAGTCGCTATCGCTCTCCGCCACTACCCATTCGACAACCGGTGTTTTCTGGTTCATTGGCGCGCCTCGCTCTGGTCTGCCCGCGTACGATCAAACGCGGTCTGAGTCTACCAGACGACCGCATTCTGTTCGTCTGGCCAGCCGTCTTGAAACGCGTCTTGAAAAGCATATTTACAGTCGCGCGATTTTTCATTAGAATATGACCGCGCGGCTCATAGGAAAGGAGGTGCTCCCCATGCCTCGCCTGGCCCTCAAGCTCTTTGGCTCACCACAAGTGGAATTGGAAGGCATCCCCATCCGCCTGGAAGGGCGCATCCCGGTTGCACTCCTGGCGTACC
>QEUW01000133.1 GCA_003577005.1 Chloroflexota bacterium | reverse complement strand
CCTGCCATCTTCTGATCTTGTCATCCGGTCATCTTGCCATATCGGCCTTCACCTCTTGCCACAACTCGATCCACTCCTGGCGAACTTCGGCCGGGGTGTCGGTGATAAAGGCCAGACGCTCCGCAACATCCGGATCGCCAAAGACAGTGCGGGTGAACGAATCTTCCGGCATCTGTTCCAGCACCTGGGGATTGGCGGGGACCGGGGCGCCGGCCACCCGGTCCCACTCGACGTAGAACTCGGGGCTGCTCATGTAATCGATCCACCGGAGCGCCATCTCCACGTTGGGCGCATTCGCCGGGATCGCCCAGGCATCGGTCCAGCCGATGGCACCTTCTTCGGGGATGACAAAGGCGATGGGTAGATCGAACGCCGTCTGCGCCCGTGAAGTCGAGCCGCTCCAGTAGACGCCCAGGGTGATCTCGCCGCTGGAGAAGAGCCGGTTGAATTCATCTTCCGACTGCCAGAGCGCCCGCACGTTGGGCGCCAGCTCTTCGAGTTTGGCGCGCACGGCGTCCAGATCTTGCGGCTGATTGGCTGGTTCGATGCCGGCGGCCAGCGCGGCAAAGATCACAGCATCCTCATAGTTATCTTCAAAGCCGACCTGCCCGGCGTACTGCGGGTCCCACAGGGCGTTGAGCGAATCGATCCCTTCAGGGAAGACTTCGGTGTTATAGACCAGCGAGGTGGCTCCCCACGCCCACGGCACGCCATAGACCTCGCCGTCGTGGAGGATTTCGGGCAACGTCTTGAAGGACTCGGGCAGGTGTTGCCAGACCTCCAACTGCTCCACATCGATGGGTTGGAGCAGACCGTCGGCAATGGCGGGTGGGATATAGGCAATATTGGGGAGCACAACATCGTATGTGCCGGGGCTGGTGCGTAGTTTGGTCAGCAGTTCGTCTTCGGAATTGAAGTAATCGTGGACGATCTCCACATCGTACATCTGCTCGAACTGCTCGATGGCCCACGGCTCATCCGACCCATAGCCCTGCCAGTTGAGCACATGGAGTTGGCTACGCCCTGTGGGTTGCGCCGGCTGGATCGGCATACCGGTGCAGCCGGCAAGCAAGGCGAGAGCGATGAGGAGGCTGATAGGAAGACGCAGGTTCATCCGTTTCTCCTTTGTGATTTGAGGTGGCTTCGGTCATGCACGGCAGTGTTCTTACAGATAGGAACATGCGATTGACAATCACATCCAGACCCCAGTATACGGCAACCGGTGCGATTACCCAAGTCTGTGTCCTGGGGCGCAAAAAGTGCAGTTGACAGGGTACAACCTCTTTTGTTACACTAAAAAAAGCTCCCTTGAGTGCGTCAATTGAACCATTTGTATCGTTTTTGCTCGCGCATACTGTCGCTCGTTGTCTCCGAATTATCTGGTCTGTAGCCTGATGTTCGTAACAGCGATTCTTTCTGGCTGCTATTTTACCCATCCACCACGCAAAGCGAGGAACAGGAGAGAACCATGCGTAACACAATGAGCCGTCGCAGTTTTCTGCGAATTAGCGGAGGGATGGCCGGTGTGGTCGCCCTTGCTGCATGTGCGCCGGCGGCTCCTGCACCGGCCGGCCCCGGCGCACCCAGCACCCAGCCGATCACGATTCGTTATGCCGGGCTGGAGTCTATGGGTTCACGGGTCGAGGTCTTTCTTCAGCCCTGGCTGGAAGAAAAAGGTATCACCCTCGAACGGGGGTCGTTTGGCCAACAGGAACTGACGGATAAGATCATGCAGTCGGTGGCGACCGACACCTTTCTGGCCGATGTCTTTCAGTTTGAGAGCAACGCCCGCGCTGATGTCATCGGCGCCGGCGCCCTGCATGAAGTGCCGGAGTTTGTCCTCGAGCAGATCGACATCGATGATGTGCTGCCGAGCATTCGTAGCACGCTCACCTGGGAGGGGAAGATCTACGCGCTGCCGTACGACGGCGACATCCACTACTACGCCTTCCGCAAGGACCTCTTTGGCAATGCTGAGATCAACGACCGCTTCAAGGCGCAGTTTGGCTACGACCTGTCGCCGGAAAATGGGGCGGAAACCTGGGAACAATGGCGCAACATTGGCGAGTTTTTCACCGGCTGGGATTGGAACGAGGACAGCGAAGAGAACGACTTTGGCCTGGCCTGCATGACCAAGCGCGGTGACACAGCCTGGTGGGGCTTCCATTCACGCGCCACAGCCTATGCCAAACATCCCGATGATAAGGGCTACTTCCTCGACCTCAGGACAGGTGAGGCGCGCCTCAACAACCCCGGCTTTGTGCGCGCCCTCACCGAGTGGGTAGAGGAGAACGAGAACTGGGCGCCGCCGGGCGGCACCAACTTTACCTACGGTGATTCGGCCAATGCCATGAACGGTGGCCGCGTGGTCCAGACCTATAACTGGGACGCTGTGACGAGCGCCGCCGGCGCTGAAGGCTCGGTCATTCAGGGCAAGCAAGGCTACAACATTTTGCCCGGCTCGCATGAAGTATACAACTCGCAGAGTGGTGGCTGGGATACGTTCCAGGAGGCCAGCCATGCGCCCTTCCATGCCTTTGGCGGCTGGGTCATCGCTGTCTCCTCAAAGGCCGAACAGGCAAATCTGGAGACCATCTGGGACATGGTAACCTATGTGACCAAGCCAGAGAGCGGCCTCTGGTTTGTCACCAACCTGACAGGCGCCAGCCCCTACCGCTACAGCCAGTTCCAAAATGTAGAGGCCTTTGCCACTGGCGCGCTCCAGTTGGGCACAGAAGTGGCGCAAGATTACCTGAAGGCGGCGCAAGAGACGCTGGATCACCCCAACCATGTCACCGACCTGGCGCTGCCCGGTTGGGTGCAATACCGCGATGCGCTGGAGCTGGCCGTCTCCAAGGCGATGGCACGTGAAACATCGCCGCAGGAGGCGCTGGACGAGGCCAAGGCCACCTTTGACGAGATCAGCGACCGCATGGGTGGGCTGCAACGCCAGGCGGAGATCTATCAGATCATCCTGGGTGATTAATACTGAATCCTTCTGTTCACTTTGGATACTGCCAGGGGGCAGCCCTGGAAGATATCCAAAGTGAACAACCGGATATTGAAGAGAAGGAGCATCATGGGGAGTGACTCGACGGCTCTGGCCCACAGAACCGCGGCGACCACGCGCGCGCGCCGCTTTCGTTTCGAGGTTCGTGACCGAACCTGGCGCTGGGTTTTTCTCATGCCGGCGGTGATTGTCGTCGTAGCGTTGCTGGCCGTCCCGGTGCTTTGGACGCTCTACGCCGCATTTACCGACCTGCATCTGTTCCGTCAAGGGGTGCCAACGAGCTTCGTCGGCTTCAAAAATTTTGAAAAGTTGTTGGCCAGCAAATCCTTCTGGCGCACCGTGCAAAATACCGTCATCTTCATGCTGGGTGTGGTGCCAACCCAGTTGTTGATCGGCACGGTCATTGCCCTCTGTTTGAACAACATCACCTGGGGGCGCAAGTTCTTTCGCACCTGGTTTCTCATGCCGTTGATGGTCAGCCCGGTGGTAGTGGCCTTTGTCGTTGGTCGCATGTTGTTCCAGGAAGATATTGGCCCGGTCAACGACTTTTTGCGTCTGCTAGGTTTTGACGGTGTTCCCTGGTTCACCCATCCGGTTTGGGCCATGGTGACAATCATGATTATCGATGTGTGGCAGTGGAGTTCGTTTATGATCTTGATGCTCATGGCCGGTTTGCAGGGCATTCCGCCCGATCTGCATGAGGCGGCGCGCGTCGATGGCGCTACCGCCTGGCAAGCCTTCTGGCGGATCACCGCACCGCTGCTGATGCCCATCGTGATCACAGCGCTCTTGATCCGCATCATCGATGCCTTCAAGGTAGTTGACATCATCATGGTGCTCACCGGGGGCGGGCCGGGCCAGGCGACTGAATCGGTTACGTTAGCCATCTATCGCGCCGGGGTTAAAGGGGGGGACCTGGCCTTTGGCAGCAGCCAGGCCTATTTCTTGTTGGTGATCATGTTGATCTTTGGTGGTGCGTTTCTCTTTATGAGCCGGCGGGCGCTAGGTCAGGATCGCTAACAGAGCAAGAAGGGAGCAGAAAAATGGGCATCAAGTCACGCAAGCGCTGGACGCTGATCCTCTCCTACACTGTGCTGGTCATCTGGTCGCTGATCTTGTTTTTCCCCATGTACTGGGTGATGATCACTTCATTCAAGAACCAGGTCGATCTGGCGGTCCGCTCGACCTATCTGCCGTTTGTCGATTTTCAGCCCAGTTTGCATGCCTGGCGCTATCTGCTGGTCGAACGGCTCTCGTGGTTTATGGCGCCCTTTATGAACAGCGTGGTCGTTGCTTTTGTCTCGTCGACCATTGCGTTGGTCATCGGCGCGCTGGCTGGGTACGGTCTGGCTCGCTTCAACTATGGGCGCCACAACAATACCATCGTGCTGGCCTTTATGTCGCAGCGTATGTTTCCCGGCGCTCTTTTCATTCTGGCCTTTCTCGTC
The DNA here is from genome assembly GCA_003577005.1 of Chloroflexota bacterium. The sequence continues at coordinate 20,883 of QEUW01000133.1, read as the reverse complement.
ATGTTCCGCGAGTTGAGGCTGCTCGATACCCGTACGGCGTTGATCATCGTCTACGCCAGCGGCGCCATCCCCTTTGTCGTCTGGGTGATGCGTGATTTCTTCGAGAGTCTGCCGGTCGAAATCGAGGAGAGCGCCATGATCGACGGCGCCTCGCGCCTGGGGGTCGTCTTTCGCATTGCCATGCCGTTGGCCGCGCCCGGGCTGGTGGCAGTCTTTGTCCTCTCTCTGATCGGCGCCTGGAACGAGTACCTGGTTGCTCTGACGCTCACCTTTCGCGAGGCGATCACCATTCCGCTTTTTATGCAGATGCAGGTCAGCATGACGGGCATGACGCAGTGGTGGAACATGAGCGCAATTGCGCTGATCAGCGTGATCCCGGTAGTCATCGCGGGGATGGCGCTCGAGAAGTATATCACCAGCGGTTTGACCTTCGGCGCACTGAAGGGCTAGATTCTGTAGGCCGGCATATCGCACGATGCCTGTACAAGTCGAACGAGAAGGGGCGAGCAAAACTTGCCCCTTCTCGTTCGGGCCTGACCGCCTGCCAGCCCCTTTGATAGTTGCCTAAAGTCGAATTGGCGCCGGAACGACTGGCCCTAACCGTTCATGATAAACGGTATGAGCTGCTTCATCTGATTGGCTCCCGAAACACCGTCATCAGGGTCAAGATAATCGGGAATCCCATCGCCATCGCTGTCGAGCGCGTCGTCGGGGTTGCCGTCGCCGTTGGGGTCGGCGTTTTCCGTGATGGTGGGCTTGCCATCTCCATCATCGTCAGGGTCCAGGTAATCGGGGTTGCCATCGCCATCGGTGTCTGGACAGTCGGGATGGTCAGGACATTCGTATTGGGTCCAGACCCCGTCGCCGTCGTCATCCGGGTCTAGATAGTCGGGCGTACCATCGCCATCGGTGTCTGGACAATTGGGGAAGTCGGAGCACTCCGCTTCGTTGAGTATGCCATCGTTGTCATCGTCGCCCGAGCGATCGAACCTCACCACGGTGGAGTCGAATGCAAGATTGTTTGCTACATTCATGTCTCCGGTGGTGCTAACAGCGGCGGTATTGGTAAAGGCGCCGGCACTCCCAGCGATGACATGGAGCAGTAGAGGGGGCAGCATGCTGTTTGGCGCCACTACATTTTGATGTTCAAAGGTCGCCGTGCTATCCGACAAGTCGACCAGTGTCCACCCCGCACCGCTATGCGCCACATAATTCATCCCCGCCGGTAGCGTGTCGGCCACCTGAATTACACCAGTCGTGGCGCTGGCGCCGACATTCTGCACGACGATAGTATAGCTGTGGAGCATTCCCTGGGTAAAGTCACCGCCGTGACTCTTGTTGATCGCCAGATCAGGGAACGGGCCGTCCCCTCCTGAACGGACTACGGTCGTATCGCTTGCCGTATCATTGGCCGGGTCCGCATCACCCGCGGTCGAAACAGTCGCAGTGTTGATAACCGCACCAACGGCCTGCTCCCCAACCGTGACCCTGAGCGCCAGCACCGGCAGGCTGCCACCGCCGGCCAGCGGGCCATCATGCCGGAGCGTCACGTGCTGGCCCGCCACGCTGACCAGGTTCCAGCCGTTGCCGCTGTGCGAGAAATAACTCATGCCAGCCGGCAGCGCATCCACCACGGTGATCGGACCGCTGGTGGCGCCGGCCCCCACGTTGGCGACGGTGAGGGTGTAGCTGTGTAGGTTGCCGGCAGTAAAATCACCCTCGTGCGTCTTACTCAATGCCAGATCGGGTGCAACGCCGCCGCCACTGTTCACGACTGTCGGGTCGGTAGCGGTATTATTTGCGGCATTGGCATCGCCCACAGTGGAGACGGTCGCCGTGTTGACAACGCTGCCAACCGCTGATTCTCCGACAAATACAGTGAGCACCAACGGTTCCATTGTGTTGCCAGGAACAATCACGGCAATGCTGCGGAAAGTGAGCGCCTGGCCTGCTCCGCCCGCCAGTTGCCAACCGGCGCCGCTGTGCGAAACGTAGGTCATCCCACCGGGGAGGGTATCCACCACGGTGATCGCACCGGTGGTGGCGCCATTGCCCACATTTTGGACCTCGATGGTGTAGTTGTGCAGATTACCTGCGGCAAAATCTCCGCTGTGGCTCTTGCTGATCGCCAGATCGGGGGCGCCGCTCCCCGCCACGGGGTTGATCACAGTGGGGTCGAGTGCGCTGTTGTTGGCGGCGTTGCCATCCCCTGTCACCGTCACAGTGGCCGTATTGACGACCGCGCCGGGGGCAGTGGCATTCACTGTCAATGTCAGCAGCGGGAGACTGGCGCCGGAAGAGAGCGCCTGCGAATTTTGTAGCACAACAGTCTGGCCGACATGCGATACGACATTCCAACCGACGCCACTGGCTGTCACAAAGCTGAGTTCCCCAGGCAGCGTGTCGATCACCGTGATGGGGAGGGCCGTGGGGGCCTGACCCGCATTCCTCACATTGATGATATAGCTTCCGGTTGCCCCCACGGTGAAGGCGCCCAGGTGGCTTTTGCTGATACTCAGATCGGGGCACAGTTCGCTCAGTTCGTTGACCGTCACGCCCATTTCACCCAGGCGGAGACCCAGCGTGTCGAGCAGCGGGTTGAGGATGTCACCCAGGATCGGACCAAGCAGACTGTTGAGTAGATCGCCATTGGGGTCTTGCAAAAGGCCCAACAGACCATCCAGCAATTCATCGATCAAAGCGTTCAAGTTGAGACCGCTCAACAACCCTCCCAGACCCTCTTCCAACAACGACACATCCGCATTGATCTCCAGATTGCTGAGCAGGTTGGGGAGCAGTGTGTCCAGCGTCGAGCTATCGGCAACAAATTTGTGCGTCTGCGGGTAAGGCCCCGTAAATTGAAAGGTAGCCGCTTCGGCTACCCCATCGGCGTAGGCCTTGGCGCCAATAGCAACGTTGGCAATCTCAACGTCGGAAAAGAGGAGTTCCGGCAACCCGCTAAAGTCGATGGTGAGATCAAGGGTGGCAATATCGGTAAAATCGAAATCGGCAGGTGAAAGATCATAGGTGCGGTCGAACGCTCGATTCGGGTCGATCTGCCCCAGGTACAGATGGGCTACGCCAGGGGTGGCCTGGATTGTGACCGCGTTGTTCACGGCATTGATGGCCTGGATCACACCTTCGCCACGGTCGATCTCCACAAGCAGACTCAACTGGCTGACTGTAGCGTTTGCATCGAGGCGCACGTTGGCCAGGTCGCCAAGAATGTTCAACAAACCACCCAGCAGACCGAGCAGATCGCTTTCCAGACCGGACGTGTCGAGCGCCAGGTCCAGCACCTCAACATCGAGCAACAGCCGCATCGGCGCAGCGTTGAAGACGGCGCTCTCAGGGCCGCAAACAAACGTAGGCGGTTCGAGTACACGAGTGTTCAGGGTCACTTGACCAATTTTACTGTCCAACCCCAGGCCGCTCAGAACTGTGCCGGGCAGGACAAGCGCGGCCGTCGGGCCATCTACATGAGCAAAATTGAAGAGCTGAACCGAACCGCTGACGAGGTCCAACCCATTGAGCTTGACATTGGTCAGGCTCTCGGCGCCAAACTGGAGATCAAACAGATCCCCTAGTTTGATCTCCTGGGAGAGGCCGTTGATATCCAACAAGAGATCATTGAACGCCAGCGCCAGCGCTGTGTCGCCATTTTGATTAGCCACCCCGATGGCCGCCTGGAGTAGTTCGCCCATTGTAACCTGAGTGGCCAGCGCTTCACCCGGGCTTTGCAGGTCTAGATCCACCTGTAACTCTTCTAGCAAACCGAACAAATCGATGTTGCCGTTCAGCAGTTCATTGTAGTTGCCGGTGCTCACATCGATATTCGCGCTGTTGCCCAACAAGCTAGTAAACAGACTGTTGAGCAAGTCACTTTGGTTCGTATCCACAGCAACAAGGTTGGAACCGACAGTGACACAGGCGTGGTCGATACACCCTTGCGCCCGGGCTACTACGGGTGTGCAAAGCAGAATGAAAACCCAGCCCAAAATAGCAAACCAGGCATGGCGAATACAAATCTCCCTGGCAAATGGACCTTGCATAAATGCTCCCTTCAAAAACTAAAGTACACGAATCTCGATTTGACACTCGAACGGGAATAGGCGAGCGTGCAGCTACAACCTGCTCGAGCCGGATGTACGGTGCGATGAGGCAGCGATGCGGAAGACGTACATAGGGATAGTAAAGATTCTAGCCAAGAAACAGATATTTCGGGTAGGTCATGTTACGTAAAACAGTAAGACATTCTATTACAACATCTACGACAAAAGGCGACTACACGCATTCGTGATCGGAAAGATGTTGGATTCCCCGCCTGACGTCCCCTTCGTGCAGGGTTATCCCTGTCCCGAACTGTATTTTTTTTATGATCATTTATCACTTTATAAATGTAGTACCCGTATGGATCGTCCCGACCATCAGTTCTCTATGAGCGAAGACAAGCTCGTCTGCAAGCCAACGAACGGATACACAGGAGCAGCTCAACTTCTTCTCATTGAAAGCGAGCCTCTCCTACGGCGCTTCTTAAAAACTTCGCTCCAGGAGGCAGGGTTTGTAGTCTATCAGACCGGCGACAAACAGGAGGCGATCGAGCTTTTGCAACGTTGCCCCATCGATCTCATCCTGTTGGACAGCGAGTTGGATCGCATTGCGGCGCCGGCCATTTGCGCTGAGCTCCGCAGATGGCGTGATGTGCCCATCATCATGGTGGCAGCACCGCGTCTACCCGAAGATGTTTTGGCTGCATTCCTCTCTGGCGTTGATGACTATATAGCCAAACCCTTTCAGTTACGCGAAGTTGAAGCTCGCATCCAGAGATTGCTCCGCCGAGACCTACTGGTAGATCACTGTTCGAGGCTGACATGATCAAACGCTGTAGCGGCCAACAACCGCCAGAGCAGCCCTGTTCCCCCAAGGTCCAGTGGTGGCAGGCTACGAGCCAGGGACCGTTCACAAGTTCGGGCACCTACAGCATGCGCAAACGCTCAAACGAGGAGATTTGGCCCAAAAATGTACCAATGTTGATAGGAGACGAGTATGTCTAAGAAGATTCGGGTTCTCGTTGTGGAAGATGAGGCGATCGTTGCCGAGGCCATCTGCGCAATCCTGGAGACGGAACCCACGATAGCCGTTGTTGGGAAGGCGATTGATGGTGAAGCCGCCATCCGCAAAACGCAACTGCTGCATCCTGATGTCATCCTGCTTGACTTGCATCTGCCAGACAAACCCGGTGCGTCCGTCATTGCGGAGATCACAGCACAGATACCCGATGCAAGAGTAGTGGTCTTAACCGCCCATGCCGATGATTGTGAGGTGGCGGCCACCTTCCGCGCCGGTGCGGTCGGCTATGTACTAAAGACACAGGCTGTCACCGATCTGGTACGGGCGATAGAGAATGCCCATGCCGGGCTTTCTTGTGTGCCGCCGCGCATCGCCCGCATCATGATGAATACGTTCACGGCGCCACCTGTACGCCAGCTCATGGCCGATCAACCGCTCAGCGAAGCGGAATTGCGGGTTCTAGCACTGGTTGCGCGCGGCTATCAGAACAAGGAAATAGCCCACCAACTGGGCATCAGCCGCCCAACAGTCCATGCCCATGTCAGCCGCATCTTGAGCAAACTCGAGCTGGGCAACCGTACGCAAGCAGCAGTCTATGCTCAAAGACTTGGGTTGGAGCGGATCGAACAGGCAGCTTTTAGCTCGCTCCCCCGCGCTGGCGTAGCCAGCCAACGCGCCCAGCCGACTATATGAAACCGGCGAAAAGGATGCCGAGCGCAGCAGAGAGTCAATACGATAACTTCTATTAAGCTGTGGTTTAGCTAGAGCCGAGCCTATGGCTGTGGTACAATGGGCGGGCGTGCAACAAGGAAGAACTGTATGCCACCCAATGAGCAAGCCATAGCGGATGAGACCTTGATCGAGCGCTGTCGTCGCGGTGATGCCACTGCCTGGCAGGAACTGGTACGCCGTTACGCGCCCCTGGTCCACTCGGTGCCCGTACGCTATGGATTCAGCACAGCCGAAGTTGAGGATGTCGCCCAGGAGGTCTTTCTTGCGCTTGCACAGGGGTTGTTTCAGATCGAGGATGTCACTCGGCTCCCAGCCTGGTTGATGACAACTGCCCGGCGCTATAGCTGGCGCATGATGCGCAAGCACAAACAGGAACAGCCGTTGGCTGTAGGTGATTTGGCCGATCTCGACCCACCAGCAGCCAGACCCATCTCCAGTCCGGTGCCCACTATGCACGAACTGCTGGACGGTTGGGAGCGGCAAGAGATCCTCGCCCACGCCCTAGAGCAGTTGACTATACGGTGCCGTATGCTCCTGACGCTCGTATTCCTGGACCCCGACGAGCCCTCTTACGACCTCATTGCCAAGCGTCTAGGTATCCCCAAAGGCAGCATTGGGCCCACACGCAGCCGCTGTCTGCAACAATTGCGGCGGCTACTGGACGAATCTGGTTATGATCCTGGCGAATAGGATGTACGAGGGGGTGTTCCAAAAAATGAATATCTGCAACCAGTATACATCAGCACAATGGACAGTAGCCCACTTCCGCTGCGGGTCTTTGTCTTGTAGGGAGGCCTAAACAGTAGCCTGGCGTAGGCACCTCGTGTGATTTTCGTATGATAACACACCTATCAGCAGTATTTTTTGCAGCATGATTTGCCACTACTAAAGTATGGCCCACTGCAAGATGGGATATCTGGGCCAAGGAGGGCGGAATGGGAAAGATCGACTCACCTACGGTTCATCTGAGCGCTGAGCAGCTTGAACAACATGTCTGGGATGGAGTCCCACTTTCAGCCGAGGCCGCCATGCACCTGTCCCTGTGCCCCCAATGCAGCCAGGAACTGGCCATGCTGCGCAAGCTGGCTGGCGAACTGCGGATCGTACAGCGCAGCCAGCCCTCCCCAGCAGCGCTGGCGCGCTACCAGCAACTCTTTGCGCTCCACGCACCGCAGCCGTCTCGGATGGATCGGCTCATGACGTGGGTGCGTGCCAATCTCGTATGGGATAGTCGCCGCACGCTCGCACTCCAGGGCATCCGCAGCGCCGCGCGGCCTAGTTATCGCCTCATCTACACGACCACTACGTCCGATGTGGAGCTGCTGGTCACACCCTACCCAACCACCTTTGGCATTGAGGGGGAATTTCTTGTCGCTGGCAATGCCCTGTCGGCGCGCGCGCTGATCCAGTTACAGTCTGAAAACAAATCGAATACCGTTCTTGAAACAGAAGCGACCGCCGGGGGTCGCTTCCGGCTCGACCATGTAGCGCCGGGGCTCTATACCCTCTGGATCACACCTGAACAGGGGGCAGCTCTAGAAATTCGAGGATTAGAACTCCTATGAGTACGGCGGCTGCGCCTTCACCGGATTTGAGCCAGAGCTTGCTCGACCGCTTCAGCGAACTGGAGCTGGCGTCTGCTTTGGCCGAACTCGAACGTGCGGGTCTCGTCCAGGCGGCAACTGTTCGCCAACTGGCCGAGAGCGCCCTCACGGCGGTGGAGGCTGCCCCGGCCGCGGCCGAACAATGGCTGGCCCTGGCGGCTGTTCTCAACCAGCGGCTTGGCAACCAGAGCGATCTGCACGGCCAGATCAGCTATGCACAGGCGCGTCTCTATGTTCAGCAGGGACGGCTCACGCTGGCCGAAACCGCTCTGCGTGCGGCCCAAGATGCCTGGCAAACGAGCGGTGATGCAGCTGCGCTGGCGCGCAGTTCCCTCGGCTTGACCCAGGTACTCGCCATGCAAGGCCGATATGCCGACGCTGAATCCGCAGCACGGAGCGGGCTTGCTGAGTTTGAGGCAGCAGCAGCGGCAGGTAACGTCGATGCCCGGCTCCTGGCAACCGCCAACCGGAACCTGGCTACGTTGCTCGGCTACCAGGAGCGTCACACCGCCGCCTTACAATATTACGACCGCGCCCGCCAGGTGATCGAAGAGGCCCTGCGCACAGCCGATAGCGCCGCCGCCGCCGCTTTGCAGGCCGAACTCGCCCACGTCCATATCAACCAGGCGGTTTCGTACATGTACTTGGACCGCGCGGCCGAGGCTGAAACAGCGCTTCACCAGGCTATTTACCTTTTTGACCATCTCAACGACCGGTTGAACCGGGGGCGTAGCCGCTCAAATTTAGGCACGCTTGCGCTGCGCACGGGCCGATACATCGTCGCCATCAACGAATTTGAGGCCGCAGCGCGCGACCTAATCGGCGATGAGGTACCCCTCTCGACGCTCGACCCTGCCCAATTGCGCAATGCAGACATCCTCTTGCTCGACCAGGCGATGACCTACCTGGCGCTAAACCTGTTGCCCGAGGCCGCCGAAGCCTGCGGCCAGGCTGAGAAGCTTTTTCGCGCCACCGAACAGCCCTATGAACTGGGACAAGCGCTCCTGGTTCAAGGTCTGCTCTCTCTCCGTTTTGGTGACCATGTCGGCGCCGAGCAGTCGCTGGCCGAAGCAAAACGGTTATTTCAAGGGCTCCAAAATGACTTCTGGCAGCACCGGGTCGATGTTGCCCTGGCAACCCTGGCCTATGAACAAGAGCAGACAGCCACCGCGGTTGCGCTGCTGGATTCTGTGTTACCGGCAGGTGAGACGGTAACTGATGCGGCGGCGGCGCTCGAGTGGGAGCTGGCTTCATTGGCGGAGGCTTCTTTGTTGCGCATACGCTTACACCTAGATGCAGATGAAGTAGCGGCCGCTGTGGGGCGGGTGGAACAACTCCGCACCCGTTTGGGCATGCCGGCGTCTAAAGATAAGACCCTTGAGGAGCCGTCGCTGCCCCATCTCGCCGGATGGCTATATCACGCCGAGGGTTTAGTCGCCCAGGCCGCGGGGAATCTTGGGGATGCTCGCCGCGCCTTCTATCGCGCGATCGAACTGGTGGAACAACAGCGCGCCACCTTGCCGATTGAGGAAATCCGCAGCACGTTTTTGGATGATAAGACCACCATCTACAGTGACCTCGTGTTGAGCCTGCTGGACGATAATGACCCCGCTGCTCAGGCCGAGGCCTTTGCTGTGGTCGAGCGAGCCCGTGCGCACGTATTGCTCGAACGTCTCCAATCCACGCTTGCCGGTAACCAGGCGGAGGACGAACCTGTCCAAACCCGGCACGAGGAGCTCCAACAGCAATTGCATCTACTGTACAACCGTCTTTTAGGCGAACCAGGCAGCCGACGTACACGGCCAGGGCTCTTCGACGAGATTCGCGCTTGTGAAGTTGCTCTCCGTCCCCTGGCGTGGCGCAGTACCCTGCCACTAGCTGAAGCGAAGCCGGTACGACTACCTGAATTGCAGCAGGTGCTGGCCGTAGACCAACAAGCGGTCGTCTTTTATTGCGCCACCAATGAAGTCATGGCCTTTGTGGTGAGCCGGACGGATATACAGGTTGTACGGCGACTCTGTTCACCTGCGGCACTGGCAGACGCGGTGGCGGAATGGCGCTTCCAAATTGGCCGCGGCGAGCTAAGCGCCGACTATCGCTCTCGTTACGCCAGCCATATGGCGCTGGCGCTTGAACGTGCGCTGGCGCAACTCTATGAGCTACTCGTGGCAAAACTGGCGTATCTTCTTTCGGCGCCACGTCTCCTCCTTGTGCCGGCGGGTCTACTCCATCAATTGCCGCTCCACGCTTTGTGGAATGGCAAACGCTTTCTGCTGGAAGAGTATGAATGTTCGTATGCACCCAGTGCAAGCCTTGCCGTCCGTCTACTTACGGCGGCGAAGGGTGCAATTACGCTGAACAGTTGGGCGGGGCTGGCGCTAGACGACCCGGTCATCCCAGGCGCCCGCGCCGAAGTGGAAGCAGCTGCTCGTCACTTTTCCCCTCACTGGCTCTACGTGGGTGAGTCCGCCACGCGGGCGGGGCTCCAGGCTGCTGCCCGGCAGGCCGACATCTTGCACGTTGCTACGCATGGTCTCTTTCGCCCGGACAACCCTTTTTTCTCGGTGCTCAAATTGGCTGACAGTTGGATTGATGTACGGACGATCTCTACGCTCCAACTGGCGGCGAAGTTGGTCGTGTTGAGCGCCTGTGAAAGCGGCGCCGGAACCGTACATGGAGGGGACGAAGTGGTTGGGCTGGCACGTGGTTTTCTGGCGGCCGGCGCTCGTTCTCTATTGGTAAGTCTCTGGAATGTACAAGATGCCGGCGCCGTAGAACTTATGGATGATTTCTATCACACACTGACAGAACCGGCCGGGGTGTCCACTGGGCCCCGCCCTGCGGCTGCGTTGCGCCGTGCCCAACTGGCCGCTATCCAAGCCGGCAAACACCCCTACGAATGGGCCCCCTTTAGCTTGATTGGATTTTAACCCCAAAGCATTGTAGCGATTGATCATGTACAATAGCGGGCGAAGTTCACGCTGGGTGTGACAACCCTGCACAAACGGCTGTTGGCTTGCATATGATCATTTGAGCGCCGACACAAATCTGGCTTTATAACAAACGGCCGGTCATTGTAAGGTTTCATGGTCCTTTTGACGTACTGCCTGATTGAATCTTTGACGGTTGTGGCTGCTCATTATGACCGATGGAATCCGCTTAAACTTCTCGTATAATCCGTACAGGGCTTTAGGCAACAGGATCATTTGTTGCCCGGCACAGATGTGCGAAAGGGTTTACCCACATGAAGAACAAAGCAAGATGGCCCTTGTTCATCCTACGTGTTCGCATTACTCTCCTATTTCTAGCGCTATCGGTTGCTTTTCTTATGGCAGTACACTTTGGAATGGCAGGCGCCGCCGCCGTCACGGACCCCCAAGACGTTGACCCTACAGGCGCAAGAGCGGAAGAGTCGGCAGGCGAGGCGGCGATTCTAGATGAAACTATACGTGGGTTGTTGCTGTCGATCCCTCAGGGCCTCATCGGCGAATGGGAAGTCCGCACAGGTCATGAACAATCCGAGAAACTGTTGGTTGTTGACCTTTCATTATTAGATGGGAACCTCTTACAACTCCTACAAGGCGGCCTGCCGGCATCAAACACCTGGGTCTATGCGAAGGTGCAACTCCAAGTGGGTGGAATTGGCCTCGTCACCCAGATCCGCCTGGACAACTACGAACCGGGTGAGGTGGCAGCGCGGCTGGAAACCGATGTACTCTCGTCCACCATCGCCAGCCGCTACAACCTGACCCCCAAGTCAACCCTGTTACGGTCAGGCAATATCCATCTCTTTACCACGTCCGAAGAAGATGACAGCCTGAAAGCGTTGGTCCAGGCAATGTCTGAAGACGACGACATCGCCTGGGCGGAACTCAACTACCGGGGCGAAGCGCCCGAAGCCAATCCCTACCGGACATGGGGGTGGGGCGGCCCGGAGCCAACGGGTTACGTCAATCAGATGGCCTTTGAACAGGTCAATCTGCCACCGGCGCTCGAACAGTACCAGGGCGATAACATCGTCGTCGCCATTTTGGATACGGGGGTTGACCTGAACCATCCGGCGCTGGTGGGGCGTCTGGAGCCTGGCATCGACCTGGTGGAGGATAACGATGACCCGCAGGATGAAGGGCCGGGGATGGGCTGGGGGCACGGCACTCACGTGGCCGGCATCATCGCCCGCATGGCTCCCAACAGCAGGTTGCTGCCGGTGAGGGTGCTGGATCACGATGGACAGGGGAATGTCTTTACGCTAGCCTATGGTGTGGAATGGGCAGTGGATCAGGGCGCTAAGGTGATCAACCTGAGCCTGGGCATCGAGGAGGAGAACAAGACGTTAGCGGATGTGTTGGCAGATGCTCAGAAGCAAGGCGTCGTCGTCGTGGCCGCCGCCGGCAACGACAACAGCAACGAAATGCAATACCCCATCGGCTACGAGGGCGTGATCGGCGTGACCGCCGTCACCGCAGACAACCAGAAGGCCGGCTTTGGCAACTATGGCCCCTGGGTGGACCTGGCCGCGCCCGGCGTCGGCATCACCTCTACTATGATCGGGCCGGACCCGGAGGATCCGAATTCGGTGCAGAGTGGCTATGCTTCGTGGCGCGGCACCTCCATGGCGACAGCCTTTGTCAGCGGCGCCGCTGCGCTGGTCCAGCAAAAATATCCCCTCAGCTCCACAGTCGAGATCGCAAGTCTGCTAACCAACACTGCCCAGAATCTGGACGCCGCCAACCCAGAGTTTGCCGGGCAATTGGGTGGGTTGTTGGATACTGGCGCTGCGGTGGCAAACCAACCATCGCCGCCAGCCACCCCCGTCGCCACTGCAACACCGCCCCAATCTCCCACCCCGCCCCCGGTAGAGACCCCTACACCTGGGGCGACGCCTGCGGAGACACAAATACCTACACCCACGCCTACACTGATACCTGGGGCAACACCAACGCCAAGGTTAGAGCGCTTAATGGGAGGTGCAACGCACTTTTCAAGTGCATCGCACCTGTAGCACCCTATCTAACCTGATGGGTCAATACACGTAGAACGTAGAGCGCAGAACAAACGCTTTGCAGAGAGGGGTTATGCAGTGCCAGGAGAGCGACGTTCCTGGCACTACGTAACCCCCGATTAAGATTCGCCCGGTGGATAGAATTCATCGACCGGATGGGGCACGAGCACATCGCTACGCCACCGTTTGCGGAAGGCCGGGCGCGCCACCGCTTCGGGCGACTGCAACGTCAACCCGCCATCGGCCACGAGCACGATGCCGGTGACAAAGGCCGCTTCATCCGATGCCAGAAAGAGCGCCACATTGGCGATATCCTCCGGTTTGCCGTAGCGGCCAACCGGGTAGAGGTCAGCGTTCATCTGCGCTTCGAGCGGGTCTTTCTTCAAGTTTTCCTGCTGGCGGGCGCCGATAATGAGACCGGGGGCAATGGCATTGCAGCGAATACCCTGGCGCCCATATTCCATCGCCAGGCTGCGTGTAAGCCCATTGAGCCCGGCCTTGGAGGAACTATAGACGCCAAAGTGGGGATTGGTGATCAACGAGTTGACGGTAGAGGTAAAGACAATCGACCCGCCGCCGGCCTTGACCATCTCGGGGATGCAGTATTTTGCGCCCAGCCAGGAGCCGGTAAGGGTGACAGCCAGAGCCTCGTTCCACTCCTCTTCGCTGATCTCGATCACCGGTTTGATGGTGGCGTTGGCCGCATTGTTCATCAAGATATTGAGCTGCCCGAATTTCTCCAGCGCTGTCTTTACCAGTGCCTGCCAGACAGCGGCCTCTTTCACATTACCAGGGACCGCAACCGCCTCGCCGCCAATCGCCTGAATCTGCTCGACGGTTTCAAACAAGCGCTCTTCGCCGGGCAACGCGTTGACCACGACCCTGGCGCCTTCTTGCACAAAGCGATAGGCCGTGGCTGCGCCGATGCCACCCCAGCCTGCCCCGGCGACAATGGCGACCTTTCCCTCAAGTCGCATAGTTTTATCCTTTCTTTTCGTCTTACTTACTTAGGGGAACGACAGGCCGTAGCCCTATCCCCACGCCACCACGCCGCCGCAAATTGCGATGCACTGGCCGGTGACATAATCCGACAGATCGGTGACGAGAAACTCGACCACCTTGGCGCAATCTTCCGGCGTGCCCAAGCGTCCCAGCGGGATCTGCGGAAGCAACCGGGCGCGCATCTCTTCGCTATCGCGACCCGAAGCCACGGCGCGCGACGACAGGATCCAGCCCGGTGCGATGGAGTTGACGTTGATGTTGTACGGGCCCAGTTCGGCCGCGAGGATGCGCGTGTAGTGTGCAACCCCGGCCTTGGCCACCTTATAGGCCATGCCACCACCGTTGTGACCACTCCACAGCCCGGCCTGTGACGAGACGTTGACGATCTTGCCCGACCGCTGTTCTTTCATGGGCCGGCTGGCAGCCTGGCAGCAGAGGATCGTGCCCGTCAGGTTGATGTCCATGATATATTGGTAGTGGGTCATATCGGCCTCGGCGGCTGAGTGATTGGGCGGCATCCGCAAGGCGCCGCCGGCGTTGTTGACCAGAATGTCGAGGCGACCCAACGCGCCCAGCGCCTCCTCGACCATAGCATCCACTGCATCCTTGTTGGTGACATCGGCCTGGACGCCCAGTGCCCGGCAACCGAGCGCCTCGACCTCTTCCATGACCGTGGCCGCAGTCAGCGTTTCGTTATATTCCGCTGCGGCGTTGAGGTCGATATCGTTGATCACCACATCGGCGCCCAGCTTTGCCAGATGCAAAACGTAGGCGCGGCCCAGTCCACGTGCGCCGCCGGTGACGAGCGCGACTTTACCTTTTAGCTTCATCCGTTCCCTCGCTGGCGTTTTACAAGAAAAATCTCCTCAATCTCCACAAATCTCTTCACCCTTGAGATTTATGGAGATTGAGGAGATTATATCACCTATGCGGATCACAAATAACAATCCGCACAGTCCTTCATTCTATTGCGCCGGCTCCAGATTGACCCAGAGCAGCATGGCCGTGCGGTGCCAGAAGCCTTCGTGGACATAGTCGTTGTCGGGCGTGGGCCAGTTGGTCCAGTAGGTGGTGTTGCGCGGCAGCAGGATCACCGTCTCGACCAGCGGCACGTCGGGCAGGTTGGGCAGCCAGATCTCCATCGCCTGGCGGAAGAGATCCTTGAGGCGCGGGTCATCTTCGGGGATGCCGGTCATCTGATCGACAATATCGCTAAATTCCTGGTTGGCCCAGCGATAGAGGTTGGTGAAGGGAATCGCCTCGCCTGTCGGCCGGACGTGCTTGATGTGGTAGAGACGCTCCAGCGTGGCATAAGGGTCGCGCATGGAGCCCCCGTGCCCCCACAAGAAGGCATGGGCCGAACCGGTCTGGATACGGGTGACAAAATCGGCGGGCAGCAGGAAGCTGGCCTCAAAGCCGGCCCGGCGCAGTTGCTCGGTCACAACAGGCACCTGGGGGGTCGTGGAAGGGTGCTGCGGGAAGGTGATGATCTCGAAGGTAATGCGCTCACCGTCCTTGACCCAGAAGCCCTCGCTGTCCTTGCTGTAGCCCTTGCTCTCCATGATCTCCGCCGCTTTGTCCGGGTTGTACTCAGTGGTGGGATATTGTTCGAGCAGGTCGGCCACTGCATCGATGAAGGGCTGCATGCCAGGGTAGCCCGGATAGGGCAGCTTGATCGCGGTGGTCGTGTTGCGGAAAGCAAACTGGATGATCTCATCGCGGTCGAGCGAGTAGCTGATGGCCCACCGAACGTCGGGGTCGTTGAACGGCTCGATCTCGGTGTTGAAGGCCAGGCTGATGGGCCACCAGTCGAGGAAGCCATAGGGCGGCTCGTCGCTAAAGGTAGTGATGGCCGAGTTCTGGCTTTGCGCCAGCTCCATATTCTGGGCCGTGAACGAGAAGGCCAGGTCGATCTCATTGTTGCTGATCATCTGGACCATGGTGTTCTCGTCCATGCCAGGCAGGAAAACAAGGCGCTCGATGCGCGGCAGCGGCTGGAAGCCGGTCACAGCGCCCCACCAATCCTCGCGCAGATCCCAGATCTTGCGCTGCACGTCCGTGTAGACCAGTTCGTAGGGTCCGGTGCAGAGCGGCCAGCCCTGGTCGGGGTCGTAATTGCTAAAGGTGGCCGGGTCGTCGGCCGTCTCGTAGACGTGGGCCGGCACCATGGGCACCCCCAGGTCGGCGTGGAAGGTTAGCTTGTCAAAAACAAACCGGGGGTTGACGCCCGTCAGTACGATCCGCACATTGCGCTCGTCGAGGACCTCGGTGCTTGCCACCGTGTCGATGATCTCACCGGCGTAGTTGAGATCAGGGTTCTCCAACAGCAGGTTGAGCGAAAAAGCGATGTCGTTGGCGGTGAAGGGGGTTCCATCGCTCCAGGCGGCGCCATCGCGCACGGTGACAACCACTTCGGTGAACTCATCGTTAAATTCGAAGCTTTCGGCAAGCCAGGGGTGGAAGGTGTCGCCGATCATGTTGTAGTAGAAGAGCCCTTCAGTACAGGCCTGGGTGTAGCCGCTGCGTGACAGGCCCGGCGCGTAGGCATTGAACAGCTCGACATCGGTAAAGGCGCCAGGGTGTTCACCGCCGAGACCGGCCGCAATCAGCGTGCGGTTGCGGGGCACTTCGGCAAGACCGGCTGCTGCGGGGGCAGCGGGGGCGGCCACTTCCGCCGCACCGTTCTCGGCGGGGGACGCTGCCGGTGCTTCGCCGGCTCCGGCGCAACCGACCATCAGCAAGGCTAGCATCGCCAGCAACACCAGCGAGACATGCCATCGTGTAAACATGAATCTCCTCCTCATTTTTCGGTATCTTTCGGTTGTACGGGTTCGGTCGTGAGTCCATGCGACTGCAGTACAGCTTAAACCATGCTCGGCACACGATGCTGCGGGGTGCGAGCTTTGGGAGCACTCATAGTATACTGAGGGTTAAATAAAGACGCAAGACGATATATTGATTGATTCATCAGCATTTTTCTCATCTTGAATTGCGAAAATCAAAGGTTCACTTGACAGCCGGCGCGCCCTGTGGTAGAGTGCCGCGCAGAACCAGTTTACACACTGCACCATGAGGTATCCATGAGTCTTCGTTACTTACTTGCGCGCCTGCTCTTCTTTGTGATCGTGGTTTGGGCCGGCGTCACGTTGATCTTCTTCTTGCCACGGCTGGCGCCTGGGCGCGACCCGGTGCGTGAGCGGTTAGGGATGATGGCGGCCATGGGCGGCGTCAATTCCGAGAGTGTGGAGGCCATGGCCAAAGCGTACGAGGCAAAATTCGGGCTGGATCAGCCCCTCTGGCGCCAATACGTGAACTATATGAGCGACATCCTCCGTTTTGACCTCGGTTATTCGCTGGCCAAATTCCCCACACGGGTTGAGACGTTGATCGTACAGGCGATGCCGTGGACAATTGCCTTGCTCACGGTCTCTACCTTGATTGCCTTTGCTGCCGGCACGCTGTTGGGTGGGCTGCTGGCCTGGCCATCGGCGCCGCGTGCGTTGCGCTGGTTGATGCCGCCACTCTTTACCTTTTCGTCGATCCCTTACTTCATTCTCGGGCTGATCCTCATTTACGTCTTTGCCTTTCAGCTCAAATGGTTCCCGCTAGGCGGTGGGTCGCGCACGATGACCATGCCTTCGTTCACCGTCAGCTATCTGCTGGAACTGGTCTATCATGCCATCCTGCCGGGGTTGTCGATTGTGTTGGCATCGGTGGGCTTTTGGTCGCTCTCCATGCGCGGCATGATGATCACGGTGGAAGGCGAAGATTACATCACGCTAGCCGAGGCCAAGGGGCTGCCCAAAGGTCGGATCTTCCTCTGGTATGCCATGCGCAACGCCCTCTTGCCACAGACCACGGCGCTGGCCCTCTCGCTGGGCACGATCCTCTCTGGCTCACTGCTGGTGGAGATCATCTTCAACTATCCGGGCATCGGCTCGGTGCTCTATGCCGCCATCACCGGGTTTGACTATTTCACCATCTACGGCGTTGTCTTCTTTATTGTGGTCACCATCGCGCTGGCAACGCTGATTTTGGATCTAATTTACCCGCTCCTTGACCCGCGGATTCGTTATCAGAGGTCGTGATGAGTGATGAGTGACAAGTGACGGATCGATGTGTCATGGTTCACTCATCACAAGCTGTTTTGACTGAAAGGTTCCTGTGAAGCGCTTGCTTATTTTCGCCCGTCGCAATCTGATGCTAACCGCCGGCTTGACGCTGTTGCTGGTAATATTTGTGTTGTGGGTGGTCGGCTATTTGTTGGTAGATGTCTCCAGGGCGGCGCCGCTTTCGGCCGGGCCGGATATGCGACCATCCGCCGAATATCTGCTGGGCACCGACAGCGCCGGTCGCCAGTTGTTGGCGGTCATGGTCCGGGGCGCGCCGACCACGCTCCAGATCGGGCTGATCGCCGGGGCGCTGGGGCTGCTGATCGGCATTGTGCTGGGTTTTACCGCCGGCTTTTTTGGTGGTGTCGTCGATTCCATCATCCGCACGCTGGCGGATGTGGCGCTGACCGTGCCGGCATTGGCGGTGCTGGTCGTCATTGCCTCGGTCATCACCAGAACGCTCAGCCCGCAGATCCTGGCGCTGATCATCGCTTCGTTGGCGTGGATGTGGCCCACGCGCACGATTCGCTCGCAGGTGCTTACTATGCGCGAGCGCGCCTACGTGGAGGTGGCGCGGCTCTCTGGGTTGAACAACTTTGAGATCATCTTCAAGGAATTGATGCCCAACTTGCTGCCTTACCTGGCCGCCAGCTTTGTGGGGGCGGTGGGTGCGGCCATCCTGGCTGCGATTGGCCTGGAAGCGCTAGGGCTGGGGCCCCAGAGCGAGCCGACGCTGGGGATGACGATCTACTGGGCGCGCTACTACAATGCCCTGCCGCGGGGCATGTGGTGGTGGTGGGCGCCGCCAGTGATCGTCATCATCCTGCTCTTTATTTCGCTCTTTATGATCTCGGCTGGACTGGACCAGATCGCCAATCCTCGCTCACGGCGGTCGGTGTAGGGGACAGGATTGGGATCATAACAGCAAAACTGATAAACTGTCGTGGTTCAGTATTAACTTTGGCTAAACGCAGCAAACAGAACTGTCGTACAACCGATATGAGCCGTAATGGAAGGCTCAAACTTAATACCACTTTCAGAGGCCGCTAAGTATCTTGGAATCAGCCGACAGCGATTACATCAGTTAATTGCTAACAAACAGATCCAGGCAATAAGACTTGGCCGCTATCATTATATTGAAAAAGCTGAACTGGAGCGATACCTACAGCTGCCCGTAGGAAGACCATACGCTCCGCGTACAACTGACAATAACTCTCTTGACAATTGACAATAGATATGATATAGTACTTTTGTAACATCAAGCTCGCCAGCAAATCAGATTACTGTTACTAGTTTGGATGGTCATAGGGAAATAACAATGAGTACAGTTCACCCGTTTGTTTCATCTTTTGCGAATGATAATTATCAGCTTGTGTACCAAACAGATTTGGGTCAACTATTTCAAGGCGATTGCATGTATCTCCTGCGCGATATCCCAACCGCATGTGTTGATACCGCCTTCGCCGATCCGCCTTTCAATTTGGGAAAGAATTACGGGAAAGATATTTCTGATTCATTAAAAACTGAGGAATATTTAGCATGGTCCAGAGAGTGGCTCGGCGAATTAGTTCGTGTTCTTAAGCCTGGAGGCAGCCTTTTTGTGTTTAACCTGCCGGTCTGGCTGATAGAATATGGGGCATTCCTTAACACTCGCAACATGAAGTTTAGACATTGGATTGCATGTCGAATGCCCAAAAACTTTCCACGCGGAAAGAAGCTTTCGCCAGCGCATTATGGCCTACTCTATTATACGAAAGGCGAGCCCGCCACCTTCAATAAAGTGTATGTCCCTATTCCAGTATGCCGCCACTGTGGCAAGGAAATTCGCGACTATGGCGGACATCGAGAAAAACTGAACGAGCGTGGCCTCAATTTGATGGATGTTTTCGATGCGCCGGAGGATGTTTGGGAAGCTGCCGACGAAAGTGAACATAGTCACACGCAGCTATGGGCTCAAGCAGAAGAAATATGGGATGATATTCCACCGGTGCGGCATAGCAAATATAAGACGCGCGGCGCTAATGAATTGGCGCCTATTATGCTCGAACGAATCATTGCTCTGTCTACGAATCCGGGCGATCTGGTTCTTGACCCATTTGGTGGCTCAGGCACGACGTTTCTTGCAGCTGAAAAGCTTCATCGTCGATGGTTGGGAATTGAAATTGGGGACGTAAGCGGCGCGCTCCAACGATTATCTGACTATCGAGACGGTTCGTATGTCGAATGGGAATCTTCACGGGGGAACGGCATGGCTAAACGCAACGGAGCAAAGCAGTTAAAAATGTTTGAAAGCAATGATCGCTATCGAACATAAACTATATCAGAGCCCGTCCATCTGTTCCTTTTGGGATCAACGGAACTTTATCGTCTGTAGCATCATGTTCGACCGCAATGACTATCATGAAGCCATTTGCCACAGGAATTTGTTTCCATACAGGAAAATACGGTAGGAGTTCTTCGTAGTTACCTACCCGATCCGTCAAAAATTGATAGAGTTGGCGAGTAGGAAGAATGAGAGCTCCACCTAGAAGCAGACCTCTAATAATGCCCAGAGTAATTTTGTTGAGCGTACGATGGCTCGAAGAAATATTGCCAGTTTTCCACTCCAAAGCAAAGTATCCTTGCGAAGTGGAGCGCAACGCATCGACCTTGCCGGCCCTATTCACCTCTCGAACGAACACTGGTGCTTCAAGATGCCAACCGTGTACGCTTCGGAGCATAACCATACATCCCGCCTTAATAGGCTTGACACCATTCCCCTTCTTTCTTGGCTGGACAGTGAACTGAGATGAGCCTGGGGGCCATGACACTGCTGCGATTGCCGTGTATATTTCGTTCAAGATTTGCCCCCACTCATTCGTGGTGTTGAAGTCTCCTTGGCTGATCAGAACTTCTTCATGGACAATTTTCATCTAGGTTGTTCCCGTGTTTGTGTTCAGCTAGTAGATGTTTATGTTGTCGCGAATTGTAACACAGTAAGTGTTCAGACTGGCAGTCTCCGGTTGCTTTAGAGCAAGATTATGAAAACTGTCTTACGTGTCGAGGACCTACGCGTCCACTATCACACCCTGCGCGGGCCGGTGCGCGCTGTGGAGGGTGTCTCGTTTGCGTTGAAAGAGAGCGAGCGGTTGGGATTGGTGGGCGAATCGGGGTCGGGCAAATCGACTACGGTGTTGGCGCTTTTGCGTATGCTCAAGCCGCCGGCGCGCATCGAGGCCGGCCGGGTGCTGCTCGATGGTCTCGATCTGCTGACCCTCTCCGAAGAGGAAATGCGCCAGACGCGCTTTGCCCGCATCTCGCTCATCCCGCAGGGGGCCATGAATTCACTCAACCCGGTCATGCGCATCCGCAACCAGCTTGC
>QEUW01000132.1 GCA_003577005.1 Chloroflexota bacterium | reverse complement strand
AAGGACACGGATGGCGACCTGGCGCCTGACTATGTCGAGAATAAGGACGGCACGGACCCCAACGATCCGACTAGCTACAAGGATTCGGACGGTGGTGGTGTGCCCGACTACGTCGAGACAGTGCTTTACCCGAATCTCGGCCTGCCCATCGGCGATCCCAACAATCGGCTCGACGACCAGCGGGACACGGACAACGGCGGCGTGAGCGACTACGAGGAGCTTAAGCTGGGCACCGACCCGCTCAATTCGGACGATGACCAGGCTGCCCAGCCTACCCGGGTGATCTGGTTGCCTCTCGTTCACGACCATCACAACGATTGTGCGACCACCATGACCTGCCAGTAGCGTAGCGGCAAGCGAAGCATCACACCCGTTGACCCTGTGGTCGGCACAACGGGTGTGATGCCTGCTTGTCCCGAGTGGCTTCTGGCTAGTGGATGGACTGTTTTAGTTCTTGGAAAACAGTAGGAGCGTCCCTGGTGGGCGCCCACCAGGGACGCTCCTACTGTTTAAGTAGCGCACCGGCCAGGAGAACCCTGGCTTTGTCTATCCTTTATTGCACACTTGCACTAAACATGCGCTACCGACCGCTCGCCCTGTCTGAAGCATCTGGTCAGCGCTCAACGCCACCGATGGGAGACCCGGCTATGACCATCCGCATTCTGATCGCAGATGACCAGCAACTCATCCGCCACGCTCTTCACACTCTAGTCGATACCGAACCAGACCTGGAGATCGTGGGCGAGGCCAGCGATATCCCAGAGACACTCCACCTCAGTCGCCTGCTACAGCCCGATTTGGTGCTCTTAGACCTCGCCATCGGTCGCGACAAGGGCATCGACCTGCTTACCAGTCTCCGCCACCATCAGCCTACCGTCTGCGTCCTTATCTTGACCAGCGTCGAAGACGAGGAGGTCGTCGTCCAGGCGCTCCAGGCCGGAGCTGCGGGTTATTTGCTCAAGTCCATCGCCCCCCACGACCTCATCCAGGCTCTGCGCACCGCCGTCAGGGGCGGTACACCACTCCATCCGCGTATCGCCAGCCTGGTACTGCACCGCCTCCAACAGCCATCCCCCGAGCCAAAGCCGCAACCCAAGTTGACGGCGCGCGAGCGCCAGGTACTCGACTTGCTGGCCCAGGGCCGCTCCAACCGCGAGATTGCCAAAGAATTGGTCATCACGCAGTTTACCGTCCGCACACACGTCTGTCGCGTGCTCAAGAAGCTCAACCTCTCCAATCGCACCCAGGCCGCGCTCTATCTGATCCGTCAGGAGCAGCACTAGCCTGGCAGCGAATGGCCTTATTTTGTGTGCCTGTCTGGCTTGTGCGCAAGAACATAGCGCGCCGTACTCCGGCAAACCGCAAGGTCGCCAAGCTCTATTGTAGCCATCAGAAGCTGTAACGCGCACGCGACACATTTGCTTGGGCGTAATAGAGCTTGCAGATGCACTCCACCCTCAGGGCCTTTCATCCTCTCTGTCGCCCAGCAGTAAACGCAATGGTTGCTCTCCATCCAGACAATTAGGGCACCGGGTGACCCTGCCGCTGAGCGGATCGACTGCCCGTACCTCTCCGCAATAGGGGCAGTAGATGTGGGTTGGTGTCTGGCTGCTGCGAGGCAGCGGTGTTAGGGCATCCTCTTCGACCAGCGTCACGCCACCAGCGGTCACAGGCCGGGCCATCCCTTCAGCCAGTAGATGTTCGTTCAGATTGATGACCTCGCCGTCAGCAGTGTGTAACAGGATTTCGCCCAGAAGCCGGCCAAACTTTTCGGTGCTGTCCACGCCGCGCTTGTCGAGGATCGTGCGCAGCAGGATGGTCTTGCCCAAGACCAGCGCTCGCACATGATCGCGCACCTCTAACCCACGTTCGCGTTCATCTCCCCGCACTTCGGGCGTATTGACCTTCCATAGCCGGATGCGTTGGCCGCGGCGCCACATCCCCAGGCCCAGGTCAATATCCACTGTGAAGGTGTCGCCATCATAGACATCGGTTACGTATGCGCCGTAATAGTAGAGTTTGGACCGCAGACGCAAATCTCCAATCGTAGGCATATTTGATCCTGTCTGGGTATCTCCTAGTGAAAGCAAACGAAGATGATCCAAGGTGATTTTGGGAGATTTCACTCACCATGCGCAGAGCGACTCGACATACGCGGCAGAGCCGTCGCGCAGCCAGCCATCGAGTTGCGCTACATCTTTGAGTTGTTGTCCCCGGCGGCGTGGTACGGCGACAAAGCGGCACTTCAATTCGGGTAGGGCTGTCATGTCGCCCCACAGTTTCTCAAACTGCGCCACCGGGAAGATGTCTTCCTGGCCTTTGCCCCAGCGTCGTTTTACTTCCTTAAGGGTAATGTACGTGGGCATGCGACCGGCTAACCCGCGCACGGCAGCGGCAACCTTACTATCATCGTTTAGGTCGCTGCGGAGAAGCCCAAAGACGCTGAGCAATGGGTCGATATCGATCCAGTAGGTTGCCGAATTGTAATAGGTCAGGTTGAACTCCAACTCCTCTCGTGGCATTGCCAACCCTTCGAGGAGGCGCAGATGGCCGTCGACGCGCGCCATCCCGCCGCCGCGATCCTCGATACGCCGCGTAATCACCTCGGCGGTCATGGCTGCGCCCTGTTCGATGTGGTGACCCAGGAGCACGGGGTCCACGTCTGCGCCCAGGGTATCGATGTTGTGCATCATCAGGTACCGCAGATCGGGCCGCTCGGCCAGCAGGCGGGCCAGGACACCGTTGCGCAACAGGTTGGGTAATTCGAACCAGTGTCCCACCGGGTGCAGACATTGTGTGGGCAGATTGTCAGTATAGTCGCTGCCTTCGCCGGCCGCCTGCGCCCAGGCGAGCAGCGCGGCGTGGACGCTATCCTGCACTTTTTGCGCCTGTTCATCGAGCAACTGTTGCGGCAGCTCTTCCCAGGCAAAGCGCAGGTCGCGCTGCATGGGGACCAACCGTAGACCAACGCTTCGACCAGGGCTTAGATGGAGCGGGCCCTCATAGCCGTAGTTGGCATTGTGCTGAAGAGATTCGGCAATTGGGCCATGGGTCAGGTAGCTGGTTGTGATGATGTGGGTGAGCGGTATACCGGCCAGGCGGCCGATCCGCCGGCTCTTCGCCAAATGCACCTCGATAAAGTTGCGGTGGCTCCCACCCAGCCGGGCAAAGGGGTTGAGCGCCTTGACGACACCGGCGCCCTGTGTCCAGCGGCTGCCGGCTCCACCTGCCAACGACACGACCGCTACAGCACCACCGGCCAGCGCCGCCATCCCCAAATCTCTCAATCTCTCAATCTCTTTTTCTCCCCATCTCTCCTGCTTTGCCACGTCACTCTCGCGCACATCCTCGATCTTGCTGCTTACCGGCAGGCGATTCTGCGCTAGGCCGATACGCCCGCTGCGCAGATCAGCGCGGATCTGCTCGTGCTGCACCGGGTCAAAGCCGTTGGCTTCCAGCAGCTCGGCCAGGCTCTGGCTACCGGGAGCGGCGCTCTCCGCCTGAGGCAACAGGCGGTCAAAGAGCGTCTGCACCATGTACGATAGATTGGGGTCGCTGCGGCAGGCCGCCCCAAAACGGTCGAGCTCGGCGCGCCGGAACGAAGAGAGTGTGCGCTGTTCGTGGCGAATCAACAGCGGCACCGTCAGGGTGTAGTAGCCGGGCGGCATGAGCGCCCGGTTGCCGGCCAGCAGCTCTGCTACTGTACCATGCTCGTTGATGGCAAAATCGTAAACTACCGGTTCCATGGCAAAAGGGATGGCGGCCTCAAAGCGGCGTTTGGTCTGGCGCATGAGCGTTTGGAGCTGCTCTTGTGCCTGGGCTTTGACTTGTGGGTCAAAGATAAAGCCCATGCCACCACCCGACATGCCGCCCATCATCCAGAATCCCCAAAAACGGTCGCCAAACTCCTGCTGCACCTGGGCGATCAAGGTTTCGGTGTAGAGATTGGTCGCCCACGGAATGATGGTCTGGATCGGCCCGTGGAAGTTGCGGTGGGTGGCGGCGCCCACGGCGCGTACATCCCCGGCCTTGAGGTCGCGCAAGATCTGGTCGATGATCGTGATGGCTTCCTGGCGACCCTGCCATTCGGCCTCGCCGCGCAGCAGATACTTCTCGGTCACCATTTCGAGGATCGGACCCACATCCTGCGCCATGCCTCCATGTACCATGACGAGGCTCTCTTGTAGCGCCTGGCGGGTAGCCGGTGCAACCTCCTCGGCGGTGAGGATGCGGTGATTGGGCAGGAGCCGCCCCCGGCTGATGCCAAACTCTGGGTCGCCCTCCCCGGCTTCGACACCCTTGATCAACTTGATGCCGGGCCAGATTCCGCCCGAATCTTGCCAGCCGCCGCCCGACCCGCCCAGCCATTCGCCCAGAATGGCGCGCGCGGCGACGATACGCCGCTCGGCTTCAGTGAGTGGCCCGGTGGGCGAGGCTGTCTGCCCGGTAGCTCGCATACAGACGGCGATAAGCGAGGCCAGCAGGTTGGTGGAGACCGCCAGCCGCGACCCTTTGGGTATGCCGTTGACCTGGCTGACCAGCTCGATGCCATAGCCAGGGGCGATGAGCCGGGCCAGCAGTTCCGCCAGCGGCGCACGACCGCTGTCCGCTGCCCCCTCGATCCCAGAAGGGATGATGCCGGCGGCGATGACCGCAGCTTTGAGCAGACCAGTGTAATCGCGGCCAAAGTCAAAGACCTCGTCCAGATTGCTGATCTCGGCTGTCGCCCCCAGATCGACGCTCACCAGGCGGAGGATGGGCTGGTCGATCACCCGAAAGTAGGTCTCGATAGGTGGGCGCGGAGAAACCGCACCCTGCTCACCGGATACACCTTCGCGCACAGCTAGATCCACCGAGATGTTGAGGACCCGCGCACCGGCGGGAAAATCCATGCCGAGAAAAAAGATGTCGCTCCAACCGCTGTGGGTGAGGTCGGCGCGCACGGGTGTCGTCTCGCGCAGGATCGGAAAGAGCGCTTCCTGGCCGGGGCCGGTGTGTGCGTAGAGCTCGGGCCGGACGCGCAGCGGGTGGTCCGCCGGATGGCCGGTGCGGAACATCCACTGGTTACCCCGCACCGAGCGCACGCTACGGCGCACCTGATTGGCGAGCGTTTGGAAGCCGAGACTGTGATAGGCTGCCGCCAGGGCGCTCGCCAACCCGTCGCTTGGACCCTCCTTCGCCTGGGCGGCGAGAAAGATGTCGAGCGCCTCCTCAAAGCGGCGATTGAGCAGATTGGTGTAACCGTGAAAGGGGATGCGGCCGCGCCCGTT
The DNA here is from genome assembly GCA_003577005.1 of Chloroflexota bacterium. The sequence goes on along the minus strand of QEUW01000132.1, from coordinate 11,885 downwards.
GGGGTCGATCTTTTCCGGCAGGTGAAACCGGTAGATAGCGTAGAGAAAGAAGAGGGCGCGCACTTGCTCGTAGAGGTTCTCGTTTGTCCGGCGAAAATGGTCGAGGGCATGGCACTCGGCCAACAACTGGGCTGCGCTGGCGCGGCGACAGACGACATCCAGCGCCTGATTGCGCCGCGCCGGGTCGGTGGCGGTGATAATGGAGATTAGTTCGCTCATTGCTATATCCTGAAAGAGATAATGCGTAATGCGTAATGCGTAATGCGTAATGCGGGCTTCGTGTCACGCCTCACGCATTACGCATCACGCATTTCACGCTGGGCCAGCAATTCGAGCAGGCGGGCCAACACTTCTTCACGGTCCCGACCGCTCAAGGCTAGCGCCAGTTGGGCGGTGAGGAGACCATATTTGACGCCCACATCGTAGCGGGCTGCATTGAGTTCGAGCGCAAGATACCGTTCGCGCTGAGCCAGCTCAGCCAGCGCGGCTGCCAGGGTAAGCCCTCCTTGGGAGGGAGGTGTCGTCTGTGTATTGGCGCCTACCTGCTGCGCCAGAATTTCCATCACATGGGGCGTCAACACGTGCATGCCAAAGTAGCAGAGATAATGCCCGGCGCGCAGACCAGGGACGATGAGTCGTTGCTCGGCGACGGTGGGGGTTGGTTTTTCAATCACGGTTTCGACCTCGTACAGCCCTGCTTGCCCCGGCACGCGCCGCCCGCCAATGGTGCCGTAGTAGGGGAGCAGACTTTCACGCGTCGCCTGCACGGCTGAAACCGTGCAATCCGCGGCGCTAGCCACTTCTACAAGTTGTTGCGCACAGCTCCGTTCGCTGCGGCTGACATACAGATGGTCCCCGACGAGGTGCAGAAAGGGCGCCTCGCCCACAAAAGTGCGAGCACAGTGGATCGCATGGCCGTAGCCGAGCGGTTGCTCTTGGTGGACAAAGCGCAGGCGGCCCGCATGGTCGCCGGCCACATCGAGGTAGGATTGCTCATCCCCCGGCCGGATGACCAAGCAGATCTCGTCGATACCCGCGCTCAACACTTCTTCGACCAGGATACGCAGGACGGACTTTTCCACCCCATCACGGTCGATCAGTGTTTGCAGGGGTAGCGTGCGCTGTTTGGGGGCCGCCGCGGTGATCACGGCTTTGCTGATTTTCATATATCGCTCCAGTCGCAGATCGGAGTAGCCGGGTGCTCGACTGCCACCCGGTGGTGTGGATCTCTTGGCTGTCAGACCGTGACTACTCTTGGTAGCAGCACGCTGCGGTGCAGTGTTGATTCTCAGATGGAACTTCTGTATATTGTATCATTCTCTCTGGCATTTTCAATGGGAGGAAATTGTGCAATGTGCTGACAATGTGGAGATGCACAACACGTTGCGCCTCATCCTTGTGCCAAAACGCGCTTTGTCAAGCACTGCTGACCCGCTATGCTTTGACAGGCGCCGCTAACCCGCTATAATGGTTGAGAGAATCTTCTTGTTTCATCAAACCACATGCTAAAGGTATAGGACAATTCGATCCATGCCACCTACTGCCAAATTGTTGGCCAACCAGATTGTGGCTGACAACCTGGAGTTGCTCTGCGCCTGGCTCGAGGCGCAGATGGCGCAGCGCGAACAGCCTGGCCTCTCCATTGGAATTGTATACGATCAGCAACTGGTATGGGCGAGAGGGTTTGGCTATGCCGATCTGGCGCGCAAAGTCCCGGCAACACCCAATACCCTCTATCGCATTGCCTCGATCACCAAGCTCTTTACCAGCACCGCCATCCTCCAGTTGCGCGACGAGGGCAAAGTCCAGCTTGACGACCCGCTCACCTGCTATCTGCCCTGGTTTCAGATCAAGCAGCGCTTTCCCGACGCACCGCCCATCACCTTACGCCATCTGCTGACCCACACCTCCGGTCTGCCGCGCGAGGCAGCGTTTCCCTATTGGGTCGACAACGAGTTCCCCGATATAGAGGCGATCCGCAAATACCTGCCAGAACAGGAGACGGCGCTGGCAACCGAAGCCAAATGGAAATATTCCAACTTGGGTCTGACCCTCCTGGGCGAAGTCGTGAGCGCTGTGACCGGCATGCCTTGGGCTGATTATATCGAGCAAAAGATTCTACAGCCGCTGGGCATGGAGAACACCTTCGCCCGCACTGTGCCAGCCGACCATCCGCAACTGGCGGTGGGCTATGGCCGTCGTCTCCGCAACCAGCCGCGCTCGATCAGCCCCCACTCGGATACAAATGGCATTGCGCCGTCGGCCAATATGACCAGTTGTGTCGAGGACCTGGCGAAATTTGCCATGCTCCAGCTCCGCGATGGGCCGCGGCAGGGTAAGCAGGTGCTGCGCGGCGCTTCGCTGCGCGAGATGCAGCGCGTCCACTGGCTCAACCCTGACTGGAGCGCCGGGCGCGGGCTGGGTTTCTATGTGTGGCGGCTCAGCGGCAAGACTCTGGCAGGACACGGCGGTGCGCTCCAGGGCTACCGCACCGAGTTCCAGGTCTGCCCGGAGGACAAAGTCGCCGTTATCGTGTTGACCAATGCCGACGACGGTATGCCCCTGCTCTATGTGGAGAAAGCATTCAAATGGGTCGCCCCGGCGATTGTCGCCGCGGCTGCACCCAAAGCGAAGACAGCGGCGGCGGAGCCTGGCTGGCAGCGCTATCTAGGCAAATATCGCAACGTGTGGGGCGACCTTCAAGTGGTGCTGTGCGGCGGCGAATTGACACTGCTCGACCCATCACAGCCCGACCCGCTGGTGGCGACGGCCCGGCTGGTTCCAGTGGCCGAACATACCTTCCGCATCGAGAGCAAAGAAAACTTTGGCAGCGATGGTGAACTGGCCGTCTTTCAAGTAGATGAGACCGGCGGCGTGGTCTCGCTCAAGCTGGGCAACACCACCACCTTTCCGGTTGAGGAATGGTAGGTTTCAGTGATGAGTGAGTTCGCTTTTCACCTCTCACTCTTCACTCATCACTTCTCACTCGTCACTCTACAAGGAGGGTAGACCCAATGAAGCACCGATTGATCTTTTTGGCGATGATCCTTGCGCTCGTAGTTGGGGGTTGTGCGCCCGCGGTTGCCCCGGCAACCACTGGCGGCGAGGGCGAGACCGCACCCGCGTCTGGCCCGCAGCAAGGGGGCTGGATCATGGTCGCCACCATCGAGGACCCCGATTCACTCGACCCGCACAAGACGATCATGGCGACGGCCTCGGGTATCCAGACCTGGATCTACGACAAGCTCTTCTATATTGGCGACGACAAGCTGCCGCACGGTCTGCTCGCTGAGTCATGGGAAGTAAGCGATGATGGAACCGTGCTCACAGTAAAGCTGCGCGAGGGACGCACCTTCCACGATGGGACGCCGGTCAACGCCGAGGCGGTCGCCTTTACCTTCAACCGGATGCTCGACCCGGCCACGGCCGCACCGGCCAAAGACCAGGTCGGCCCGCTGACGAGCGTCACGGCGTTGGATGAGTATACAGTGGAGTTTGTCTTTGAAGAGCCGTATCCCCCCTTCTTTTTCTCGGCCAGCGGTTCGTATCTGGGGATCATCTCGCCTGCTGCGGTGGAGGAGCACGGGGATGATTTTGGCCGCAACCCAGTGGGCAGCGGCCCCTTTATGTTCCAGGAGTGGAGGCCCGGCCAGGAGATCGTCCTCGCCCGCAACCCCGATTACGTAAACGTGCGTGAGGATCGCGAGAATGAAGGTGCGCCCTACATCGAGGGCATCATCTTCAAGACGATCCCCGAAGAGGGTACGCGCATCGCGGCTATGGAGACGGGCGAGATCAACGTGCTTGGTCTCTCGCGCGAGGCGGTGGCGCGCTTCCAGGACGATCCAGAATTCAACATCATCCGGGCGACGGAGACGGCTAGCTTTAACTTTGTCGAGTTCAATTACACGCGACCACCGTTCGATAACCCGCAATTCCGCCGGGCGATGGGGTTGGCTATCGACAAAGAGGCCATCCTGCTGGGCGCCTACGGTGGCTTTGCAACGCTCAACTACAATCCCTATCCCAACGGCAACCCCGGTTATGATCCGGCCATCGGCGAGCAATACGGCATGAAGTATGATCCGGAGGCCGCCGCAGCGCTCTTTGAGGAACTGGGCTGGATTGACACCGACGGCGATGGTATCCGCGAGGCGCACGGCGTGGAGGGTGTGGAGGAAGGCAAGGTAGCCGAGTTCACCTGCTGGACCTACCCATTTGAGATCAAACAGCGCGAGTGCGAGATCATTCAGGCCAATCTGGGCGAGGTCGGCATCAAGATCAATGTCCAGTTGACCGACTTTGGCACCATGTCGGCCGAAATGCCCAAGGGCGAATTCGATTTCGATGTCATGCGCTGGACGTGGAACGAGCCGGTTATCCTCTCGTTGCTCTTCAAGTGCCCCGGCTGGAAACAACTCTTCTGCGACGAACAACTGGACGAACTACTCAACGCCGCCGACACCGAGATGGACCCGGTTGCACGCGTTGAACTGGTCAAACAGGCGCAACAATACATCCTGGAGCAGGCTATCGTGATCCCCTTCACGAGCGACTGGTATCAGACAGCCTCGCACAACACGATCAACGGGCTGCGCTACGATGCCACGTTTGGTTTGACGTATGATGATGTGTGGATTAGCCAGGAGTGATACATAATGCGTAATGCGTGATGGTGGGCCGTTCCAAGGCACGTGTCACACATTACGCATTACGTATACGCATTACGCATTACGCATTACTTTTCCACTGCCATCCACAGTGACTGGCCGTAAAAATGTAACATGGCTGCCTATCTGATTCGCCGCTTGCTGTTGCTCATACCGGTGGTGCTTGGCGTATTGACGCTGGTTTTCCTCATGCGTGCGCTGGTGCCGGGTGACCCGATTGAGATCATGTTTCTTGGCCAGATGCCGCCCGACCCTGAGACGGTGGCCGACATCCGCCGCGAACTGGGGTTGGATGTACCGCTGCCCATGCAGTATGTTCGTTATGTCGCTGGGGCTGTGCAGGGCGACCTGGGTACGTCGATCCGCACGCGGCGACCGGTGTTGCGCGAGATCGCCGACCGTTACCCCAAGACGCTGCTCCTGACAGGGGCCAGCCTACTGGTAGCGTTGGTCGTAGGGCTGACGACCGGCATCCTTGCTGCTGTCTACAAGGACACAGCCATCGACTTTATTACGATGCTGTTGGCGCTGGCGGGGTTGTCGATGCCGGCCTTCTGGTTTGGCCTGCTCATGATTCAGTTCTTTGGTGTACAACTGCGCTGGTTTCCGGTCATGGGAGCGGGTTCGCTGCGCCACCTGGTGCTGCCGGCGTTGACGCTGGGCCTTATCGCCTCCACGGTGCAGGCGCGCGTGGCCCGGTCGAGCATGTTGGAGGTGCTTAATTCGGACTATATCCGCACGGCCAGGGCCAAAGGGTTGCGGGGCCGCATCGTTGTATTGCGCCACGGCTTGAAGAACGCGCTGATCCCTACGTTGACCATCCTGGGGCTCCAGGTGGGCGGGCTGCTAGGCGGCGCTTTTATCATCGAAACGGTCTTTGCCTGGCAGGGAGTGGGCCAACTGGCGGTGCAGGCGATCACCCAGCGCGACTTTCCGCTGATCCAGGGGATCATCGCCGTGGTGGCGACGACCTATGTGCTGGTCAACCTGCTGGTAGACATCGCCTATCGCCTGGTAGACCCCCGTATCAGCTACGAGTGACGCCATGACAACCACCGTTGACCGACCTTCAACCCCCTTGAGCCTGCGCCAGGCCGACAGCGCACCGGCGCAGCGAAGCGGCTTGCGCACGCTCCTGCAGCAATTGCTCCGCAAGCGGGAGGCGCAAGTAGGCGGGCTGATCGTCTTGGGGCTGGTGCTGGCGGCGGTGCTGGCTCCGGTTATTGCACCCTTTGACCCGTATGCCATCAATGTGACCGACCGGCTCCAGCCACCCAATGCCACCTATTGGTTTGGCACTGACGACCTGGGGCGCGACCAGTTCAGCCGCATCATCTACGGCGCCCGCACCACCATACAGACGGGCGTAGTCGTTATCCTCATCGCCGCATCCATCGGAACCACGATCGGGCTCATCTCCGGCTACTATGGCGGCAAGGTGGATCTAATCGTCATGCGATTGGTGGATGTGGGGCTGGCTTTCCCCTACATCCTGCTGGCGCTGGCAATTGTGGCGACCATTGGGCCTAGTTTGCAGAACGCGCTTATCGCCATTGGGTTAGCCTACACACCAGGATGGGCGCGCTTTGTGCGCGGCAATGTGTTGGCCGTAAAGAACAATGATTATGTGCAGGCGGCGCACGCCATCGGCGCCCGGCCGGGGCAGATCATGCGTCGCCATGTGTTGCCCAACGTACTGCCGTCGATCATCGTCATCGCCAGCCTCGATTTCCCAGCGGCGGTGCTCTCCACCGCCGCACTGAGCTATATTGGCCTGGGCGCCCAACCGCCTACAGCGGAGTGGGGTTCGCTGCTCACCGGCGCGCGCAGCTACATCCGCACCGCGCCGTGGCTGGTCAACTTCCCCGGGCTGGCGATCTTTGTGACCATGCTTGGCTTCAATCTGCTGGGCAACGCGCTGCGCGATACGTTGGATCCGAAGTTGCGCCAGACGTGAGCTGTCAACGGGGCCCAAGCGCACTGCTGTCAGCCTACGTCCGCAACGTCTCCGTATGCCCATCGACGCTCAGCGCCTGCCCGGAGATCTTGCTGCCGGTGGGCGAACAGAGATAGAGCACCAGGTCGGCAATATCCTGCTGCGTGACAAAGGTGCGGAGCGAATTCTGGCGCACGATCTGGCTGCGTACCTCCTCGACGGTACGCCCTTCGGCCTGAGCTTTGGCGGCGATGACCCGGTCCTGGCGTTCGCCCTCGACGATGCCGGGGCAGATGGCATTGGCGCGGATGTTGTACTGCCCCAGCTCCATGGCCAGCGATTTTGTAAAGCCAATGACTGCCCACTTGGAGGCCGCATAAGGCGTCCGGTTTGGGAAACCAAAGAGACCGGCAGCCGAAGAGAGGTTGACGATTAACCCGCCGCCGGCCTCCTTGAGCAGCGGTACGGCGCGGCGCACACAGTGGAACTGGCCATTGATATTTACCGCCATCGTCTGGCTCCATTCCTCCGGCGTGATCTGGTCCACCGGTGCGGTTGGCCCGGCGATGACGGCGTTGTTGACCAGCACGTCGAGACCACCGAGATGCGCCACGGCCTCGTCAAAGAGGCGATCGACCTGAGCAGGGTCGGCCACATTGGCCACGGTCGTGCTGACACCGGGCAGCGCAGCCTGGCAGGCGGCCAGTTGTTCGTTGTTGATGTCGCAAATATGGACGCGAGCGCCGTTGTTCAATAGCGTCTCGGTGACCACACGGCCAATGCCGCTGGCAGCAGCAGTGATGAGGACGCGCAGGCCCTCGCAGGTGAGTTGCATAGTTGGTTCCTCATAACGGTATTGGAAATTGGAGAGACTAGGGAGATTGGGGGATTGGAATCGGCCAGAAAAATCTCGTCAATCCCCCAAGTCTCCTCAACCTCTACATCGCTGCCCCCCCAATATACCACAGCCATCCCCAATCGCATCGCCTCGCATTTACGCAATTTGACAGCGATCCATATTCACGGTTAGGATCAGCAAAACTCCTGGCTCGACCACTGGCAACTTCTTGCTTCTTACGTGTGATTGAATCGACAACAGCATTCCAGCGGAGGAAACCATGATGCAACGCACCTGGACGGTATTATGGGCGTTTTTGGCCGTACTTGCAGTCGTTACGGCCTGTGCGGCGCCACCGGCTGGCGGCGGGACGAGCGCCACGACAACTGAGAGCGCCGAGGGCAGCGCTGAGACGGCAGCACCATCCTTACGAGTCGTTCATTTTGTCAACGGCGTGCTTGGTGACAAATCTTTCTTTGATTCGGCCCAGCGTGGGGTGGACCGAGCCAAGGCAGAGTTGGGCATCGAAGCCAAGACCATCGAAGCCGGGATCGATGAGACCACCTGGGAGGCGGCGCTGGTCGATGCGCTCGAAAACGAAAATGCTGACCTCTTTATCGTCGGCACCTTCCAGATGAACGGCTATTTGACTAACCTGGCAGACAGCTACCCCGACACAAAATTTGTCATCTACGACGCCCCGGTCGATTATGAGGCGTGCGAGTGCGCCAACGTCTACTCGATCCTCTACAAGCAAAACGAAGGCTCCTACCTGGCCGGGGTCTACGCCGCAGCCATGACCACACAAGAGATCGACGGCATGAACCCCGACCCGATCATCGGTTCGGTCGGCGGCCAGGAGATCCCGGTCATCGTTGATTTTATGGTGGGCTACGAACAGGGCGCCCGAGATACTAACCCTGACATCCAGGTAATCCGCCAGTTTGCCGGCGGCTGGAACGACCCGGCCAAGGGCAAAGAGCTGGCCAAGGCGCAATACAGCCAGGGCGCCGACATCGTCTTCCAGATCGCCGGCGGCACTGGCCAGGGAGTCTTCGAGGCGGCGGCTGAGGATGGCAAATACGCTATCGGTGTCGATTCGGACCAGGCGCTCATCATCGAAGACGCCGACCCCGACCAGGCGGCGCGCATCCTCACGTCGATGATGAAGAACGTGGACAACTCGCTCTTCCGCGCCATCTCGCTCCACTTGGAAGGAAACACCCCCTACGGCCAGATCGAGGCGCTGGGCATTGCCGAAGGCGGCGTCGGCCTGGCGCGCAACAAATTCTATGAAGAAAGCACACCCGACGAGGTCAAACAACTGGTCGACGAAGCCGAACAGAAGATCCTCAACGGCGAGATCGTTGTGGAGACGGCGTTCCAATAGAGCGTAGAACGTAGAACGACGCTCAACGAGATGCCCGTTCTACGCTCTACGTTCTACGCTCTACGTTCAAAAGGGTTGGCATGACTCCGCTCGTCGAGATGCGCAGTATCGATAAGGTCTATCCCAACGGCGTGGCGGCCAACCGCCACGTCGATTTTAGCGTGGAGCAGGGCGAGATCCACGCCTTGGTCGGCGAGAACGGCGCGGGCAAGAGTACGTTGATGAAGATCCTTTACGGGTTGGAACACCCGACGGGTGGAGAGATCTTGCTGCGCGGCAAACCGGTGACGATCCACAGCCCGCACGAGGCCATCGACCTGGGCATCGGCATGGTGCATCAGAATTTTATGCTGGTGCCGTCGTTTACTGTGGCCGAGAATGTGGTGCTGGGCCGCGAGCCGCGCAAGGGGCGCTTTGTCGATCGCGATGCCGCAATCCGTATCACCGAGGAACTGGCTAGAGAATATGGCCTGGCCGTAGACCCTACGGCCCCGGTCGAGGCGACGCCGGTGGGGATGCGCCAGCGTGTCGAAATCCTCAAGACGCTCTACCGGGGCGCCGACCTGCTCATCCTCGACGAGCCCACCGCCGTTCTCACCCCCCAAGAGACCGATGACCTCTTTGACGCCATCCACCGCCTAGTTGGGCAGGGCAAGACGGTCATCTTTATCACCCACAAGCTGCGAGAAGTCAAGGCCATTGCTGACCGGGTAACGGTCATGCGCCTGGGCGCGGTCACCGGGCGGGTCAACACCGCCGATGTAAGCGAGGAAGAGATCGCCCGCATGATGGTAGGCCGCAATGTCTTTCTCCAAGTGAAACGGCCCCCGCGGACCCACGGCGAGGCCGTCGCCGAAGTCCGCCACCTCGCTTATGTCGCCCCCTCGGGACGCCCGGCGCTGCGCGATCTCAGTTTCAACGTCTATGCCGGTGAGATTTTGGGCATTGCCGGGGTGGAGGGTAACGGCCAGACCGAATTGGCCGAGGTGTTCAGCGGCCTCAAACCGGCTACCACCGGGTCGATCCGCATCAACGGGCAGGAGATCACCCAGTGCAGCGCCCGCCAGGTGCGCGCTGCCGGCGTGGCTCATATCCCCGAAGATCGTCTGACCAATGGCGTCGCCCTTGAAGCCACCATCGCGGATAACCTGGTGGTGGACCGCTACCGCCTGCTACCCTTTGCCCATCAGGGGGTGCTCCGCCAGGGCCGTATCCGCGAACAGGCCATCAAACTCATGGACGAGTTTGACATTCGCGCTGCCGGATGTGATGCGCCCATGCACTCGCTCTCTGGCGGTAACATGCAAAAGGTGATCGTCGCACGCGAGTTTTCGGCAGCGCCCAGCCTGCTGATCGCCGCGCAACCCACCCGCGGGGTAGATATCGGCGCCAGCGAGTTTGTGCGCACTCAGTTGATCCAGAAACGCAATGAAGGGCTGGCCGTTCTGCTCATCTCCGCCGACCTGGCCGAGGTCATGAGCCTGGCCGACCGCATTGCTATCATGTACAAGGGCCGGATCGTCGCCATCCTCCCCAATACATCCGATCTCACCGAACAGGAGTTGGGGCTCTACATGTTGGGTGTCAAAGAGCAACCGGCGGATGAACTGGCAAAGATGATGTGATCCACAGATAAAAGAGAGATTGGACCCAGAGTTTGAAGCGCAGGCTGTTTGTTCTCGAATGGGTACGGATCGTTAGCGTGGTGGTAGCGGCGCTGGCGATTGGTTTTGTGATCACGCTCTTTGTCAGCAACGAACCGGTTGCTGCCTACCGTGAACTGTTGACCGGCCCGTTCCCGCGTCTGTCGTGGGACGGCGGCGAGTTGACTGTGCGCGGGATGAACCGCTTTGGCAACTGGCTGGAAGAGTCGATCACGCTGATCCTGTTGGGGTTGGCGATCTCGGTTGTCTTCCGCGCCCGGCAGTTTAGCCTGGGCGCCGACGGACAGGTCTTTTTAGGGGCGCTGGCGGCGGGGATTGTCAGCCTGCACCTGCCGGCCCCGATGGGCCTCCATCTGGCGCTGGTGTTGGGGGCGGCGGCGCTGGCCGGCTTCCTCTGGGGTCTGCTTCCCGGCGTGCTTAAAGCCTACCTTCAAGTCGATGAGATCGTGAGCACCCTCATGCTCAACCTGATCGCTATCCAGGTGTACCAATATGCACTCATCCACTGGCTGCGCGACCCCAGAGAAGGTTTTATCGCCACCGCTTATTTCCCAGCTACAGCGCTCTTGCCATTGATCATTCCCGGCACACGCGTGACCCTGGCTCTGATCGTCGCCGCGGTCGGCGTTGTTGCAGTCTGGTTTCTGCTCAACCGGACACCGCTCGGCTACGAGATCCGAATGGTTGGCGCCAACCTGCGCTTTGCCGAATACGGCGGCATCAACACACGACGGGTGATCGCATTGAGCATGGCGCTCAGTGGCATCCTGGCCGGGCTGGCGGGGGCGCATCTGGTCAACGGCCTGCTCCGGCGGCTGACACTGAACCTTTCGCCGGGCATTGGTTTCGAGGGTATCGTCGTGGCGCTGCTGGCGCGCAATAACCCGGTTGGGGTGCTGGTGGCGGGCCTTTTCTATGGCTACTTGCGTACCGGCGCCCAGATCATGGAACGCTCGTCCGATGTGACGCGCGAAGTTGTGCTGATCATCCAAGCTATCATCATCCTCTTGATCACCGCCGAGCGAGTCTGGCCCACTGTGCAACGGTGGAACGTAGAACGTAGAACGTAGAACGAGAGGTGGAGGGACGAGATGGGTGAGGGGATGGATGCGGGGGCTCATCAGCATCTTCGTCACCAGCGTCAAAACCCTCCGCGGCCTCTAATCGTTCTACGCTCTACGTTCTACGTGTACTGACAGATGAGGTTAGAGCGCTTAATGGAAGGTGCAACGCACTTTTCAAGTGCATCGCACCTGTAGCGCCCTATCTAACCTGACGGGTCAGTACATCTACGCTCTACGTTAAGGTAACGCATGTCTCTCGAAGTCGTCTTACGCAGCATCTTTACGGCGGCCTTTGTCGCCACCATCATCCGGGTTTCGACGCC
>QEUW01000131.1 GCA_003577005.1 Chloroflexota bacterium | reverse complement strand
TGGCGACGAAGAGGTAGAAGGGTGGTGCGGCGGCGATCAGATAGCGCTCGTTGAAGATCGGACGTTGCTGCGCACTGTACCAGGTCGCCAGGAGGGGCGTGCAAAGATAAAGCGCCAACAGCCAGAGCGCCCGGCGACCGCTGGGGCCACGCTGCCACAACTGCGCCACCCCAAGCAGCAACAGCAGCAATCCAAGCGCTGCCCACCCAATGCGCTGCTCTGCCGGCACGCTTTCACCAACAGCAAAGACGCTTAGAGAGCGCCATATCATCGCGCCGAAACCCGGCGAGTCGCCGTTGCCGCCATAACCGGTCAGCAAGGGCAGCGCCGGCAGCAGCCACGGCAGATAGAGCAGGGCCAGGATGATTTGGAGTGACATCCAAGCCACCAGTCTATTCCACAGCCGCCAGAGCACCAGCGTGCGGGTGAAAACAAACAGGCTCTGCGCCAGCAGGACAAAGGCATTGAAATAGTGCGTGTGCAAAGCCAGCCAATTCACGGCCAGATAGGCCACTGCCCACGCGGGTGCCCCCTGGGCGCGCTGCCGCTGGAGCCATTCGACCGCCAGCCAGGTGCTTGCCAGCGTCAACACCAGGCTCATGCTGTACATGCGCGCATCCTGGCTGTGCCAGATGGCGTACGGGCTGAACGCCATCAGCGCTGCGGCCAGTAGCGTGGACAAGGATGGCAAGTCCAGGCGGCGCCCCAAACGTATCACTAGAGCGACGGCAAGGACTCCAAACCAAAGGCTCCGGGTGTGGCTCCTGCAGGGTAAAAGTGGCGTCGATGATCTCACCGTATGGGCGCAAGCTAAAAAAATAACCAAACGCCTCATCCCCACGCAACTCCTGGAAATCTAACTGCCAGGCTCGCAGGCCAAATGCCCCCAGGAGGATCGCCAATGGGCCGATCCGCAGCCAGCCCTCTTTCACTGCCGCGATCCCTTCCACCAGTGCCCAATCGAGCCGGCCAGCAACAGAACCAACGCGCCGCCGCTAATCCACAACCCCAACTGTACACGCTCCGGCCAGTAAACCAGCGAAAAGCGCACTGCCCCCGGTGGTACAGGCACACCCAGAAGAGTCAGATTTGTGCGCTGAACACTGAGTAGGGGGAGATCTGTGATTGGAGACTGAAGACTGCCACATTCCCCATTGCCCACTCCGCATTCTGCATTCTCGACGCGCCAGCCTGGCAGCCAGTTCTCACTGATGACAAGGAAACCGCCTTGTTCGCTGTGGATCGTCACCGCCAATTGATTGAACGCCGGTCGTGCTAGATGAATGTCGAAAGCGTCCACATCTCCATCGCCCTGCGCCACGTCGAGGACGGCCGGCGGCAGCAACGCGATGCGCTCGATGTCGAAGCTGTGGTTGCCGAGTAGCCGGGTTGCCCTGGGGGAACTCGGCCAGGAGCGTGCTGGGCTCGAACAGTTCGCGGCGCCAGGTCAGGACGTGTTCCACGCCCGTCAGCCGCCACATGCGGTCGAGGGGAAAGTTGTCAAAGAGGGCGGCATAGCGCGCCAGCCGCAACGGGCTGCTGCCCCAGACATCTTCGACTTGCGAGCGGACCCCGTAATTTTCATAGACACGAAATTCGTTATACACACGGCCAGGCAAGCCCAGGTTGGCTGTGGCCCGCTCGCTGACGGCTGCTGCCAGCGCCGCCACTTCGGGAGCAACCACGGTCTTGCGCGCAGGGCCGAAGGGGGCAAGATTGGTGGCGGCGTTGGCCCAGAAGAGGTTGGCCAGAACCAGGGCCGTAACAAAAAGGCTGCGCCGTGCGCTCCACCCCGGCAGCCGCAAGAGCACGGTCAGCGCCGCCGCCAGCGTCAGCGTGAAAAAAGCAACCACAAGATAGCTGCCTTGCCCAATCGCAGTGCGACCGGGAAGCTGCCAGAAAAGCCCAAAGATATAGACGCTACCGGCAACGAGCATCACAAAGAGCAGCGCCAACCACTGGCGGGTTCGCAACTGCATCGTCGGGATGGCTGCTGCGCCATAGCCGGCTAGCACGCTCAACCCCAACGCCACAAGCAACGCCGCCCGCTCCTGTCCCCGAAAGAGACCCCACCCGGGCGCAACCTGATAAAAGAGTGGATAGAGAAAGGCATTCCCACCGTAGGAGAGCAGGAGGGCGATAAGGGTCAGGAGGGCGAAGAAGGGGAGTAGAGAGTAGGGAGTGGGGGAGTTGGGGGGTGGGGGAGTGGCATGGCTGCTAGACCCAAAGACCCAGTTCCCGATCCCCAAGATAACCAGCCCTAACCCTGCCACGCCAATGTAGAGCGGAGAAAATTGGGTCAAGACCCCCGGCAGCACGATCTGCCAAGTATCTCGCAGCGGAAAGCCACCGCTGACAAAGGCGTAATCTACATTCGCCCGCACGCTCAACCGCGTAAATTCCAAGCTGGGGAGGAGTTGCGCCGCGCTGAGCGCGCCTGCGAGCGCGATGAACAGTACCAGGCCAGCTATCAGTTGCCTGGGGCGAGGGGCTGGGGGATGGGGAGTGGACCTTCTGCGCCATAAGCCTGGCGCCACACGCGCTAGCATAAAGGCTCCGGCTATATAGCCAATATAGAGCCAGGTCTGGGGGTGGCCAGCAAAAACTGCGCTGGTCGCAGCCAGCGCAGCGCCGATCCACCAGCACCAGCGTTGCGGTTCGGCGTAGGCCCGGTAGAGCAGCCAGAGCAGCAGCGGCAGCCAGATGGCGGTGCGTAACACCGCCAGTTGTAGGGGCGGATAGCCGGTGAGATAGCCAGAGAAGGCGAAACAGCAGCCAGCCGTAAAGCCGGCCCAGCGGCTGCCTGTCAGGTCGCGCACAAGCAGGTAGACAAAGAAACCCGCCAGCGCAATATGCAGGATCGCTTCCGCCTGCAAAAAGTAGAGGCGAGCGCTGGCCGCAGTCCACGGCCAGGTTAGCGCCAGCACGAGATTGCTGACGGGGTAGAAGACCGCAGCTTGCGTATCGGCCAGAAAAGGATGGCCCGCATATGTGTAGGGATTCCACAGCGGCAACTGTCCCGTGCGTAACGCCTGGTGGTGAAACAGACTAAAGGGTAGAAAATGATGTGTAAAGTCGCCGTCAGGAAAGGTGCGCAGACCCAACAGGAGCGGTCCATAGAAAAGCCCGGCCAACAGCACATAGCCCGCCAGCACCACCCAGTCTGGCTGGTCTGCTTCTGCCCGGTTATTCAGCCAACGCTCCCACCCCCGCACCTTCCGCACGCCACACTCCCTGTTTCGTATTGGTCAGCGCACCACGATGATCCCCAGGTCTACATGGTCGCGCCCGGTTGGGGTGAGCAGCCGGTTGGGGTCGGGTGCTTCTGGATTGTAGAGACCAGCGATCAGCCGGTAGCGCCCCGGCGCCAGCCGGTCGGGCAGCTGCAAGGCAACTTTTTCCACAAACTGAACACCCACTGGCAAGCTGGAAAAGCTGGCGTAGCCCTGGGCGGGCGCTGTATCGATCAGCGCCACCACATAATCCTCGGCGGTCAGGAGTTGGACAAACCAACGCAAGTTGCCCTGAACTGGTGTATCTAGCTGGTAGACCAACTCCACCGGCATGATCTCGGCCGAACGAACAGCGCCCGGCGCACGTACCGCCCAAATGGTTACCTGTTCCCAGTCACGAGTGTTGAGGAACATATCAAGCGGGACATTCTGCGAGTTGGCCAGCGCAACAGGCGTCGCATAGCGGACGAGCCGGTAGGTGCCAAACCAGCGATCATCCGCCTTGTAGGCCAGCGCGGCCAACCCATGTTCGACGCTGTTCTCGGCATCGTTGGGTGGCAGTCCGCTTGTGACAAACCAGATACGCTGGTAGGATTGCATGATCCGCCCCAGCACCTCCTGCGCTTCGGGGTGTTCCAGGTTGCTTGGCGCATAGCCAAAGAGGGGAATACCTTGGGGGCAGAGCCCACCCATCCAGTTCATGGGGATATGATAGTCATACGGGGCAACGGCGATGAGAGCATCCGCCGGCTGGGCCTGGGCGCAGATTTCGGCCAGGATCGCGCGGTACCCTTCGTTAGGGGCGCCGTAGTGCGGGTCGCGGCTGCTTTCACCCAACCAGGTAGCCATCACCAGGAGCGCCAACAGAGGTGCAAGATTGCGGATGGGCCAACTGGGCAGATTCTCTTCTTTTGGCTCGGCGCCCAACCGCCACCAGCCCCAGGTTGCGCCGAGCAGTGTCGTCAGCCCCGCCAACCCAATGACAAGTGTGCTCAGGTGAAGCACGCCATCGGCCCGCAACCAGGCCAGGTCGCTGTTGGCGCGTAGACTTTCGCGCAAGAGCTGCACCTGGCCGATCACCGGGCTGTAGCGCCAATCCGCCAGCCGTTGGGCCGGCGGCCCATACGCTAATGGATTGGCCTCGTCGGTGGGAAAGATCTGGCGCAACTCGATTTCATAGTTGACATAGTTGACTGTTACGGCCAACAGTTGCACAACCAGCGACGCAATCGCTAATAACAGCAAAAAAGCGCTGGTGAACCTGAGGGAACGGGGAATAGGGAGTGGGGAGTGGCTGCGTCCCAGTCTCCACTCTCCAGTCTCCAGCCTCTGCACAAGCGGCACCAGGAGTAATACCCAAAATGGCGTCAGCGGCACCAGAAAGCGGGGGCCCCAGGCAAAGCCGCCCCACCACATCCACCAGATGCTGTAGAGCCCGACCAGCGCTGCCGTGAGCACTGCGATCAACACGCCCTCGCCCCGGTGCTTGCGCAAAAAGAAGAGGAATCCCACCGGCGTTGCCAGCAGCAGGGGCGAATGCCAGAAGACCCCGCGATACGGGCTGATCACCAACCCCCAGAATCCCTGCCAGAAGGGAGTGGTAAAGCCTTCGCCGCTGTCAAAGTGGTAGCCCGTTACAAATGGATCGCCAAAGCGCACCCGGTTGTACCAGAGCAGCAAGCCGCCGGCCAGCAGCAGCGGCGCGCCAAAGGCCGAGGCGGCGAGAAACAGACGCAGCGCAACCCGTGTAACCTCCTGGCCGAGCACCTGGCGTGCAGCCCACAGGTTGGAGCCCTCGACCCAGAGCCAGTAGAGTGCAAACACGGCAACCAGCACCACATGCGCTGTGACCGTCGCCACGGCAACGGCGGCGCCCATCCCTGCCAGCCAGAGCCAGCGCAAACGCCCGCTTTGGCGGTAGGTTGCCAAACCGTAGAAACAGGCCAGGAGGCTCAGCGCGCTGAGGGGCTCGCCGAAATAATGATTGGCATACGGCCAGGCAATGGTAGCCAGGCCAAAGAGAAGGCCCAGAACCAGCCCGATCCGGTCGCTGTAGCCAAGCCGTGTGGCGACCAGCCACAGTAGCGCCGCGGTCAAGGCGGTGACCAGACCATTCCAAAGCAGCGTCCCTTGTAGAATCCCAATCTGAATGTTGAGCCGGGCAATCGACCGCAGCAGCCAATACCAGGGGCCGGCCACCAGTGCCGGCGCTGGCCCCTTCTTGCTAAAGACCTGCCCGTCTGGCCCAAATTCACCAAGCACCTCGCCGGGGCTATTCACCCACTGGGTCCAGGCGATGGCGTTGGTGTCCACCGCGCCGCGCAGGATGATCGACTCGGTCAGGGCAAAGAGGCTTACTTCATCTACAATATGAAAACGCCCAGCGTTGGTCAGCGTATAAACGATGACCAGGAGCGCGATCAGGAGACGAAGGCCGTAGCGGCGGTACGTAGTCATTGAACGCCATTATAGCCCAAATAAACGCAGCCGGATGACTGCCTTTGTGTAGTCACGAAAAATGGGCCAGAAACCGGTCTTGCTGTCGCCGTGGCGCCGCAGGATGTAATAGACAGGCACTTCCAGGATCTTCCACTCGCTGCGCCAGGCAACCAACAACAGACGGATAAAGTAGTCGCCATAACCGTAAAAGATTGCATCAAATTTGGGCTTTAGCTGCATCAATCGCTCGCGGCGCACGGCAAAAAAGCCACTCAGATTGTCTTGAATTTGGGTGTGAAAGAGCAGGCGGATGAACATATTATAGAGCAGGCTCAGCCGATAGCGGTTTACGTCCTCCATGCCGCCGCGCATGACAAAGCGGCTACCGATGACCAGATCGTAGTAGCGCAACAGATCCACCATCTGCGGGATCATGGCCGGGTCGTGGTTGAAGTCGGTATCCATCACCACGAGCGTTTGGCCGGTCGCGCGCGTCAGCCCATCGCGAATCGCTCTGGCAAGCCCCTTCTCTTGCATACGAACGCAGAGGCGCACAGTACAGTTTCCCACCTGCGCCACATCATCGCTCGTCAGGCCAAAACGCTGGCGCACCACCGCAGCCGTGCCATCCGGGCTATTGTCATCCATCACCAAGACTTCATAGCGCCACTCGCGCCCCTCCGGCTCCCGATCCAGTTCACGGCGGATGGCGTCGATCAGGTCGCAGATGTTCTCACGCTCATTGTACGTCGGCAGGACGATCGAGATGCCGGGAACCACCGTCAACCCATTACCCATTACCGATTACCTATTACCGATTACCTATTACCGATTACCTATTACCGATTACTCTACCCCGCCAATTCCCAGATCGTCGCACAGATATACCCCACCTGCTCATCCGTCAACGACGGCGCGCTGGGTAGATTGATCCCCTGGCCACTCAGCCGCAGCGCAGTCGGCCGCGATGGACCCTGCCGGTAAGGCGGCAGCGTATCGAGCGGATGAAAGAAGGGCCGGCTGTCGATGTGCCGTTCGCGCAGCGCCAGCATCAAGTCGTCGCGTGTCAATGGAAAGCGCTCATCTACCAGCAGCGAATACATCCAATACACATTCGTATAACCGGGCAACTCCACGGGCAGCGTGAGCCCTGGCACGCCGGCCAGCGCACGGTTGTATTGCTGCGCAATCTGGCGTTTGCGTGTGATAAACTGTTCGATGCGCGCCATCTGTGCCACCCCCACCGCCGCCTGTAGATTGGTCATGCGGTAGTTGAAGCCCATCTCGTCGTGCCAGTAGCGCTGTTCCGGTGGCATGGCATGGTCGCGCAGCAGCCGACAGCGGGCGGCCAGGGCCGGGTCACCGGTCAGCAACATGCCGCCTTCACCCGTCGTGATGATCTTGTTGGCGTAAAAGCTAAAGGCTGCAATCTGGCCCCACGTCCCCATCCGGCGCCCCTGGATGGCGGCGCCGTGCGCTTCGGCGGCGTCTTCGACCACCAGTAGACCGTGGCGAGCTGCCAGCTCTGTGAGCTCCACCATTGGCGCCGGGTGGCCGTACAGATGCACCGGCAAAATCGCCCGCGTGCGCGGCGACAGGAGCCGCTCGACCTCGTCCGGCGCAATCGTCCAGGTCTGGGGGTCTACATCGGCAAAGACTGGTGTGGCGCCGGTATAGCGGACGGCGTTGGCCGTCGCCACAAAGGTGAGCGCCGGCACGACCACCTCATCTCCCGGGCCGATGCCCAGCGCGTGCAGCGCCAGGTGCAACGCCACGGTGCCATTACAGACGCTGACTCCGTAGGCCGCACCGCAAAATTCGGCAAACTCGCGCTCAAAGCGAGTGACATATTGGCCCAGACTGCTGATCCACCCGCTGCGCACAGCTTCGAGGACAAATGTCTCTTCCTGCTGGCCGAGCGCAGGCTCGTAGACCGGGATGAAGTCGCCTGGTCTTGGTGCGTTCTGATGCTCCAAAAAGTCGAACAACGCAAGTTGTGTGGTGCTCATGGCTCAATTTCCACCGTTCCGAGCGTCGCCTCCTGGCCAGCCGGGTTACCGGCTTCATCCACCAGGGTGAGCGGCTCAAGCGTTTTGCCGTCATAGACCAGCAGGCGAAGTTCATAGGAGCCGCCGGTAATCTCATCCGGCAGCGGCAACCAGTAGACATTCAACGGCTCGTCGGCAGGCGCCCACTCGGCCGGCATGAGGTGGCGGTCGTTGAGCAGCCGCTCGTCGCTTTGCGCCAGCCGGGCGCCGGCTGCGTCATAGAGTGCCACGCGCGCCTTGTAGGGCCGCGCCGGGGGACCGTTCGCCCCGTCCACCAACCGCCAGCGGATCACTACCGGCACGCCCCGCCCTGGCGTCACGGGTTCATCCGGCAGCGAGATGGCAACCGTTTCCACCGCCGGCGGAAAACGATAAGTTGCGGGCGCCAGTACGGGCGCTAATTCAAAGTGGTTGGGAGGCTCCAGCATCCACCAGTCAATGGAATAACCCTGAAAACTCTGGCTGCCGGCATGGCGCCCCGCTTTGTCGAGCAGAAAATGGACGGCATGGCGCGGGTCGGTGTCGCTTTCAAACCACTGTACCCAAAAGACCTGGCGCGCCTGGCCGGCCCACTTATTTAGCTGCTGATCCACTGTGTTAATGTCCACAAAGAGATAGCGGGCCGGCGCCGGCTCGGCGCCCGTGGGGTTTGCCGCCGGGTCGATGGCGTACCGCTGGTAGTAAAAGCCAAACGGATACTTCTGGTCCACCAGGATCAGATCCTCCGAGCCGGCGACCGTGCGTAGCCACGCAGTCACGCCGGCAATGTCTTCACGGGCAAAGCGAGGGTCGTAGAGGTCGGCCCAGAGCGCCGGGATCATGCCAGCCAGAACCACACTCAACGCGCCGGCGGCCAATGGGCGCCACCACCGTCCCCAGGCCGCCAATGAACCTCCTATGAGTAGATAAAGCGCCGGCGTAATCAAGCTGCTGTACCGGACGTTGAATGCACCCCGATCCAGCACAGCGACGTAGTATAGAACCAGTCCGCCGATTGCCCAAACGAAGAGGAAGACGGGGGGGGAGGGAGCGGGAAGTGGAGGAACAGGAGAGCGGCTCAGGCCAATGAATAGGAATCCAGTGACAGTTAGGGCCAGAGCGGCCCACAGCCAGATTGAGGCAACGCCGCCCCAGCCGGTTGGATCAAAGGCATAGCTGCCGAGATAAGCCTGCCAGTTTTGCGATAGATATTCGCCCACCGTCGGCACGGTGAGATTCGGGTTGGCGTAGGTGGGAATCTGGCGCAGCGCAATGGGGATCATAGGAGTGAGCAACAGCGCAGTCGCCACTCCACAGAGAAGCAACATCCGCACCTGCCGCCAACGGTGGCGCCGCACCAACGCCCAGCCCAGCCACCAGCCATACCAGGCCACCAACACAAACACCGCATTATAGTGGGTCAGGATGGCGAGGGTGGAAAGGAGGGTGAATCCAGCAAGAAAAGAGATTGAGGGGACCGGCCGTTCCTGGTTACCAATCTCCTCAATCTCCCTAATCTCTCCAGTCTCCACTCTCCAGTCTCCAATCCCCCGGAGCAACATCCACGCAGCCGCAGCCAACAGCGCAAATCCCAGCGTGTACATGCGCGTCTCCTGGCTTTCGGCCAGCCAGAAGGGGGAAAAGGCAGCCACGGCCACGGCAAACAGCGCAGCGGTTGGGGAAAAGACGCAGACGCCAAGCGGGTAGAGTAGCGCCGTGCTGACCAGGCCCGCCGCCACACTCAGAAAGCGGGCGACAAAGGCAAGACGGGCCGGGTCTTCGCCCAGGCCAACGCCAGCAGCATTGAACCACCCATGTAACATCCAGTAATAGAAGGGCGGCTGGATGTCCAACTCGGGCGCCGGGGCGATCTGCGCCAACGGACGGAGCGCCACATCGATGTTGCGCGCTTCATCCCACCAGATATCCTGCCGGGCGAGTTCGTGGAGGCGGAGCGCAAAAGCCGCCGCCAGCAGTACTGGCAAAAGAAACCTCGGCCACCGCTGTGGACGAGGCAAAGAGTGGGCGCAGGGAGTAGGTTCGACCATACAGCCCGCTAGTATAGCATGGATGCGAGTAAATCCAGAAGCCTGCGGGTGGGGCTAGGTGCCATCATACCCTACGCCAGCACACCCTCAAAGATGCGCAGCCCCTCGTCCAGGTGCCCCTCGTCGATGATCAGCGGCGGGATCCAGCGGATCACATTGCCATAGGTGCCACAGGTGAAGAGCAACAGCCCCTTCTCCTGGCAAGCCAGCTGCACAGCTTTGGCGGTGGCGCCATCGGGTTGTCCGTCGGGCGTGGTGAACTCGGTGGCGATCATCAGCCCCCGGCCGCGCACATCGCCGATCTGCGGATGGCGCTGTTGCACCTGGCGCAGCGCGGTCTGTAACACCTCGCCCATTTTGGCGCTGTTCTCGATCAACCCTTCGTCGCGCAGCACGCGGATCGTTGCCGCGGCTGCCGCACAGGCCACAGCATTGCCGGCATAGGTGCCGCCGTGGCTGCCCGGTTGCCCTTTGGCCATCAACTCGGGCCGGGCCGCGATGCCGCTCAGCGGGAAGCCTGAGGCGATCCCTTTGGCCATGACCAGGATGTCCGGCTCGGCGCCGTCGTACTCATGGGCGAACCATTTGCCCGTGCGGCCAAAACCGGTCTGCACCTCGTCGAGGATCAGCAGGATGCCGTGTTCGCGGCAGATCTCTTGCACCCCGGCCAGAAAACCGGGTGTGGCCGGCACATAACCACCCTCCCCTAACACCGGCTCGATGAGCATGGCAGCCGTCTCTCCCGGCGCCGTCTGGCTGGCGAGTAGATGGCGCAGTTCGCGTAAACAAAAAGCGGTAGTCTCCTCCTCAGACCAGCCGTAGCGATAAGCGTAGGGAAAGGGCGCCACAAAGACGCCGGGCATAAGTGGCTGGTAGCCAGCGCGATAGATGGTGTTCGAGGTCGTCAGCGACATAGCGCCGATGGTGCGTCCGTGAAAGCTGCCCTGGAAGACGATCAGATTGGGCCGCCCTGTGGCCTGGCGCGCCAGCTTGACTGCCGCTTCTACGGCCTCGGCGCCGCTGTTGCCAAAAAAGAAGCTGCTCAGATGGGCCGGCACGACCTGGAGCAACTCGCCCACCAGGTCGAGAATCGGCTGGTGATAGACCAGATTGATCTGCCCGTGGATCAGCTTTGCTGCCTGGGCCTGGACCGCCGCCACTACTTTAGGATGGCAGTGGCCCGTGTTGGTCACGCCGATGCCGCAGGTGAAATCTAGAAAGCGACGGCCATCGTTGGTATAGAGATAGGCGCCCTCGGCTCGTTCGGCCAGCGCATCGCCATAGCGCGCCCAGAGGGGGGCGAGGTGTCGGCGTAGATCGCCGGTGTGTGATTGAGTAGACATTGTAGCTCCTTAATGCGTCACACATAAGCTGTGGACTATCGATTGCAGCCCACGCACGACACATCACGCATTACGCATCACGCTCATCCGGGTTCTCCCACACGATGAGCGTGGCCCAGTTGTCCGAGGCGCTGTCTTCGATGTAATTTTCGATCAACCCGCGCATCTGGAAGCCATTGCGCAATTGGAAGGTGAGGGTTGGGTCGACGAGGGTGCCGGCCACCACCTGTTCTACGTATTCAGCCACACTCATCTGCCCCTTGTAACTTGCATAGCCAGGAATGAGTCCCCCGGCGACGATGCCCCGGCGGTTGGTGCGCCGGACCAACGCCTGGCGCGCTTCGTAGAGCCGGCGCCCGATACCCTGGCCGCGGAAGTCGGGGTGGACGCTGATATCGGCGCCATAGTAGTAAGCGCCGTTGGGGTCGTGGTTGGTAAAGTAAAAACTGGCGCAGATTTCCTTGAAGGAGTGGTTGGGGTGGTCAAAATCGAAGTCGATAAAAAAGCCAGACCCCTGGCCGATGACGCGCTCCCCAGCCAGCGCCACAAATTGTCCCTCAGGAAAGATGCGATATTGGCTGGCGAAGTGCTCGGCGCGCATCAATTCGTGGTTGCCCAACGTAGGGTAACAGATGCGCTGGAGTTCTTCCAGCTGCTCAAAGTATTCGGGACGGATTGTCGTGATTGTGATGGCTGCCATCTATCCAAGTGGTCTTAAAAGCTGTTTGAAAAAGGGGTAGCCTGGTACGTTGCACCTAAAAGGTGCGATGCACCTGTGGCATTAGTCAATCGAGGTGCGTTGCACTCGCAGAGTGCGATGCACCGGTCTGGTCTCATCTGCGAATGCTTTTGATCCTTTGTCGGCACTCGCGAGATGGGCTGGATTCAGCGCATGTCCTTGCCAATATTCGAGCCACTCTCGACTCGTTTTCGTTTGCCAAAAGCGTTGGACGTGCTGTACGGATGCACCACCACATTGCGGCCCAGTTCAACCTTGCTGGGGATGACACTCCCCTTGCCGACCAGCGTCAGCCCGGTGTTGATCGTCTCGGGCATGAGTTTGTTGGGCGTATTCTCCTCGCCGTACCCTACCTTAGCGCCTGCTTCGACCGCTACATCCTTATCGATGATGCTGCGGTCCACCACGGCGCCCGCCTCGATCACCGTGTCATTGAGGATGATGCTGTCGCGCACAACTGCCCCTTCGGCCACATAGACACCCGGCGAAAGGACGCTCCGTTCGACGATGCCGTCCACGCGGCAGCCGTTGGACAACAGGTTGCCGCCCACCTGGGCGTTGCCCCCAACTTTGACCGGCGCTCGTTCTTCGCTGCGGGTGTGGACGATCCACTCGGAGTCGTACAGGTCGAGCGCCGGGTTTTCGGCCAGCAGGCTCATGTTGGCCTCCCAATAGGCCTGGACGGCGCCTACATCCGCCCAGTAGCCGGGGAAGGTATAGGCGTAGACCGCACGGTCGGTCTCCAGCATGGCCGGCAATACATTTCCACCAAAATCCACATAATCACTCCTCTCCAATACGTCCACCAACACATCTTTGCGAAAGATGTAGATGCCCATCGAGGCGAGCGTCTCGCGCGTGTGGCGAGGTTTCTCCTGAAAATCGACCACCCGATCATCGGCGCTGACCGAGACAATGCCGTAGCGGTGTGTCTCGCGCAGATTGACCCGGCGCACAGCTACCGTCAATTCGGCGCCCGTGCGGACGTGCTGGCGCAACATGGGCCGGTAATCCATCAGATAGATGTGGTCACCGGCCAGGATGAGCACATGCTCTTCATCTTGCAACTGCACAAAGTCCAGGTTGCGGCGTACCGCGTCGGCGGTGCCGCGTTGCCAGTCGCCGTATGGTCCACCCCGGTAGGGCTGGAGCAGCCGCACCCCACCGTCGTTGCGGTCGAGGTCCCACGGTTTGCCGATGCCGATGTGAGAGTTGAGGCTGCGCGGCCGGTACTGGGTCAGCACCGCCACGTTGTAGATTTCGCTGTTGACACAGTTGCTGAGCGGAAAATCGATCAACCGAAACTTGCCACCGAAGGGGACGGCCGGCTCTGAGCGCACCTCGGTGAGCACACTCAATTCTTCGCTGGCGCCGCCGCCCATAATCATTGCCAGGGCTGTTGTCATCGTTTGCCTCGAAAGGGATTCGGGATTAGGCTGGTCGGTGAGCCTAATTCTTCATTCCAGTTTTACACCGTTTTGCCGTCCGCCACGACCCGATCTGCTGGGAAGGCGGCCTCGTCGCGGGCGCTGTTGATGAGCACGTTACGCCCGATGCGAGCGCCTTCAGGGATAAAGGTGCGTTTGCCGACGACCGTGATCCCAGCGAAGAGCCGGTCGGGCATCTGCTCGTTGGCAGTGCTTTCATCACCCTCGCCCACCACTGCCCCGGCGCCGACGACCACCTGTTTATCGATGACCACCTTGTCGAGCAGAGCGCCGGGGCCGATCCAGGCGTCGTTCATCACCACGCTGTCTCTGATCACCGCGCCGGGGCTGACATAGACGCCGGGGCTGAGCACGCTGTTAGAGACCAGCCCGCGGATGATGCAGCCGTTGCAGACCATGCTGTTGATAACCCTGGCCTGTGGCCCTAGCTTGGCGGCCGGGCGCTCCTCAGATTTGGTGAGCACGGGCCAGTTGTCGGTATAGAGGTTGAGCGGTGGGCTTGCCTGGTTGAGCGCCAGGTTGGTCGCCCAGTATGAATCAATCGTCCCCACATCGACCCAGTAACCTTCGTATTTGTAGGCAAAGATGCGATCACCCCCCTCGATCATAGCCGGGATGACGTGTTGGCCAAAGTCGGCGCGCGGCGAGCCAGAGGAGTCCTCGCTCAGACGCCGGGCCAGGATATGGGTGTTAAAGATATAGATGCCCATGGAGGCCAGATTGCCCTTATCACGCTCCTTGGGTTTTTCATAAAACTGGATGATCCGGTTTTCGTCATCCACCTGCATGATGCCAAAGCGGTGGGTCTCTTCCAGCGGCACAGGCATGACGGCAATCGTCAGGTCGGCACCCCGTTCGCGGTGGTACTCGATCATGGGACGGTAATCCATCTTGTAGATATGGTCGCCCGAGAGGATGAGCGCCATGTCGGCCCGGTTCTCTTGGATAAAGTTCAGGTTGCGGTTGATAGCATCGGCGGTGCCGGCGTACCATTGCTGGCCGCGGCGCCCTTCATATGGTTGCAGGATGCGCACCCCACCCCGGCTCCGATCCAGATCCCACGGTTTGCCGATGCCGATATGGTCGTTGAGGCTGTGGGGCCGGTACTGAGTTAATACGCCCACCGTGTAGATGCCGCTGTTGACACAGTTGCTGAGCGTAAAATCGATGATGCGGAACTTGCCGGCAAATGGGACTGCCGGCTTGGCCCGCTCTTCGGAAAGGACCGTCAAACGGGTGCCGGCGCCCCCGGCCAGGATCATGGCGATGGTTCGGTTGGCCATAGTCGACGCTTTCGGTGTTGTGGGCATGCGGTGGTGCTTCGTTTCTCCTATGTTAAACCAGAAGAGAGGAGATCGCAAGTAGTACGACAACGTTGGGCAAGCATTCCGGGAAAGGGCTGGAACTACCTGGCGTGACCAGGGTTCTGCTGGCCCTTTCCCGGAATGCGGGTTCGGACGCACCCGACAACGGTAGATTCGCATAGGCGAGGTCGAGTTGATTCTGCTCTGCGAAGTCTCGTTATAGTGCTAGAGTATTTGGTAAAATGGCCTCAAACTTGCTATAATCGTACGCTGCGATTATTCGATGTTTTGCTATTCGATACTTTGTTGGACTTTTGCACGGATTGAAGCGATAGGAGCCAAGCGTGCTGCAACGCCAGACCCAAACCGCAGCATTCTGGCGTGATCAATTTGAGGTTGCGCCAGATGATCTGGAATTTCTTTACCAATTGTTGTTAGATGTCCAAGCCCCAAAACAGTTGAGCGAGCTAGCCACGGCGCTGGTGCAGGAATATGTACGCCGTGAAAACTCAAAAATCGAGAGCGAACTCGCCAAAGGCACCATCTATCTTCCCAAAAACCGGTATGAAGTGGGCCAGCAGATCGTCTTCCCGGCCCTGGAGTTCGCCGTCGGGGAAGTCTTGCAGGTTCGCCCGGGCGAAAACCCCGAATACGGCGACTTTGAAGTGATCAAGGTCAAGTTGGACGATGGCGTGCGCGAATTTGCCGCCAATCTGCCCAACCACCGTCTCAACCAGGAGAGCAGCAAACTCTCGTCCAATGAAAAGAGCCAGCTTTCTCCTACCGAGCTCTATTCGCTCTACCACAACGAGATCGATGAGAGCCTGCTCTATGCGCTGGAAGAGAGCGACCGCAGCAACGAGTTTGTCGAGGTGGATGGCTATTGGATGTTGCGCGATATGCTGGTCGATCTGCACATCGGCCATCTCAATATCGCCGAGGCGCTGATCGAGATGCAAGGCAAGCCGGTCATGCCCGAACAGATCCTGCACGAGCTTGACATCGACGAGTCGGTGGCGCCGGCTATGCGTGTCATCAGCCTCAACTATGCCCTCAGCCGCGACCCTCGCTTCGACCAGATCCAGAGCGGTGGTGAACGGCTCTGGTTTCTAAAGCGCCTGGAACCGCCCGAACTGGTCAACCCCCCCGCATTGCTCAAGTATACGCCGGTGCAGTACAACCGGGCGCTGCTCAGTGTGGAGCTGCTCCAGATCGAATGGGAGTTGGATGATGAATGGGGAGAAAGTAGTCTAACGACCGAGCTGCCGCGCATTGTGCCAAGCACGGTGCTTACGCTCTCCTATCCCCACCGCCGCTATGGTACACTGCCGGTTAATGGCCGTACCACCAATTTCTTTCCTACCGCGGCGCGCGGCAAGTCGATTGTGACACTGGTGGACGGGCGCTGGGGCACCCGCTTCAACGGCTGGGTAGTGCATGAGGGGCGCTATATCTCCGGCCTGGCCAAGTGGATGGATGACCACCAGTTGCCGGTTGGCGCTTATATCACGTTGGAGCGTTCCAATACGGCCAACGAAGTGATTGTGGACTACCGCACCCGCCGCCCCAAGCGCGAATGGGCGCGCATCGCCACCGCCGACCTCGCCCACCGCCGCCTGCGTTTCGAGATGAACAAGATCCAGGTCGCCTGCGAGTACGATGATTATATGATCGTCGCCGAAGAGGAGAGCGCACCCATCGACGAACTGCGCGAAGTGCTGCTGCGCGACAATGTCAGCCTGGCCCAGATCGTCGAGCAGATCGTGCCGGAGTTGACCAAACTCAATCCGCAAGGCACCGTCCACGCCAAAAGCGTTTATAGCGCGGTCAATATCTTGCGCCGCAGCCCACCCGGCCCGATTTTTTATGCCTTGATTTCAAACCGCCGCTTCCGCGATGTAGGGGGCGGGTTCTTTGCCCTGGCTTGATGAGGGAGAATAAGAGACGGGACATCGGAGACCAGAGACTGAGCGATCAGGGGCCTCCGTCCGTTTGAATCTCCGGTCTCTTGTTTTGCTCTCTTCAGCGATTCGAGGAGTACTTTACAGATGACTCAAAGCCTACTGCGGCAAAAATTGGCTCGCTTTCGTCCTACAGTCGATACAAAATTTCATATCGATTACGACTGGTGGGAAGAGAGCGGCAAGAACTTCCGCATCTATCTGCGCGACCAGCTGTGCGAAGAATGTCGCGAGCGCTTTGCCAATTACCAGAATACCGAAGATGTAGACTGGATCGACCCGGACACAGGCGAGGTCCGGCGCACCGATGCGCTGCGCGAGTGTCTGCGCACCCGCTGCGCCAATGACCCCAATTACATCAACGAGCGTCTACCTTTAGCATCGGCCTGTTTTCGGGTCTTTCTGGCCAACAACAATACACCGCTGTCACCAAAAGAATTGAATCAATTGCTCCCGTGGAAATCGCCGGAATCGATCCTCCAGACCTTGACCGGTGGCCAGGTCTACTTTGGCATCCGGCCGGCCTGAAGCAAGCCCATGCTTGATCCTTCCTTCCTCTACCAGCAGTTGGATAGCGCCCTGGCCGCCGTTGATCTGCCCTTTCTGGGCGCCAAGACTAGCGGGAAAGTGCGCGACCTCTATCAGTGGGATGATCATCTGATCCTCATCACAACCGACCGCCTGTCGGCCTTTGACCGCATTTTGGGGCTGGTTCCCTTCAGAGGCCAGGTGCTCAATCAACTGGCTGCGTTCTGGTTTGACCAGACAAAGACGATCATCCGCAACCACTTCGTGACTGCCCCAGACCCCAATGTGACCGTGGCGCGGCGCTGCCGCCCGTTGCCGGTGGAAGTGGTGGTACGCGGCTACATCACCGGTGTGACCACCACCGCGCTCTGGTATCGCTATAGCCAGGGCGAGCGGACGATCTATGGTCTCACCTTCCCCGATGGTCTGCGCAAAAACGACTCGCTGCCAGCGCCGGTTATCACACCGACGACAAAGGCCGCCCACGGCGGTCACGATGAGCGCATTACAAGCCAGCAGGTGGTGGAGATGGGTCTGGCAACCGAGCAACAGTGGGCACAGGTCTGTGCAGCAGCACTGGCACTCTTCCGCCGGGGTCAGGAAGTTGCCCGCGACGCCGGTCTAATCCTGGTGGACACCAAGTACGAGTTTGGCGTGGCCGAGGATGGTGCGGTCGTACTGATCGACGAGATCCACACGCCAGACTCCAGCCGTTTCTGGCTCGCCGACAGTTACCCGGCCCGCCACGCCGCGGGTGAGGAGCCGGAAAACTACGACAAAGAGTTTATCCGCCTGGCATACGCCGCTCAGGGATATCGCGGCGAGGGCGAGCCGACGCCGCTCTCGGCCGACCTCGCCGTCCAGGCGGCGGTGCGTTACATCGATATTTACGAACGACTGACCGGCCTATCGTTTGCGCCGGGCGAGCTCCCCGCTGGCCCGCGCATCGAGCGTAACCTGCGGGCGTGGCTGCAACAACAAAAGTAGTGCCAATTATCAGACACTGAAACATCAATCGTAGCCCTACGATAGTCCCCAGGAGAGATTATGAGCAACGACGCTCAACCACTTGTCGGCGTGATCATGGGCAGCAAGAGCGACTGGGAGACCATGCGGCTGGCCGCTGAAATGTTGAGCCAGTTTGGCGTACCCCACGAGTGTCGTATCGTCTCAGCGCACCGCACGCCCGACTGGATGGTGGAGTATGCCACCGGGGCCGAGAGCCGCGGGCTGGAGGTGATCATTGCCGGGGCGGGCGGCGCGGCGCATCTGCCCGGCATGGTGGCCGGCCACACGCTGTTGCCGGTGATCGGCGTGCCCATCCAGAGCCGGGCGCTCAACGGGCTGGATTCGCTGCTCTCCATCGTGCAGATGCCGGCGGGTGTGCCCGTGGCGACGATGGCGATTGGCGCCGCCGGGGCCACCAACGCTGCGCTGCTGGCTGTGGCTATCCTTGCGTCCAAACGGCCCGAATTGCGTCAGGCTCTCCATCAATTTCGCACCGAACGCGCC
>QEUW01000727.1 GCA_003577005.1 Chloroflexota bacterium | reverse complement strand
GAGCAGGTGAGTTTGACGGGTGGGAAAGCGAACAGGCGTGGGGTGAACCATGAGACGGGGTGAAGTTCGGTGGTATGAATTCCAGCCACCGGATAAGCGTCGTCCCGTGTTGATCTTGACTCGGGATGCGGTGCTGCCCTATCTGCACGACGTGACCATTGCACCGATCACCACCACGATTCGAGGAATTGCTTCAGAGGTGCGACTAAGTGCAGCGGACGGGATGCCACAAGAGTGTGCGGTGAATTTTCACCACCTGCAGACGGTCCCAAAGCGCAAGCTGGGGCGGCTGATCACGACCTTATCGACTGAGAAGCTGCGCGAGGTAGGGCCGGCACTCTGCTTTGCTCTCGGTGTGGACATTGACACGCTGATCTGAGGAGCGACCGTATAAATATCTTTCTGTCATTGAGGGGAGGTTGGCCGGCTGACGATGCCACAGGGTAGCGCAAAGGAGGCAAGAAGACGGATGCCAGAGAAGATGAAACGAACCACGGTCGTGCTCATTACCGGGCATCCAGGCAGTGGCAAAACTACGTTGGCTGAGTATCTGACCCAACGCTTGAAGTTACCTTTGACTTGTCGAGATCAGATTAAAGAAACCTTGCTGGATACTCTTGGCTGGGCAACAGCGGAGTGGACACATCAACTGAGCATCGCCAGTTGGGCGTTACTGTATCAACAAGTAGAACGACTGCTGCGCGCGGGTGTCGACCAGATTGTGGAGAGTAACTTTGACCCCAAATATGCAAATGCGCATTGGGCAAGGCTAATGCAGCAATACACAATGCGGTTACTCCAGGTTCGATGTGAGAGCAGACCAGAGGTATTGCTTGCACGATACCGTGGGCGAATTGCAGACGGCACCCGCCACCCTGGACATAATGACCAAAGTAGCGATGTCGTTTTTCACGACATGATCAGACAAGGGCCGCTCGATTGGATCGATGTCGAAAGCGAACATCTTGCCGTGGATACTTCTGAGCTAGCCATAGCGGACTATGTCGATGTTGTAGAACGTGTTAATCGCTTTATAATGTGTTGGGAATGATTTAGGAAAAACAGCGGCTTGCGAGGGGTATTTCCGAGGTGGTTGGCGTCTGGCTTGATGAGGATAAGCGAATCTTGAGATGCCTGCTGTGGGGGAGAGGGTAACGGTAATCGCATTGGGCCGACAATGCGAAAGATAGCCAGCGGTTGGTCCTGGGAGTGTGGGGCAGGGCAAGGTTAGGGTTTAGCCGGCCAACAACCCGCTGCACCGGACTGGCGAAAGTGTGGGCCGTGCGATGTCTGCTCCTTCGGCCATGCCATCTCGTTTAGGTTGTTGTGGTGCATTCGTTCGCCAGCCGGTGAGCTGTGTTCGTTGGCCGGCTGGCGATCCATCGGGAAGGACCATAGAGCAGAACAGAAGCTTTGGTCAGGAAATGGCATCAACACGGCATTTCTGCTATACTGTACGGGTAGATGCGGACAGTGTAGAAAGTGTAGCGTGAAGAGAGATGACTCGAATCACAATCTTGCCAGTGCCCACGACCAGTGGTAAGCCGTCCTATTTTGCGGTTGCCGGTGACAAACAATCATTTGGCAACTCTGCTGGCGAGGCACTCGATGCCTTGACAGAGCAGCTAGCAGAAGAGCAAGGGAGCACGCTGGTCATCGTTCAACATTGGCAACCAGATGCTTTCTTTGGCATGGTCGAACGGCAGCAACTGGAGGACTTGATGAGTCGCTGGCGGCTGGCTCGGGATCAAAACCAGTCGCTGTCGGCTGCTGAACAGCGCGCTTTGGAAGCCCTGATCGAAGCCGAACTCCATGCATCAGCGGCCCGCACGGAGGCCATGCTGTATGAATTGACGCAATGAATGCCCGTTATCCAGCGGTGGCACTGCGGGCGCGCCATCGCTGTGAGTACTGCAGTGCGCCCGAGTCGATGTTCAACTTTCCCTTTGAAGTTGAGCACATTCGGCCCCTGTCGCAAGGGGGCGAAGATCACGAGACCAACTGGGCTTTGGCTTGTCGCTCATGTAATGTGTACAAGGGGGCGCATCTTACCTATCCCGATCCAGAGACGAGCGAAGTGGTTTCGTTGTATCATCCCCGGCTTGACGTGTGGGAAACCCATTTTCAGATAGAGACAGAGACTGGGCGGCTGCTCGGCAAGACAGGTGTGGGTCGAGCCACGATAGCCTGTTTGCACATGAATAGCGATGCGCAGTTGTTGGCACGCCAGCAGTGGCTTCGCTTAGGGATGTTTCCGTAGATCAGACTCTCACAAGAGTCACTTGATCGACATGCGGCCATAGAGTACAAAAGATAGGTTTGAAAGCTCGTAGGCGAGCCGGCCAACAACCCGCTGC
>QEUW01000726.1 GCA_003577005.1 Chloroflexota bacterium | reverse complement strand
AAACCTTCCCAAATCTCGAATCGCTGTACCGCCGAGAGATTACGAAGATTATGGAGATTTGAGGGGATTTTCACGCTTGAGCCTCGGCAAAGAGCGCAGCGACATCGACGGTAAAGCCAGGGAGCAACCGGGAGCTTGCCTGCTCCCCTTCGCCGAAGTGACCGTGCTCGGCATAGCGGTCATCCTCCAGGGTGAGCACAGTAATGGTCCGGTACTGTGGATCGACCAGCCAGTATTCTGGGATACGGGCCTGGGCATATTCGCGGCGTTTGTCGACCACATCGCGCCGGCGGTCGTCCGGGCTGATGACCTCCATCACGAGGTCTGCGCCGATCCAGTGCTGTTCCAGCCGCCGATCACTGTGTTCTTGCAGCATGAACACAACGTCTGGTTCCCGGTATTTGCCCGGCCAGAGATGAACAGGCAGAGGCGCAATCAATACTTTGCCGAGCTTGCGAGATGCGACATACATCTGGAGCATCTGGGCCAATAGAAAAACAAGCCCCTGATGTAGTTGAGAGGGCATCGGCAAGACCTCCACATGTCCATGTGAGTATTCTACTAACCGGTTGGTATTCAACGACAGATACTCTTCCTCGGTCCACTCGCCTTGGGCGGAGAAGAGTTCGGCAATCTCCCAGGCAGGTTCGGCTTCACCAAAAAAGGGTGGTTTGGTCTGAGTCATCATCCACTCCTACTCTATGTGGCGTAAACAGATAAACAAATTGTACCATATCTCGCCGGTGGAAACCGAACGGCGGTTGACAGGGAGCCCAAGCTATAGTGTACAATCCTGGTAGTACCATCGTCCTGGACGCAAAACCTTTCTTCAACACCAGCGGAGCAGCAAGAGATGAATCCAGACATTTACGCCGAACTCGGCATCCAACCTGTCATCAACGCCATGGGCAATGTGACCCTTCTAGGTGGTTCCACGCTCTCGCCAGCGGTGGAGGCGGCTATGGAGCAGGCCAATCGCCATTTCGCCCCTTTGGAGGAAGTGCTTGACAAGAGCGGCCAGGCCATTGCCCGCCAGTTGGGCGCTGAGAGCGCCTTTGTCACCTCCGGCTGCTTTGCCGCGCTCGTGCTTGGCATCGCCGGAATCATGACCGGCAACGACCCAGAAAAGATCGCCCGCCTACCCGATACGGCTGGGATGAAGAACGAGATTTTGCTCCAAAAGGCCATGCGTTACCACTACGACCGCTGTATCACCGTACCGGGCGGCAGGCTGGTCGAGGTCGGCAACGAACAGGGCACCACTGCCGACCAACTGGCGGCTGCTATCGGCGAGCAGACCGCTGGCGTCCTCTACTTTGCCCGCGGCGAAACTATACCAGGTGTCCTCTCGCTGGCCGAGGTTGTGCGGGTGGCTCACGAGCACGGGGTCCCCGTCATTGTAGACGCCGCCTCCGAGCTCTACCCTATCGACCACATGTTGGGGCGGGTCGCCAGCGGCGCCGATCTCGTCTGCTTTGGCGCCAAGTATTTGGGGGCGCAGAACTCGGCGGGTATCCTCTGTGGGCGGGCGGAGTGGGTGCGGGCGGCGCGGCTCAACAATTTTGTCAGCTACGAGAGCCACCGCAACCGCGCCATGGGGCGGGGCTACAAGCTCGACCGCCAGGAGATCGTCGCCGTCACCGTGGCGCTCAAGGAATGGCTGACCATGGACCACGAAGAACGCCTCCAGCGCGATGCCGAGCGTATCGAGGTCGTGAACCGGACGCTGGCTGATCTGTCCCACGTCACCACCAGAACCCAGTGGGATGCAGAACGCGAGCCGTGGATGCGTCTGTTGATTGGTATTGATCCGGACAAGCTTGGCAAGTCGATGGAGACGGTGATCGCCGAGATGCGCTCCGGCAACCCGCCGGTTTGGGTCCGCAATGACGGCAAGGACTTGGCCATCATGGTCAATATGTTGCAGGATGATGAAGTGGGTGTTCTGGCCGACCGGCTGCGGCAGGTTTTGAGCATGGAATAAGCGTCGGCAGGGGCTTCCCAGAAGCTGTTTGAAAAGTGGTTGCCAGACAGGTGCGTTGCACTCGGAGAGTGCGATGCACCTTTTCGGGTTGCCTGGCGCCTGAGGCTCATCGCACGCAAGCGTGCAACGCACCAAACCTTTTCAAACAGCTTATCACATGTACATCCAGGAACCACGGATTGACAGAAAGGCGTGGGTCGGTGTTCGAGGGGCGAGCATTCGTGTCTTTCTGCCAATCCGCGGTTCTCACTGATTTGCCTGACTTTTGAGCAGCCCTGACCATTGGCAGGGATAAACGAAAGGTTACACTGAATCATGCGCTCACTGACCATTCTCGGCGGAGGCAACACGGCCTTTGCCGTGGCCGCCAACCTGGCGCTGCGC
>QEUW01000725.1 GCA_003577005.1 Chloroflexota bacterium | reverse complement strand
CGACCGCTCGACGCGATAGGGCAAGACCACATGGCGCAGGATGCGATCCTTGCCCAACCGCAGCGGCTTGGCCGAATAAACATCCACCTGTTCGAAGGTTGTCTCCGGCCCACAATCGTCCATGATCTGCAGCGTGCCGTGGAGTTGAATTGTAGCCGGCGTAACGCACAGATTGGTGAAAGAAACGTCCAGTGTGTCCACTACAGTGGGCGGGGCAAGTGCCTGAATGAAGCCGCCGCGTTTTCCGATGTAGCTAAGTCGCGTCATCCACGCTGCCCATGCGAAGCGCGCCCCATCGCGCAGGTCAACCGCTAATCTACAATCGCCCTCCCACCACACATATTCGCGAAAGGCGATGCTACGGTTCATGGGCGGAATCAACCCCGTGTCAGGATCAACTTCCGGTTGACCGCGTGCCGGTTTCATCACCTTAGTGAAGGTATTGTTGACCGTGATCCGTTCCGGGCCCCGGATCGCAACCGTGGCCCCGCGTAGCTCCTCCCACACCGCGGAAGCTTCCGCCCCTCCTGTGTCTTGCAGTGCACAATCCAGCAATGCCATCTTGACGGCAAACGGGGTTGGCAACAACAGCGATTTGCCGCCGGTAGATGTGGCTGTCGAGAGTTTCAGGGAGATGGGGCTTACCAGCCGGTACGTCGTCACATACCACATACTCATCTCCTAGGCCACGTTTGCATAGGGTTCCACGGTGCGGATCAGTGCTTGTAGGTGTCGCGCCAACTCCCCAAGCGAGGCAAACGCTTGGAGTTGCACACGATTGGCATGGATGCCATTCAGCGCCGCGACGATCTGCTCGGTTTCGGCGACGAAGCTGCCATTGATCGGGCTGATCAGCGGCGCGGGCGCCGGCCCCGTGCTGTAGGTCAATACGCCCGTCACGTCGACAATATGCGGGTTCTGTGTATTACGCATGGCCCCGGCAGGCTGGACAAAGCTGTACAATAGGCTTTCCAATAACGCGGCGAGCCGCGCCTGCCGCGCCTGGGCGTCCACTATGTAATCATGTGTGATATCGTTGTAACCAATACGATAGGCTTCGACCGAGCACACCACGGCATACTGGCCGCTATTTGCAGGGCGATGGAAGATCGCCTGCCCCAAATTCCCTGATCGATCCGCCTTATCCGTTGGGATCTCGCGCCGGTCCGGGTCATACTTGACATGAAAATATTGATCAGTGACCACCGTTTCGGGCAGCCCGACCGCCCATCCGAATTCCACCACGCTCTTACGCGGCACGGAGAGGTTCCCTTGCGTGACCAGATTGCCCTCAACATCGTCGAGCGTACAGGTCAACAGACGGTTGATCACCTGCACTGGCGTCGGCTTCTCCTTGCTGATCCATATCTGGAAGTTGGGATCAGCCGACATACGATTGGCATCGAATAGTTGGCAGGCAGCGCACAACGGCAACTTCTGGTTGCGACTAATTTGGTGGAGATGCTCGGCCTGAATATGTTTGAGCATATCGCCGCTGATGGCGTTCACATTGTGCAGCCGGCCTTCTTTGTCAACCAGATTGACCATTCGAGTCTGAATCTGATTGCCTTCACCGCCTTCGTTGTTGAGAGAATGCAGATTCAAGGTCGCTTTGGCCGCAATGGACAGATTGTAGATTTGCATGGCGAATAAGCCTCCAGCTAACTCAAGCGAATGATAAGGATGGTAGTAGCCAGAATGATACGTGCAGTGTTGGCATGGAACTGCGCTATGACGGAGCACCCACCGCTTGCGCTGACGCGCCGGTCGCTGTCTCATCGCCCTGCTCACGCGGGTCGCGCGCATAGCCAAAAGCCACCAATAAGTTGCACACGGTCTTGGCGGAATAAGCATCCACCAAGCGCACCACATCTTCGATATCATGCGTAGTGACCAGCTTGCGCCGCGCCTGCCCTTTGGTCCGTTCGTGGACACGCATGGTTTCGTCATTGTAATCGTGCATGAAATCGGCGAGGACTTGGATAAAGTCATCCTTGTACTGAGCCTTACGCATCAGATCACGCCCCAGGCCATAGCGCACCCCAAAGGGGCTTTCCTTCCCTCGATAGAGCGGGATCACTGTGCTGCGGCGAATCGCGTCCGCAACGTTGCGGAAACCTTCGCTTTCAAGAATGGGAGATAGTTTTGGGTCGATCATTGCAAGCAACCTCCTCATATTCGTCTCGGAAAATGGTTTGACATAGAACTGACTTCGATCCAGCGCGCTGGTCAAATAGCTGCTGTATCCCACACAAAACTCAAAAAACGGCTCCAGATAGTTGCCGGAAACAAAATCACGGTAGAGTTGCAACAGCGTATAGCCCTCACTCCGCTCATCGTCCACGCTGCGGACACGCTCATAGTGCTCATGGA
>QEUW01000724.1 GCA_003577005.1 Chloroflexota bacterium | reverse complement strand
CAGTTCGCAATGAGCGGTCATCAGTTATCGGTGCCTGATTCAGGAGACTAATAACTGGTCACTGACGGTTCTGGCTCGCCAGATTTGACGGGAATCGCGGAGTTCGCACGCCCACGTGCAAACTCCGCGTTCCTCGAAACTTGTTTGAGGTGGGACTAAATGGTGATAATCGCCGGCAGGTTGGCGTCCTGGATCAGCGTGTTGAGCGCCTCAACGTCGCTGTCGAGGACAGCCTGCAACTCGGCCAGTTGTTCATCGGCCTGGGCCGCGTAAACCGCAAAAAGCTCGCCGGCTTGTTTGGTAGGCGTCCGGTCGGCGCTGGCGACGACGGGGATTAGCGAGGCCAGTTTGGCATTGAGCCGAACGCGCACGTTGAGGCCAAAGGTGTCGTTCTGTTCGCCGGGGATGATCAGTACATCTTCGATATCGGCCAGCTTTTTGACCAGTTCGTCCGCCGCAGTGACGATCTCTTTGCCGTTCTCTTTCTTGCCCATGCGCTCGGACCAGCCTTTCGCCTGCGCCGTCACATCGCGCAGGAGGTTGATCCCCTTGTGAACGTCAGAAATCTTCCCGTAGATCTGCTGGAGTAGGTCGTGCTGCGCCTTGAGGTCGGCGGGTGAGGTCTGGACGCGCCGGTCATTGACGATTTCGCAAGACTGAGTGAATGTCTGGTCGCCCACGGTGAGCCGCACCTCATAGATGCCGGGCAGAACGAAGGGCCCAATATTGGCCGTACCGGCGGTCTTGTTGCCGGGCACCTTGGTTGCGCCGGGATAGCGCATGTCCCAGATAAAGCGGTTCACGCCAGCCTTGACCGGCATCCACGGGCCGGGGTCGAGCGCCTTCTCCTTCTCATCTTTTTTGTCGTAGTCAGCGGGCTTGGGGGTGAATTCGCGGACCAGCTTGCCCTCACCGTCGAAGATGCTCAGCGCAAGTTTGGTCTCAGCTGCCGGTGCTTCGGGCAGCCAGTAGTTCACCACGACGCCGCGCGCCCGCCCCTTGCCGCCGTCGAGCACAGTTGTATCCAGTTGGCCGTGCTCGTTCTTCTTGTGTACTGCCATCACCGCCTTGCCCAGCCCGACACCGTAACTCTTTCCTTCCTCCGCCGGGTAGAAGGCGGAGAAGAGGTCGGGCAGCACACGGTAGGCAGGGCGCGGGGCAAAGAGGTGGACCGTACCCTCAGCCGGCGGGGCACCGGCCAACTGGTAGAGCGGCGTCAGGTCGTCCATGATCCAGAAGGCGCGGCCGTGGGTGCCGACAACCAGATCGTTCTCTTTGACCAACAGATCATAGACCGGCGCCACCGGCAGGTTGGATTCCCAACGCAGCCACGAGGCGCCGTCGTCGAGCGAGACATAAAGACCCGTCTCCGTGCCCGCATAGAGGATGCCGGGGTGGGTGGGGTCGGCGCGGATGACGCGCGTAAAATCATCGGCTGGGATACCGTCGGTGATCTGGGTCCATGTCTTGCCGTAGTCGGTAGTTTTGTAGAGATAGGGCGCCGGGTCGTCGAGCTTGTAACGGGTGGCCGCCAGGTAGAGAGTGGCCGGGTCGTGCGGCGACGGCTCCACGGTGCGGATAAAGCTCCACTCCGGCAGGTCGGGCGGGGTGACGTTCTCCCAGTTCTCGCCGCCGTCGCGCGAGAGATAGAGCAGACCATCATCGCTCCCCGACCAGAAGACGCCTGCCTCATGGGGCGATTCGCGAAAGGTGGAGATGGTGCAGTAGTGTTCGGCGCCGCTGGTATCTTTGGTGATCGGGCCACCGGAGGCTTCCAGCTTGTTGGGGTCGTTGCGGGTGAGGTCGGGGCTGATCGGCTCCCAACTCATGCCTTCATCCCGGCTGCGAAAGACCACATTGCCCGTCGTATAGAGCGTGTTCGGGTCGTGCGGCGAAAAGAGGATGGGGAAGGTCCACGGGAAGCGATATTTGAGTTCCTTTGGCCCGATACCGCCATACGGCTCGGGCCAGACGTTGACCAGTTGGATATGGCCGGTGCGGTGGTCATAGCGCTGGAGCGCGCCGCCGCCGCCGGGCGAACTCCCGACGGCGCCCACATAGACGATATTGCTATCCTCAGGGTGGACGGCGATAAAACCGCTCTCACCCGTACCGGCAGTGTAACAGTCGCCCCAGGTGATGACGCCGTCGGGCGTGTCGCTGGGCACGCTGATGCTGGAGTTGTCCTGCTGGGTGGCGTAGACCCGGTAGGGCCACTGGTTGTCGGCGGTGATGTTGTAGAACTGGGCCGTCAACTGGTTGTAGATCGTGCTAAAGGTCTCGCCACCGTTGAACGAGACACAGGCGCCGCCGTCGTTGCCCTGCACCATGCGCCGGTTGTTGTGCGGGTCGATCCAGAGGTCATGGTTGTCGCCGTG
>QEUW01000130.1 GCA_003577005.1 Chloroflexota bacterium | reverse complement strand
CACAGAGAGCAGAGAAGAAACTCGGTGTACGCTGTGTATTCTCTGTGTGCTCTGCGTCTCTGCTTTTTATTTTCTGCTTGATTGTTTTGCTTTCGCTGTTACAGTAGATGCAAGGGAGCGCCGTTTGCTGATTTGCCTGGGTCTGTAGTATGAATGAGCCTATGCAACGTTTTTATCCATCTTCATGGAGCCTGTATGCTCACCATACGCCCCTTTGCGGGCAGCGACACCGATTATGCGGCGCTGTCGGCGATTGTCAGCGCCGTCTGGCCCGAACGCGACGCCTCCATCCCCACCCTCCGCCACTTTGACTACACCCACGGTAACGGCTTCTTTTTTCAGCGCTTTATAATCGACCAAGACCAGGCGATAACCGGCTACTGCGAATGCGGCGAGCCGGCCGATTCGTATCGGCCGGGCAAGTATTTTTGCGATATTGCTGTGCTGCCGGGCTGGGAAGGCTGTGGCGCCGGCAGTGTGCTGTATGCCCACATGCTAGCGGTGCTGAGGCAACGCCCGCTGCCAGCAACCATGCTCGTTGCCAAGACACGCGAAGACAAACCACGCGCGATCCATTTTCTCGAAAAACGAGGGTTCGACCTCATCATGCGCTCATATCGGGCCGCGCTGGCGGTGGATCGCTTTGATCTGGCGCCATTCACTATGCGAATTCCACAGGTGAAGGAAGCAGGAATCGAGCTTTGCTCATTGGCAGACCTTGTCCGCCGCGATCCTATGTGGCAGCGCCACATCTACGAACTCGATTGGGAATGCACCCTCGATGAGCCGCTCCCTGACACACCCACCAAGCCTCCCTTTGATCATTATGTGGCGGAAATCTTTGGCAACCCCGATTTCCTACCCGAAGCGTGGTTTATTGCCCTGGACCAGGGCCGTTATGTCGGTATGGCGGCGGCCAATCGCAATAGCCACCACCCCCACCAGTTGGACACGTTTTTCACCGGCATTGTACGCAGCCACCGGCGGCGCGGGATCGCGTTGGCGCTCAAATTGCTCCT
This sequence comes from Chloroflexota bacterium, assembly GCA_003577005.1. Next base: position 26,451 of record QEUW01000130.1, on the reverse strand, counting down.
TATCGACTATGCGCAGCGCAATGGCTTTACCCGCATGATGACCGACAATGAGGAACACAACCCAATGTACCAGATCAATCTAAAGCTCGGCTTTGAGCCGGAGCCCGCCTTGCTCTTTTTTCAGAAACAGCTCTGATCCACCGTTACAAATCACCCATACAGCCCACCAATACAAAATGGCCTGCCGTTGCCGGCAGGCCATTTTGCAACACACAATCCACAAGGAGAAACTATGAAGAAAACAACCACATCACCCACAGCTACTATAGCACAGAATTGGGACGCTGAACCTTTCGATCAGCTTGCAATGATTTGCGAGCTCTTAACCAGACGGGGCAAGCCCCGGCGCAAAGGATAGCCCCCACTGTTGCGCTGCAATGAATCCACGCTTGATCAATGCAAGATTCTTACTGCCGGCAACGCCTATAACTATACTGCGTTCAGGTTGAAACCCGGAATTTCGCCAACCTTTCGCATTCCGGGAAAGGGCCACAATGCTTCTCCGCCGAGTAGGCTCGCTGGCCCTTTCCCGGAATGCGGGTGTAAAGTAGAACTCCGGTTCTCATTCTGATTTGAGTATAGCTGTATTGACAAATGAAGTTGGGTCATGCCATCCAAGTGCGTCACACCTGGATGGCATGACCCAACTTCATTTGTCAGTACAACTAGCGGCTGGCTATCCCGTGATCTGCACTCTTCAAAGCTGTACCCAAGCATGTAACTCTCCCGCCCACCTTCTCCCATAGCCGCCTCCAAGCCAGCGACCTACACTTGTTTCGCTGGTTCTTTCGTCCTCGCTGCTCCTTATTGGAGTGGTAACGGCGACTATCCGTCGAATACAGATATGGGCTATGTCTTTTCGTATCTGCGGCTGCAGATGGCGAGGCATCGGTAGAAGAGTTCAGGCAAAACAAACCACATTATGCGATCCACCAGAATCCTGATGACGACCGATACGGTCGGCGGCGTGTGGGTCTATGCGCTGGAGTTGGCGCACGCATTGACCTCACACTCGTGCGAAGTGGCGCTGGCGACCATGGGGAGCTATCTGAGTCCTAGCCAGGTGCGGGAAACAGCCCGAATTCCCCATCTAACCCTCTACGAAAGCGATTACAAGCTCGAATGGATGGAAGACCCCTGGGCAGATGTCGATGAGGCCGGCGCCTGGCTCCTGGAATTGGGGCAAGAGGTGCAGCCCGATGTCGTTCATCTGAATAACTATACGCACGGCGCACTCCCCTGGTCCTTCCCGGTGCTGATGGTCGGCCACTCTTGTGTGCTGTCGTGGTGGCAGGCGGTAAAAGGAGAGAGGGCGCCGGCGCAGTGGGAAACGTACCAACGGCGTGTCCGTCAGGGTCTATGCAGCGCCGACCTGATTGTCACGCCAACCCAGACTATGTTGCGGGCGCTCGAACGGCACTATGGGCCACTGCCCGCCACGCAGGTCATCCACAATGGACGAAACGCTCACCGATTCACACCCGGCGCCAAGGAACCTTTTATCCTCGCCATCGGCCGCCTCTGGGACGAAGCAAAGAATATCCAGCTGTTGGACAGCATCGCCCCAGAACTTCCCTGGCCTATTTTGATTGCCGGGCAGGATGAACACCCAGAGGGTAGACAGGTTCGTTTTCAAAATGTACAGTCCCTGGGCCGGCTTGACGGCGAGGCGGTCTGCCGTTGGCTGGCGCGCGCCGGGATCTACGCCCTACCCGCCCGCTATGAACCCTTTGGGCTGTCGGTGTTGGAGGCAGCCATGGCCGGGTGTGCGCTGGTCTTGGGTGATATCCCGAGCCTGCGCGAGCTGTGGGAAGACGCAGCCTGTTTTGTCCCACCCGACGATGAGGCGGCGCTGGCCGAGGCGTTGCAGCGTGTGGCTGCCGACGGCGAACTCCGGCGCCAACTGGCGATGGCTGCACGCAGCCGTTCTCGGCGCTTCTCGGCCAACACAATGGGCGCCGCCTATTGGCTGGCCTATCAGACGTTGCGCAGCGATTCTGTTGCGGTTCCCAGCCGCCCGCAGCCAGGGCGCGAGCGCACATTTGCGTACCAATCACCGGTCTTCCGACCACAACCAGCACGGGTATAACCGTATGCGGATCAAACTCTTCTATCACTCGCTCATCTCCGACTGGAACCACGGCAACGCCCACTTTTTGCGTGGCGTCGTCACCGAGTTGCAACTGCGCGGCCATCAGGTTACGGTCTTTGAACCTGTTGAGAGCTGGAGCCTGCAAAATCTTTTAGCAGAGCACGGTTCTAGTCCAATTGCAGATTTTGCGGCGGCGTATCCCCATCTTCAGAGTCAGTTTTACTGGCTCGACACGCTCAATCTTGACCGGGAGCTGGACGACGCCGACCTCGTCATTGTCCACGAATGGAATGACCAGGAACTGGTGTGGCGTGTCGCAGATCACCGCAAACGGCGTGGGCGTTACCGCCTGCTCTTTCACGATACACACCACCGAGCCCTGACCGACAGGGAGGGAATTGCAGCCTATCAACTGGCGGACTACGACGGTGTACTGGCCTTTGGCCGCGTCCTACGCGACCACTACCTGCGCCAGCGCTGGGCGCGCCGCGCCTGGATCTGGCACGAAGCAGCCGACACGCGCGTCTTTCATCCCCGGCCCCACACTGAGCGGGCAGGCGACCTGGTCTGGGTGGGCAACTGGGGGGATGAAGAACGGTCGGCCCAACTCCACGAGTTTCTGTTTGAACCGGTGCAGCGACTGGGTTTGCAGGCTGAGATCTACGGCGTGCGCTATCCGCAGGAGGCGCTCCACACCCTTCAGGCCGCTGGCGTTACCTACAAGGGGTGGCTTCCAAACTACCGGGCGCCAGAGGTCTTTGCCCGTTTTAGGGTAACGGTGCACATTCCACGCCAGCCGTACGTGAAATTGCTGCCGGGCATCCCCACCATCCGTATCTTCGAGGCGCTGGCCTGTGGTATTCCGCTGGTCTGTTCGCCCTGGCACGATGTGGAGGGTCTCTTTACACCGGGGAAAGATTATCTGGTGGCGCACAACGGGGACGAAATGGCTGCCCATCTCCGTCTGTTGCTCGATGAGCCGGCGGTTGCGCAAGAGCTAGCCGCACATGGATTGCGCACCTTGCGGGCGCGCCACACCTGCGCCCATCGTGTCGATGAACTGCTTGCCATCTGTAAAGAACTAGGGGTCGACACTACCGCAGAGAGAGTGCGGCTGCCGCGCCGGGCCGTACGGCCAGTGTAGAAACAGCCTGTCTGACCTTTGAAGAGGACAAATCATGGCCACGGATCAACGTCTCACAAGAGAGTATTCGGTTAGAGAAGAGGCGCGCCGCGACTATCGAACCGGCATCACTAGCCGGGCCGCAATCGCGCGCCATCCGATCCACCCGATTTTGGTTGTTTTTCCCATTGCCTTTCTCCTCGGTGCGCTGGTGACAGACATTGTCTACTGGCAAACAACCAATGTGTTCTGGGCCGAGATGTCGTATTGGCTGCTCGTGGGGGGTGTGGTTACAGCGGTGGTGGCGGCAGTGGCCGGTCTCGTCGACTTTCTATCTATCAACCGAGTGCGCGACCACGCCGCCGGGTGGGTCCACGCTGGATTGAACACCGCCGTGTTGATCATTGCGCTGCTCAACATGTTTTGGCGGCAAGGCAATGTCGAGGAGCCAATTCTTCCTTGGGGTATTGCCCTCTCGGCCCTCAGCGCCGTCTTGCTTGGCATCTCAGGCTGGTACGGTGGCGAACTAGTCTACCGTTACAAGATCGGCGTTTTTGGGGATGTACGCGAAGCAGAAGAGACACCGCATAGGTGAAAGGAGTCCACCAGATGTTCTATTGCGACAAACAGCTCCAGTACGAAGTGCGCGTCGATCGGCCCAACCCGCACTTTGCCAAGATGTTACAGCAGGCAATCGGGGGGGTCGAAGGTGAGATCCGCGTCTGTCTTCAGTATCTCTTTCAGGCCTGGGGAAATCGCGGCCCGGCCAAGTACCGTGACATGCTCTTGCACACGGGCACAGAAGAGATCGGGCACATCGAAATGTTGGCAACGGCAGTCGCCCTCAACCTACAAAATGCCCCCGTCTCATTCCAAGAAGAGATGGCGGCGCAAAATGGTGCGGTCGGCGCCGTCCTGGGGGGAATGAATGCGCGGCACGTGCTGTCGGCGGGGTTGGCGGCCATGCCGGTCAATGCCGATGGGGTTCCCTTCGATTGCTCCCATGTCTATGCCAGCGGCAATCTCGCTGCGGACATGTACGCCAATGTGACGGCGGAATCGACGGGCCGCCTCCTCGCCACACGTCTCTATACCATGACCGACGACCCCGGCATGAAGGATATGCTCAGCTATTTGATCGCCCGCGACACGATGCATCAGAACCAATGGCTGGCTGTGATCGAAGAGGTGGGGGGCTTGAGTGCCCACCCGATCCCCAACAGCTTTGACCAGAGCTATGAGCGGCAGGAATTTAGCTACGCCTTCCTTGCCACTGGCGCCGATCAGGGCGACGTCCCACAAGGACGTTGGACAGCGGGAGCCTCGATCGATGGCCGCGGCGACTTTAGTGTTGCAACCCAACCGGGCGCACCCCGCCCGGATCTGGGGCCTCCACGGCCTGAGACAGGCGGCCAGGTTGAACAACAGATGGGCTCCACGCCCTCCCGGCAAGTCCGCAACCGGCGCAATGGTGGTCGCAGACGGGGGTAATGATGGAAATTAAGCGAGGGCCGTTCTCTTGATGAAGAGACCGGCCCTTTCTGTATGTATTGACGCGCCACCCTGCAAGCTTTCGCCGCTGTGTTCCAGAACAGAGAAATCTATTTTCTTGCTACACTCTCCGGCGCAGCAGCCACTGGTCAGGAGCGGCAAGAGAGTAGTCCCCGTAAAACGTACAATTGTTCGGTTTTACTCCGTTTGCTCCTGTGGAATGACAGGCTGGCGAGCCTTGAGGTCAAAACAATCGTCCTTGCCCAAGACGTGCACTTTTGTGTTGAAGATCGATACGACGCCCCCAGCGCGATCTTCCGAGAGGCTAGAGTAAGAGATCTCTGTCCCATCGACTACATAGACAGCACCATCCCCAAGTACGCGGAACCGCTCACTGCGCTCGACGAGGATCGCTGTGCTCTCATCGATCCCAAGACCCAGGTTGCGCGGGTTCTGGGCAACTGCGCCCAACAGACGCCCCATGCGTCCGCGTTCGGCAAAGTGCGAATCGATCACGACGTCTCTAATCAGTCCCAGACCGGGCGCCATAGACAGGGCCGCTACACGGTTGGATTCATCGCCGGGCCCGGCGATGATCATCGTTTCTGGCATAGCCGCTGCACCGGCAGAGGTGCCAGCGATCAGCGTACCATCCAGATAGTGATCTTGTAGACAGCGATAGACGGGCGAGTCTCCCATCTGGCTGGTAATGCGTAATTGATCGCCACCGATAAAAAAAACACCGCCAACGCCTTTGCAACGGTGGACATATTCCTGATCGTATGCCTCCTCACGGGTGCGGATGTCAAGCAGTTCCACGTGCTGGAGACCTAGATCCTTGAAGACTTGGATATATTCATCTGCCGCACCGTCTGGGGAGTAGGTGGCGACAGTAACAACCATAAGGGGTTGTTTGGTGGGCGCTACCCGGCTCGCAATTTCCTCTAAAATGGGCATTGCCTCCACGCGCTTGTCGCCGCCACCGATGATGATCAAGCTGCCTTTGGGTTTCTTCATCATGCGTATGCTCCCGCACTGTCACCGGCCACCGCAAAGATGGCGGTTGGTCCCGCTTCCTCAACCTGATCCCGGGCCAAGGGCGCCACACAGCCTGGTTCATCATGGTCGGTATCTCCCAGCGAATGGAGAATCTCAAGCGCTTCGCCGACCTCGTCGGCAATCACGATGAGCCGGTCACCTGGGCGCGCCTGCTGCCACGCGGCGAGAATGCCATCGGGCTGCCCCACGGCAAGCATAGAGGGCACATCAGGCGGGAGATGGCTGTGCAGTAACTCCGGAACCTCATTAGGGGCACGGCCACGCCGATCCAGCGAGTCGTAGAGGACGTAGGCATCGACAAAAGGTACAGTTGCCACACAACTTTCGATCAAGTCTTCATCCCGGCGATCCCCAGGTAAGGTCAGGGCCATAATCGTGTGGCGTGGTTCTAGCGCCCCTACGGCCTCACCCAGTGCCCGTAGCGCCGCAGCGTTGTGCCCATAGTCGAGAATGACTTCGACGCCACCAAGATGAAAGAGGTTAAAACGACCCGGCACGGTGGCGTCGTCGGTTTCAAAGGTGGTCAACGCCCGTACGATCATGGCCGGGTTAAGTCCGGCGGCCCAGGCCGCAGCCACAGCCGCCAGCGCATTCATCACCTGGAAGCGAACCCGCCCCCCAAAGGTGAAGGGGATCCGTGCCAGATCGACGAGTTCGACACGCTCCTCACCGGTTGCCAGCACGATCATGCCGTCTTCCACAAAGACACCGGCTTCACCCTCGGCCAGGTGGGCGGCCATCACGTGGTTGTCGGGGTCATGGCTGAAGTAGATCACGCGGGCATCGGTCGCCGCAGCCATCTCAGCTACTCGCGGGTCTTCGGCATTGAGCACGGCGGCCCCATCGTCGCTGACCGCCTCGACGACCACCTGTTTGATGCGAGCAAGTTCGTCCAGAGTCTTTACTTCGCCCGTGTCAAGGTGGTCCGAAGTGACGTTAGTCACGACGCCTACCAAGCATTCGTCAAAGGCCAACCCTTCGCGCAGAATGCCGCCGCGCGCCGTCTCCAATACGGCCACCTCGACGTGCGGGTGCAAGAGAACAGTCTGGGCGCTCTCCGTGCAGGTCATGCCGACGACCCAGCGCGCCGTCTCGTACATGTGGCGCACCAGCCGGGTGACGGTCGTCTTGCCATTGGTGCCGGTGATGGCGATGATAGGGATGCGAGATGGGCTATCCTTTGGATAGAGCATCTCTACAATCGGGGTGCCGACATCGCGCGGCTGGCCGTGGGCGGGGTGCAAATGCATTCGTAGGCCAGGTGCGGCGTTGACCTCGACAATCGCGCCCCCCTGTTCACCCAGCGGGCGGCTGATGTCACGGCAGACAATATCGATGCCGGCAACATCGAGCGCCAGAATCTGCGCCGCCAATTCGGCAACGCGTGTATTGCTCGGATGCACTTCGTCGGTGACATCGGTAGCAGTGCCACCGGTGGAGAGGTTACAGTTGCGCCGGAGTCTAACGGTCTCGCCAGCTGCCGGTACACTGGTCAGACACAAGCCTTGTTGGTTTAGCGTCAGCTCCACCGCACCGTTCAGCTCGATGCGGGTGAGCGAACTGCCGTGGCCCGGTCTGCGGCGCGGGTCCTTGTTGAGAATCTCAACCAGGTCGGCTACCGTATGTTGGCCGTCGCCTACCACCTGCGCCGGGTCGCGCCGCGCCGCGGCCACCAACTTGCCATTGACGACCAGCAGTCGATAATCGTGCCCTTCGATAAAGCGCTCGACCAAGACAGTCTCGCCAAATTGTTTGGCAATGGCAAAGGCCTGGCGGATCTCGTGTTCATGCGTCAGGTTGACGCTGACCCCCTTACCCTGGTTGCCATCCGCCGGCTTGACCACAACCGGTGTGCCTACAGCTTGTGCAATCTCCCAGGCTTCGTCGGCAGATTGGACAATCCGTCCCTCAGGCACCGGCACACCCACCTGGCGGAGCAGATGGTTTGTCAAGGATTTTTCCTGACAGAGGTCCACAGCGATTGCGCTGGTGAGTGAAGTCTCCGATGCTTGAATCCGTTTTTGGTAGACGCCATAGCCCAACTGGATCAAGCTGCTTTTGGGCTGAATACGCAAGATGGGAATATTGCGCCGGCGCGCAGCGGCAACGATGGCGGCCGTGCTGGGTCCAAGACGATAGTCGTCGGCCAGCGCGAGCAACCGGTCGAGTTCTTCCTCGACCGCAAACGGTTCATCGTGCATGGCGGCCAGACTCATACGCAAGGCCGTATCAAAGGCAGCGCGGGCAGGCTCCTCTTCTTTGTACTCGATCACCACCGTGTAGACACCCCGTTCGCCGGTGCCACGGGCACGGCCAAACGAGACCTGAAAGCCCATCAGCGTCTGCAACTCCAGCGTCACATGTTCGACGATGTGGCCCAGGTAGGTGCCACGATGCAGCCGCTCGATAAAACCACCGGGACGGTAGAGGCTGCATTCATGTTTGTGCAGGCCGGGCAGCCATTGGACCAGGCGCTCGGCAAAGCCGGGGAAGCTGTTGCTGGGGCGATCTTCATAAGGCCCGATATCGAGCGTGATCTGTAGGGCAGGCATGTAGGCGTAGAGATTGGGTCCCCGTAAAACGCGTACCTGGCGGACCGCGACTCCGTGCGCTTGCATAAAAGGTCTCCTCAATCGATTCGCTCTACCTGTGCTTCAACTCGTAGAGCGTTGCTGCGGTGCGGGAACTATCGAGCCGGCGTCTGTACGGTTGGAGCGCGGGAGTCCGCGTCTCTGTGTTCAAAGCCACAGCGAGCGCAAATGAGCCCAAGCCCATCAGCAGCGCCTGTTCTTTGGGTGTCACCTGAGAGAGGGCAAAGGATGCCGCCACCAGCGCAAGGCCGCTCAGCAGATCCAGCGTCAGGTGAGTCGTCATCGGTAGCACCTTGAACGCACCTAACTCGTAATGCGTCAACAGGCTGTAGGCCAGCGTACCTAACCCAGTTCCGGCCAAAAGTCGCGTTGTCGTGGGCCCGCCCCGTAGCAAGTGAGGAAGAGCCGGCACCACAGCGGCCCAGGCATAATCGATCAGAGCATGAGTTTTGGTCGAGATCGCTTTCATGGTTGTCTCTCCTTTCATGTTGCATCTATTTGCCCTCTACCCCAGCCAGACGCACCCGCGAGCCACAGCCTCTGAACCTGTGCTTAGCTATCACTTAGGATTGGGCTGGCGGGGTTCATCCCGGGTAGGGAATTTGTGGGGTAGGCAGTAGACGAGAAAATTCATCCTGATGCAGTAACATAACTTGGTGAAATGATGACACAACTGCTCTTAGAGCTTATCCGAATAACTCTGCGACAACGATTATTCGTCGGTGTAGTTGTCGGACCCGCAACCGTTATTCGGATGGGTTCTTAATAGCTATCCAACTCCCTCTGCGACCGGATAAATTTGCAGTGGGAGGATCGAACCACGCTGAATCAGAGTCATTTTCACATTGCTCAATCTACACCAAAACTGCGCCAACTAGAATAGATAGCAGAATAGAACAGGATACTTGGCTAGATACACTTTTTATCTTCAATTTATTATGTTATTCTATGACTCCATGTGCGATGCCAATTGGTTTTGTCTGTCCAGCATCTGGCCCCCGCACTTACAACCTGTGATATTTAGAAGAGGTGGGTTCAGCCTATGGTGAATCCTGCGTCACTTACTGCGCCACAGATGCGCGGCGCGTTGATGCCCATTGGTGGTGCTGAAGATAAAGCGAAGACGCGGCACATCCTAAAACGCTTTCTATCGTTGGCCGGCGAAGAGAACGCCCAGATCGTCGTGATCCCAGCAGCATCAACGCAGGGGACTGAGGTCGGTGATCTGTACCAAGCGATCTTTTACGATTTGGGCGCTGCAACGGTGGAGGTCATTCATGTCGATACACGCAACGATGCTCAAGACCCAGAACGGGTGGCCGTCCTCAACGATGCGACCGCCATCTTTCTCACGGGTGGCAACCAGTTGCGCCTTGCCACGCTCCTGGGCGGGACGCTGCTGGCCCAGGCCATCCGTGACCGCAACAATGCGGGCGTCCCCGTCGCCGGCACCAGCGCCGGCGCATCGGTCTTGAGCCAGCACATGATCGCCTTTGGCCGCGCCGGAGAATGGCCCACCCAGCGCATGGTTCAGCTTGCGCCAGGGCTAGGCCTGACCAATCGGGTGGTTATCGACCAGCATTTTCAACAACGGGGGCGCACCGGCCGGCTCATGGCAGCCGTCGCCTATAACCCCTATCTGATCGGACTGGGGATCGATGAGGATACGGCTGTGATCATCGACCCTCAGAACATGCTCAACGTCGTGGGGCGCGGCTCGGTCGTCGTCGTAGATGGTGCGGGGATGACCTACACCAATATCGACCAGGCCAAAGGTTACGACCCAATAGCAGTCACCGATATGCGCATCCACGTACTGATCAACGGTTTCCAGTACGACCTCGTGCAGCGTCACCCGCTTTTGTCCACGACACACACCTCCTAAGCGAGCTGTCAACTCCCAAGTTGATAGGGATCGAGCGCAAAGAAACATCAGTAACCCCGCGCCCGCCAACAGAATTTGCTGCATCACGATCCATTCAAGAAGATATATCTTGAAATGTGTCTCCTCCCTCTACCTTTGCCGCTGGCAACCAAATTTGCCGGTTGATAACGTACGCAGGTATTGATACGGCCAGGGCTTCTAGGCTTTGATCCCGTGTGCAGCGTTTACACCTTCCCAGAGGAACGCCGTGCTTTTGCCAGGTCGGCAACAACGCTAAAAGACAACTTTGAAGCATCACTTTGAAGTGCCACTGCGCGCCATGAAAGGACAGCCCATGCAGATCAAGGATATCACGACTCCTCAAATGGAAGTGATCCACCCAGACGGCAAACTACAGGGCACAAAGAAGCTCCGAACCTGCTCAGCCTGACCGGCGCAAGTGTCATGTCCCAGATTTTTCATCCGAGCACCAATACCTTTGCCAAGGCAACCATCTTTGGTGCGCTCTTTTTTTTGATCGGGTTAGGGGGTATTGGGCTGGTTTGGGCGCGTTCGCCCTATACAACGGGCGTCGGCGTCGTGCAACCACAACCGGTGCAATTTAGCCACGAGCACCACGTCAGTGGCCTCGGTATTGATTGCCGTTACTGTCACACCACTGTCGAGGAATCACCCTTCGCCGGCATGCCCGCCACCCACACTTGTATGACCTGCCACTCGCAGATCTGGAACGGCAGCCCAATCCTGGAGCCAGTGCGCGAAAGCTACCGGACGGGCATTCCGCTGGCCTGGACGCGTGTCTATGACCTGCCCGACTTTGTCTATTTTGACCACAGCATCCATGTCCAGAAAGGGGTAGGGTGTGTCGAGTGTCACGGCCGGGTCGACCAGATGCCGCTCATGTGGAAGGCCGAACCGATGACCATGGAGTGGTGTCTCGATTGCCATCGCACGCCGGAGCTTCACCTCCGGCCGCGCGAGTTTGTCTTTGTCATGAACTGGGAGCCGCCTGAAGATCAGCTCACGCTCGGCCGCCGGCTGATGGAGGAATACCACATTCAGTCGAGCCAGCGGTTGATCGATTGTTATATCTGCCACCGGTGAAATTGTACTGCGTGATGCGTAATGCGTAATGCGTAATTCATAATCTGCAAAGGATCGTCTACGCATCACGCACTATGCATTACGCATCACGCAGTACGTATCACGCACAAATAGGGAACAGCTCATGGGGAATGGACCGCTTGACCGGAGAGAATTGCGAGCACGCCTAGCCGCTGCCCAGGGTGCACCTGCTTTTTGGCGCAGTCTCGAAGAGTTGGCCGGGCGGGAGGGCTTTCTGGATGCAGTACGCCAAGAGATGAACCATGCGCTGCCCGAAGGTCTTTTTCGCACCGACCGCCGGCGATTTCTCCAGTTGATGGGGGCGATGCTGGCTCTGGCCGGCATCAGCGGCTGCGGCGCCCGGCCCCCCAATGAACAAATCGTCCCCTATGTTGTTCAACCGGAAGAGGTGGTTCCCGGGCGACCGCTCTTCTACGCAACGGCGATGCCATTACGCGGGTATACAATGGGGTTGCTCGCCGAAAGTCACATGGGCCGGCCCATCAAGGTAGAAGGCAATCCCCAACACCCGGCCAGCCTGGGCGCCACCGATGCCTTTGCGCAAGGCTCTCTATTTACGCTCTACGACCCGGAACGGCCCCAGGCTCTTACCCAACAGGGCGCCATCAGCACATGGGAAAGCTTTGTGACGGCGCTAGGGGGCAGGTTGGAGAACTTGCGCGCCAATGACGGGGCCGGGCTGCACATCCTGACCGAAAACATCACTTCGCCGGCGTTGGGCGCGCAACTGGCGGCTGTACATGAGCAGTTTCCCCAGATGGTGTGGCACCAGTTTGAGCCAGCGCCACTCGACAATGTGCGCACAGGCACGCAGTTGGCCTTTGGCCGTGTGCTCAATCCAGTCCATCACTTGGACCAGGCTGCGCGCATTCTCTCGCTTGACGCTGATTTCTTGCTCTCGTTTCCCGGCAGCGTGCGCTACGCCCGTGACTTTAGCGACCGGCGCCGCCTGTGGCAGAACGACGATATGAACCGCCTCTACGTCGTCGAAAGCACCTACACCATCACCGGCGCCAAGGCGGATCACCGGCTGGCGCTGCCGTCGGGCGCGATACCCGGCTTTGCCCTGGCATTGGCGCAGGCGTTGGGTATCGCGCCCGGCGCTGCTCCGACGCTCACCGAGGCACAACAGACATGGCTTGCTGCCGTGGCCGACGATCTGACCCAGCACAGCGGCGCCAGCCTGGTCATCGCCGGGGAAGGCCAGCCGCCGGCGGTTCATGCCCTGGCCCATGCGATCAACGCGACGCTCGGCAACATCGGCACTACGGTCACATTCACCGAGCCGGTAGAAGTGGAACCGGTCGTGCAGGTCGCTTCGCTACGGGCGCTGGTCGAAGCCATGGCCGCCGGCCAGGTGGATACGTTGCTCATTCTGGGCTGCAACCCCGTCTTGACCGCACCGGCCGATTTTGACTTTACCGGGCGCCTGGCCCAGGTAGGCTTTACGGTCCAGAACAGCCTCTACTATGACGAAACCTCGGCGCTCTGCCACTGGCACATCCCGCAGAGCCATTATTTGGAAGCCTGGGGCGATGGCCGCGCCTATGACGGCACTGTCACGATCATCCAGCCCATCATCGAGCCGCTTTTCAACAGCAAGACACCCTACGAACTGATGGCTGTGCTCCTGGGCGAACCCAACCGCACGGCATACGAGATCGTGCGCGGCTTTTGGGACAGCTACTATCAGGGATTGGCTGACCCTGCCCAACCTAATGCCGAAGCCTTCTGGCGGACGGCGCTGCACGATGGCTTTATCGCCGGCACGGCTGCGCCACCCCAGCAGGTGGAGCTGGCAGCCAACTGGACAGACGCGCTTGCAGCCATTACCCCGGCGCCTGAGGGCCAGATCGAACTCGTCTTCCGGCCCGACCCCACCATCTGGGATGGCCGCTTTGCCAACAACGCCTGGCTCCAGGAACTGCCCGACCCGCTGACCAAACTAACCTGGGATAACGCCCTGCTCATCAGCCCGGCCACGGCCCAACAACGGGGAATCAGAAGCGAAGAGTTGGTGGAGTTGCAGGTCGGCGGGCGCACGCTGACGGTAGCAGCCTGGGTGACACCTGGTCACGCCGACGGCGCCGCAACGCTCTACCTGGGCTATGGGCGGAGCGCAGGCAGGGACATCAGCGCGGGGGCCGGCTTCAACGCCTATCTGCTTCGCACGTCAGATGCCCTCTTCCAGGCGCCGGGCCTGGAGATCCGCCCCCTGGGCGAACGCTACCGGCTGGCGAGCACCCAGATGCATGATTCGCCCGAAGGCCGCGACCTGTTGCGCATGGGGACGCTGGAGCAGTTTCAAGAAGACCCGCACTTTGCCCAACATGAGCTGAACCATCAGGCTGAAGGGGTAGGTCCAGCACAAGAGATCACATCACCCTCGCTCTACCCTGAATTCCAATACGACGGCTACGCCTGGGGAATGGCAATCGACATGAGCGCCTGTATCGGCTGCAACGCCTGTGTGATGGCCTGTATGGTGGAGAATAACATCCCGGTCGTGGGCAAAGACGAGGTAGCGCGGGGGCGCGAGATGCACTGGCTGATGATCGACCGCTACTTTGTCGGCGAGCCAACGGGACCCGAAACCTTTTTCCAGCCGCGGCTCTGTATGCATTGTGAAAAAGCGCCCTGCGAACCGGTCTGCCCGGTCGAGGCCACAGCGCACGATTCAGAGGGGCTCAACCAGATGGTCTACAACCGCTGTGTTGGGACACGTTATTGCTCCAATAACTGCCCCTACAAGGTGCGCCGTTTTAACTTTTACGATTACAACGAGGAGATCCCCCTCCTGCAAATGGCGCGCAATCCAGACGTCACTGTCCGCGAGCGCGGGGTGATGGAGAAATGCACCTATTGCGTGCAGCGCATCAATTATGCCCGGCGCGAGGCGGCCAAAGAGAACCGCACGCTGGCAGATGGGGAAGTCCTCACCGCCTGCCAAGCCGCCTGCCCAACACGCGCCATCATCTTTGGCGACATCAACGACGAAGAGAGCCTGGTAGCGCAATTGAAGCGCCATCCGCTGAATTATGGCATGCTCGCCGATCTCGGTACGCAGCCGCGCACCACCTATCTGGCCGAGGTACGCAACCCAAACCCGGCTCTAGTCGCCGCCTGAGGCTGCCGTCACGGCACGACAATCACGCAATATAGCGGCAGTATGGAAATCGCCGCTACGGGGTAACATGCATCGTTATGACGACAGAATCCACCGTGCGGAGCCAAGAACCGCCCCGCCAGAGCGCAGGTGAGACCCTGGCAGTTATCGGGCCAGGCCACACCTATGCATCGATCACCGACAAGATCAGCGCGATCGTCCTGAGCCAGCGCACACCGCTCTGGTGGATAGTGGGCTTTGCCATCACCTTTGCCCTGGTCATGCTCCTCTTGTACTCGGTGCTGATACTCTTTGCGCGCGGGATCGGCATCTGGGGCGTCAATATACCGGTGGGGTGGGGCTTTGCCATCATCAACTTTGTCTGGTGGATCGGGATCGGCCATGCCGGCACGCTCATCTCGGCCGTGCTGTTGCTGCTACGCCAGGAGTGGCGAACGTCGATCAACCGCTTTGCCGAAGCCATGACGCTCTTTGCCGTGGCCTGCGCCGCCATCTATCCAATTCTCCATCTGGGCCGGCCCTGGCTCTTCTACTGGCTCTTTCCCTACCCCAACACCTTTGGCCTGTGGCCGCAGTGGCGCAGCCCTCTGGTGTGGGATGTTTTTGCCATCAGCACCTATGGCCTGGTTTCGCTGATATTCTGGTATGTCGGGCTGATTCCCGACCTGGCGACGCTGCGCGACCGTGCGCGCAACCCTTTTACCCGCGTCACCTTTGGCATCTTTGCCATGGGGTGGCGTGGGGCGGCGTCGCACTGGCAGCGCTACCAGACTGCCTATTTCCTGTTGGCCGCGCTGGCGACTCCGCTGGTCATCTCAGTGCATAGCATCGTCGGTATGGACTTTGCCTTTTCTGTCATTCCTGGGTGGCATTCCACTATCTTCCCACCCTATTTTGTGGCCGGCGCCGTCTTTTCGGGTTTTGCCATGGTGGTGACGATCGCCATCCCTTTGCGGTGGGTCTTTGGCTTGGAGGATTTTATCACCTTGCGCCACCTCAACAACATGGCGCGCGTCCTCCTGGCGACAGGGCTGATCGTCGGCTACGGCTATCTGATGGAGATCTTTATCGGCTGGTACAGTGGGCTTGAGGCGGAATGGTATATGACCGTCAACCGTGCGCTCGGCCCCTATGCCCCAGCCTTTTGGGCCATGATCATCGCCAATGTCGCGGTGATCCAGTTGCTCTGGTCGCGGCGGCTGCGCACCAACCTGGTGGTGCTCTTCGTCATCTCGCTCATCGTCAACGTGGGCATGTGGCTCGAACGCTTCGTGATCGTCGTCACCAGCCTGCATCGCGACTTTGTGCCGGCCGCCTGGGGTATGTATTCCCCCACCTTCTGGGACTGGTCTACCTACATTGGCACGATTGGCCTCTTTTTTGCACTGCTCTTTTTGTTTATCCGTGTCTTGCCGATGATCTCGATCTTCGAAATGCGCGAATTGGTCTCTGAACACGCAGAACATGAAGAGCGCACAGGCGTTACACCGATCGGCGCCGAAGCAGGGGATGACTGATGGCTGAAATTCGCATTTACGGCATCATTGCTGAATTTGCCAGCCCTACCGAACTGGTGGCTGCTGCCCAACGGGCGCATGAACGGGGCTTCCGTCTGATGGAAGCGTACACACCTTTTCCGGTGGAGGGACTGGCCGAATATGTGGGCGTGCGTGGACGGCGGCTGCCGTTGATCGTGCTGGCGGGTGGCGTTCTGGGCGGTGCGGGCGCACTCTTTATGCAGTGGTACTCATCTACGATCAGCTATCCGATCAATGTGGGTGGGCGGCCCTATGCCAGTTGGCCGGCCTTTATGCCGATTGCCTTTGAATCGACGATCCTGGTGGCGGCGCTGGCGGCGGTGTTGGGGATGTTCTGGCTCAACGGCCTGCCCCAGCCCTACCACCCAGTCTTCAACGTGCCTCGTTTCGAACTGGCATCGCGTGACCGTTTCTTTCTCTGCATTGAGGCGAGCGACCCGCAATTTGACCTGGCCGAGACAGAGCAGTTTCTACAAAGTCTGGGTGCGCATTCTGTGTCGGTGGTCAAGTCCTAAGGAATCGGTAATGAGTAATCCGTAATGGGTAATCGGTAATGGGTGGTGGAATCGTGAGAGGTTGGTATGGCATGGGCAAGGGGTCGTTGGATTGGCGGCTACGAGTGGCAGGGTGGCTGCTAGTATGCGTGCTTGGGCTGGCTGGATGCGGCAACCAGATGAGACAGCAAGCCCGCTACGACACCTATGAGCCGAGTACCTTCTTTAATGATGGTGCGTCGGCGCGCCACCCGCCGGCCAATACGGTTGCTCGTGGCCGGGTAAATCTGGATACCCACTTCTATCAAGGCGATGTAGCTGGCGCCCCAGCTGAGACGCTCCCCTTTCCGGTGACGATGGAAGTGTTGCAGCGTGGGCGCGAACGGTACGAGATCTTCTGTGCACCCTGTCATGGGTACGATGGGCACGGACAGGGCATGATTGTCCAGCGCGGCTTTACTCCACCGCCGTCGTTTCACAGCGAACGGCTGCGGGCCGCGCCGCCGGGATACTATTTTACCGTGATCACCCGTGGCTTTGGCACGATGTACAGCTATGGTGAGCGGGTTCCACCGGCCGACCGCTGGGCGATCATTGCCTATATCCAGGCGCTCCAACTGAGCCAGAATGCGACACTCGACGATGTGCCGGCAGAAGAGCGCCAGCAGTTGGAAGCGCCCACTCAATAGGAGCTTGCCAATGAAATGGTTGAACAGGAAACAAAAATAGTAGGAACACAGAGAAGACACAGAGCGCACCGAGATCTCTCTGTGTTCTCTGCGAAGCCTCTGTGCTCTCCGTGTTCCTGCGTTTGTTCTGGCCTGTCCAAGTTAGGGTCTTGTGCTGTTCTTGTACTCGGTGGATCACGAATGTGTAGCGGCGGTTTCCATACCGCCGCCGCCGCTGGTGGAGAGGTCGGTGGTATGGAAACCGCCGCTACTGCCAACTTTGTCAACCGGGGTCCAGAGAAGTGGAAACAGACCATGCACGACGAACGAGCAACCAGCATTGAAGTAGACGAGCGAGCGCTCGAAGGCGATAACAGGCTCCGCGACCTGCTGGCGCAGCGCCGGCGCACGGCCGTGATTGCCGGCATTGTTGGGCTGGTGCTGGCGTTGGTGGGCCTCTTTTTTGACCGGCAACGCTTCTTTGCCGCATACCTGGTTGCCTATCTCTATTGTTTGGGGTTAACCCTAGGCAGCCTCGCCTGGCTGATGATCTACCATCTGACCGGGGGCAACTGGGGGGTGGCGATTCGCCGGCTGCTCGAGGCCAGCAGCCGGTTGGCGCCGTTCATGGCGCTGCTCTTTCTCCCTCTTCTGTTGGGGTTAGAGGATCTCTACCCCTGGGCGCGGCCTGAAGCGTTAGCGACAGATGCCCTGTTGCAGCACAGGCAACCCTATCTAAACCTGTCTTTCTTCTTGGTGCGGGCGGTCGCCTATTTTGCCATCTGGCTGGGCATAGCACTGCTTTTCAGCCGCTGGTCACGCCAGCAGGATCTTGGCGACGATCCGTTGTTGGAAGACCGGCTACGCCGCTTTGGCGGTCTTAGCCTTGCCGTCTATGGTGTAACCATGACCTTTGCCGCCTTCGACTGGCTGATGTCGCTGGATGCCCATTGGTTCTCGTCGATGTTTGGCGTGCTCGTAGCCGCCAGCCAGGCGCTGGCAGCGTTGGCCTTTGCAATTGTGATGCTCTCCTGGCTGGCCCCACACCAACCCTTTGCTGCTCTCCTCACCCGCCAACATTTCAGTGATCTAGGGAATTTCTTGTTGGCAACAGTGCTCTTTTGGGCATATATCTCGTTTATGCAGTACCTGATCATCTGGTCCGGCAACCTGCCCGAAGAGGTGCTCTGGTATTTGGAGCGGTTTCATGGCGGCTGGGGGTGGCTGGCTGCAGCGTTGCTGGTCTTGGGCTTTGCCTTGCCCTTTGCTGCGCTGCTGTCGGGCCGGGTCAAAGCGCACCGGCGCACCTTGACGCCGGTGGCGCTAGGGGTGCTGCTCCTCCAGTGGATCAACCTGTTGTGGCTTGCCGTTCCTGCCGTCCAGCCCGCGGGCTGGGCGATCCACTGGTTGGACCTTGTGGCGCTGGTGGGGGTAGGTGGCATCTGGTTTGCGCTTTATCTCTGGCAACTGGGCAGCCGCCCCTTGCTGTCCAGCTTTGACCTGAGGAAAGTTCAGGCCCAGGCACATGGACACGGACATGGCACACCCGGCGGGACCTTTTCGTCTGCCCCGCCGATGCCCCCACCGGCAGGCGGAGATTGACGCCGGTGCTTGGGTTGGAGGAATTGCAGATGCAGGATCGTGATGGTTCGGCTGAAAGTTTTACCGATAAACGTCGTATTCTCGTTGAAGAGACGTCTGGCGCGACACCTGAAGGGCCCGGCGATAAGCGGCTGGTTCCCGCTACACCGGCGGCCCATGTCTCGGCCGAGAGCCTGGCGCGCGGTTACGAGGTGCAGGAAGTCAGTCTACGCCCGATCTTGTACTTTCTCGCCGCCCTGGCCGTGATTGCAGTGATCATTCACCTGGTGATCTTCTGGCTACTCGACATCTGGACACCGCGCGCCTTGAACGTGCGGGTCCAGGTCCCGCCGGCAGAGGTTACGCCTGCCACCGGGCCAGGACCAGGCATCCAGGCGCAGTCGGTATTGGAGCGAGCCGCAGAGGAGGCGCCGGCTCTGGAGCGGATCAACACCTACGGTTGGGTGGACGAAGAAGCCGGTGTGGTCCACATCCCAATCGAGCAGGCCATGCAGTTGCTGGTAGAACGATCAGCACCGGAGGCAGAGGAAGATGTGGCGCCCGTTTTTGGCTTTGGTCCGGCCTACCGGTTCGACAGCACGGGTGGTCAGGCTACGGAGGGGGTCAATGCGGCAGAGTAGCTGGACGCTCTTTGTGCTTATGCTCGGCCTGAGTTCCTTCCTGGCGCCGCTGCCGGCCAGGGCGCATGATCCAAACCTGCACCCGGTGCAGGTGTTGGACGCCATCGGCTTTGACCAGCGGCTCGATGCATCTGTGCCGTATGACCTGACCTTTTTGGACGAGGCCGGCCAGCCAGTGCAACTGAGCCACTTCTTTGACGGTAAGCCGGTGATCCTGAGCCTGGGCTATTTTGCCTGCCCGAATCTCTGCCCGTTGGCGCGCCACGGGTTGCTGGCCAGCCTACAACAGCTTCAGTTTACCGCCGGCGAGGAATTTACGGTGCTGGCTGTTAGCATCGACCCAACCGAAACGCCGCAACTCGCCGCCCGGACCCGCGATGAATTTGTACAGGCCTATGACCGGCCTGCGGGTGAACCAGGATGGCATTTTCTCACCGGCGACCATGAGGCCATCGACAAGCTGGCCGACGCAGTGGGCTTTCGCTATGCCTACGATACCCGGCAGCAAGCCTACGCCCATGCCAGCGGCGTGATCATCCTGACGCCGGAAGGGGCAGTCTCCCGCTATCTCTTTGGGTTGGAGTATGCGCCGCGCGACCTGCGGCTGGCGCTGGTCGAAGCGACGGCCAACCGCATCGGAACCGTGATCGACCAGGTGTTGCTCTTTTGTTATCACTACGACCCCGTTTCCGGCGAATATACCATGCTGATCATGAACGTGCTGCGGTTGGCGGGGCTGGCGACGGTCTTACTGCTGGGTGGGATGGTCATATTGTTACTGCGCCGCGAACGGCGTCCAATGGGAGCAGCGTAAGAAACATGTGGGATTTTTGGCTCTTTCCGCAGAGCGTCTCGACCATTGCGCCAGAGGTCGATCGGCTTACCCTGGTCATGACGGCATTGTCATTTCTCTTCGCCTTCCCAGTCGCGGCGCTGATCGTCTATTTTGCCATCAAATACCGGCGCGGCTCACCGGCGAATCGCGCCGGCGCCATCGTGACCAGCCACACGCTAGAAGCGACCTGGATCGCCGTACCACTCGTGCTGGCGCTGGGGTTGTATGGCTGGGGCGCCCGCCTCTACTTCGACATGTATGAGATACCGCCGGGCGGGATTAATGTATATGTAGTCGGAAAACAGTGGATGTGGCAGTTCGAGCACCCGTCGGGGCAGCGCGAGATCAACGAACTGCACATCCCGGTCAACCGGCCGGTGCGGCTGACCATGATCTCGCAGGATGTCATCCACAGTTTTTACGCGCCAGACTTCCGTATCAAGCGCGACGTATTGCCAGGTCGCTATACCACGCTCTGGTTCGAGGCGACTCAGACCGGCAGCTATCATCTCTTTTGCGCCGAGTATTGTGGTACCCAGCACTCAGGGATGGTGGGCCGGATCGTGGTGGTGGAGCCGCGCCAATATCAAGAGTGGCTGGCCCAACGCCCGCTCGACCTGGCCCAGCCGATCCCGGAACAGACAGGCGGGCAGTTCGGGGCCACGCAGCCCATGGCCAGCGCGGGCGAGACGCTCTTCCACACGCTCGGCTGCAGTACCTGCCATTTGCCAAACGGCCGCGGCACCGGGCCATCCCTGGTCGGTTTGTACAGGAGCGAAGTCTTACTCGCCAGTGGCGAAACCGTGCTGGCCGACGCACAGTATATCCGCCGCTCGATCATCGACCCCAATGCGCAAATCGTGGCCGGCTAC
Source organism: Chloroflexota bacterium (assembly GCA_003577005.1). The sequence goes on along the minus strand of QEUW01000130.1, from coordinate 5,329 downwards.
CCGCCGATCATGCCGACCTACGCCGGCCAGGTCAGCGAGGAGGAACTGTTACGGCTGGTCGAGTACATTCGCTCGCTCAGTGCTGAAGAACAGCGACAGGAGGAGCCACCCAGCGATGGGGGATGATGGACGATGGGCGCTAGACGATAGGCGATGGCGCCTTGCGTCGGGAGGTGCAACGCACTTTGTCAAGTGCGTTGCACCTCCCGACGGCTACCCAACTTGATTTGTCAATACATCTATCGTCTAGCTCAACACGATCAAACTTGGAGTGAACGCAATGAGTCTCACCTCACCGGCTTTGAACGTGCCCGATTACTTAAATGTGAGCTACACCGCCCGGTCGTGGCTGCTTACGACCGACCACAAGCGGATCGGGCTGCTCTATATGGTTACGGTTACGCTCTTCTTTTTTGTGGGAGGCGCCGCAGCCACCCTGATCCGCCTAGAGCTGCTGACGCCCGCGGGCGACCTTGTGCTGGATGAGACCTATAACAGGCTGTTCACCATGCATGGAACGATCATGGTCTTTTTCTTCTTGGTGCCAGCCATCCCGACTACCCTGGGCAATTTTTTGGTGCCGCTGATGCTCGGGGCCAAGGATATGGCCTTTCCCCGTATCAATCTGGCCAGTTGGTATCTCTTTATCGGCGGCAGCTTCTTTGCCGTAGCTGCCCTGTTGACCGGCGGCGTCGATACGGGCTGGACCTTTTATACGCCATACAGCACTGTCTACACCAACACGCGCGTCATTGCCATGGCGCTCGGCATCTTTATCGCCGGCTTTTCATCGATCTTCACTGCGCTCAATATTATTGTCACCGTCCACAAGATGCGGGCGCCGGGGTTGACCTGGTTTCGCCTGCCGCTCTTTATCTGGTCCATGTACGCGACAAGCCTGGTGATCGTGTTGGCGACACCTGTACTGGCGATCACCATCTTGCTGATCGCGGTGGAGCGGTTGTTGGGGGTGGGCATCTTTGACCCGGCGCTGGGCGGCGACCCGATCCTCTTCCAGCACCTCTTTTGGTTCTACTCGCACCCGGCGGTCTACATCATGGTGTTGCCGGGGATTGCCGTGGTGAGCGAACTGGTCGCTTGTTTTGCCCGGCGGCCGCCCTTTGGCTATCGTTTCATCGCAATGGCCAGCCTGGCGATTGCGGTCTTTAGCTTTCTGGTCTGGGGGCACCACATGTTTGTCTCTGGGCAGTCGATCTATGCCGGGCTGATCTTTTCGATCTTGAGCTTTATTGTGGCCATCCCCTCAGCCGTCAAAGTCTTCAACTGGACGGCGACGCTCTACAAGGGGATGATCTCATGGGACACACCCATGCTCTACGCAATGGGCTTTATTGCGTTCTTTACCATCGGAGGGCTGACCGGACTCTTTCTGGCGATGCTGCCCATCGATGTGCATGTCCATGACACCTACTTTATCGTCGCCCACTTCCATTACATTATGGTCGGCGGGACGGTGATGGCCTACCTGGGCGGCATCCACTTCTGGTGGCCCAAGATGTCGGGCCGGCTCTACCCCGAGGGCTGGGGGCGGGCATCGGCCATTATCATCTTTGTTGGCTTCAATCTTACCTTCTTTCCCCAATTCTTTCTGGGCTACGGGGGGATGCCCCGGCGGTACCATGCTTATGCGCCGGAATATCAGGTGTTTAATGTCATGTCCACCGCCGGTGCGTCGATTTTGGCCGTAGGCTACGTTTTGCCGCTGCTCTATCTGCTCTGGTCCATGCGCAACGGGCCGATTGCGGGCAACAACCCCTGGGGCGCCACCGGTTTGGAGTGGCAGACGACCTCGCCACCGCCACCAGAGAATTTTTACGAAGTGCCGGTTGTGGGCGAACCTTACCAGTACGAGGTGACGGACGAATACCTTCCGCAGGCGACCACGACCGTGCCGGAGGTAGAAGAGCGACGCGAGGGGGAGCAAGGGGAGGTGGGGGATGGCTAATCCGCACACCGGCGCCCACTCGGCCGTTGCCCATCACTTCCAAGACTATGACCAACAGCGCGATGCGGTGAGCCTCGGCATGTGGACCTTCCTGACCACCGAAGTGCTCTTCTTTGGTGGTCTCTTTGCCGGCTACATGGTCTTCCGGGCGGCCTATCCACAAGCCTTTATCGAAGGGAGCCACCACCTTGATGTCGTGCTGGGCGCTATCAACACGTGGGTGCTCTTGACTAGCAGCCTGACCATGGCGCTGGCTGTCCATGCGGCCCAACTGGGACGGGCCCAGCGGACCACCTTACTCTTGGTTGCTACGCTGGTGTTGGGGCTGGTCTTTTTAGGGATCAAGGGGCTGGAGTATTACCACAAATTCGAGGAAGGTCTGATCCCAGGCGCATCCTTTGTCTGGCCCGGCGCCGATCGAGGGCCGGTGCAGCTCTTCTTTTTTCTCTACTTTACCATGACCGGGCTGCACGCTATCCACATGATCATCGGCATCGGGGTGATCATCGTGATGGCCTGGCTGGCCTGGCGTGGCTACTATCAGACCGATTATATGCCGGTCGAAGTGTTGGGTCTCTACTGGCACTTTGTCGATATCGTCTGGATCTTTCTCTTTCCGTTGCTCTATCTTATCAGCCGCTAATGGAACATCCTATCGTTTCACCGCGAACCTACTTTATCGTCTATCTGGCGCTGCTGGTCCTGCTGATGTTGACCGTTGCTGCCGCCTATGTCCACCTCAACGGCTGGAGCGTGATTCTTGCCTTGACGATTGCGATCATCAAGGCGCTGTTGGTCATTCTCTACTTTATGCATGTACGCTATAGCGGGCGGCTGACCTGGCTCTTTGCCGGCGCCGGCTTTGTCTGGCTGGGCATCCTGCGTTGCACCTGCAAGGTGCGATGCATGTGCAAGGTGCAACGCACTTTTCAAGTGCATCGCACCGCTGTGTAGGCTAAAATGTCAACAGAACCTAGTAGAGTGTCATCGAGATTTTATAGCGTGGATAGCGCCGGTTGTAACTCATGTTGTACCTGACGCTCATATCTATGGTGATCGACAGTCTGCGGCAACACTTCTATGCTGGGCTCTGTTTGAAACCGGTAGTTTTGCTGGTGCAGAAACCGCCAGTTTCAAAGCAACCGCAGTTTAGAGTAGGGTGGGTTGCATTGAAAACCCTTCTGTTGTCAGGTTGTCGATGATCTGTATCTGTATGGGTGAAAGGAGATGACACACCTTGAACAGCATCTATCGGATTCTCACGGCAAGTTTGCTTGCCGTGTTGTTGATTACCATGTTCGCTGTTGCACCGGTCGCCGGTCAAACGGAAACTGTGGGACCCATGCCGGGAACCGACCGGGAAACTGCCGGGCCAAACTTTACCCAGCCGGTCAAGCTGAGTCCGGGTGATCGCCATTGGTACCGGTTCCGCTATGTCTTTGATGAGGAGGTCGATAGCGAACCGGGCAACGCAGTCGTCTCGCTGAAGATGGATCGAGTGGGTTGTGCGAGCTTTGAGGTGACGACCAGTGGTCGCCTCAACTTTCCCTTTGATGACGAGGGGGAGTGGGTCGGACCCGTCGGTCGCGGTACACCGTTTAACACTGGGGATGACACGATCCCGTCGCACCTGATTTGGGTAGGTAGCGGCCGATTCTCAGAAACGCACTTTGTGATCGTCCGGCACCACGGCGACAGCCCATGCACCTACACGCTGTCGATCACCGGATCCCCGGTGGTCTTCTAGTAGTAGGAATTTGTTCAGGTGACAGTCACCTTTAAGGTAACCATCGCCTGGAAGATTGATCGCCTGATTTTTGAACACAGATTTGCACAGATAACACAGATTTTGCTTCCTGGCATCTGTGTTTATCTGTGTTTATCTGTGTTCATATTCTAAAAACCAACGATTCGAACCACCGGTTTACCCATTCAAGGAGGAGCCATGAACACCGAACACCACAAGCCATCACGCCAGCGATTTTCACGCCGGACACTGCTGCGCAACGCGGCATTTTTGAGTGGCGCCGTCTCGGTCTCGCTTTTGGCCGGTTGCCAGCCACCGACAGCGCCCGGAGCGCCAGCCGCTACGCCCGCGCCCGATGATGGTGCTCCTCCGCCCGAGGCTGCCGCCGGAACACTCCGGGTGTGGGGTTACGGGCTTGATGATGCGCGCGGACAGGCACGGGTGACGGTCTTTCAAGAGGCGCACCCCAATGTCACCATCGAGCCAGTGGGTGGGGCTCTCGACACGCAACAGTTGCTGACCGCCGTTGCCAGCGGCAACCCGCCCGAAGTGATCAACGTGGACCGGTCGCAGACCGGTAGTTGGGCCGGTCGCGGGGCGATCGACCCACTCGATGACCTGATCAGCCGCGACCAGTTTGACCTGGGCCAGTTCTACCCGGTGCTCATTGAGCAGATCACCTTTAATGGGCAGGTCTTTGGTGTCCCACAGTTTGTCAATGTGGATCTCTTCTTTATGAATCTGGATGTACTGGCCGAGGAGGGCGTGGACCCTGAAGCGGTCGATCCGGGCAACTGGGAACAACTCACCCAGTTGGGCGAACAACTCCACATCATGGAGGGGAACCAGGTCGTGCGCACCGGTTTTGACACCAAGATGCAGGATGGCCGGCTCTGGCTCTGGTCGTGGGCCAACGGCGCCGAGCCTATCACAGCAGATGGCGCCCAGGCCAATTTTACCGACCCGCGTGTGGTCGAAGCCGTAGCCTGGGCCAAAGAGACGGTGGATCGCCAGGGCGGGGAGCTGGCGCGCGCCGCTTTTGCCCAGGCCCAGAACTTCTTCTCGGCGCAGAACCCCATCCTGATCGGCCAGACCGCCATGACGCTCTTTGAGCAATGGCTCATCGGTGTGATGAAGGTGAACCCGGAGGCTAATTTCCGCACGCTCCTGCCACGCCTGCGCAACAGCGACCAGCCCTTGACCGACGCCACCGGCTCTGCCTTTGCCATGCCGCGCGGTTCGGCCCCTGCCCAGCGTGACATCGGCTGGGAATTTATCAAAGGGATGACCTCCACCGAGGCCTGGCTGGCCGGCGAAGAGGCAACCAAAGCACAGAACGAGGCCGACGGCGTCCCCTATCATCCCACCATCAGCGGCAACATCGCCGCCGACCAGGAAGCCTGGAACAATATCTATGAAGGCATCAGCCCCAGCTACGACCAGACTGTCGCGCTCTTCCCCCAGGCGTTGGAGTCGGCCCGTTTCCGCTACTCTGGCCCGGTGGCGGCGACGATCCAAGAGGCGATGACGGCGGCGGTCAACGATGCCCTGCAAGGCGCACAGACACCGGAACAGGCCATGGAAAGTCTACAGGCGGCCGCCCAACAGGCCATCGA